>JAVBPK010000014.1:0-47373 GCA_031549625.1 Eubacteriales bacterium
CAAGGGGCAAAGATTGCGGCGTGTATTTGGGCATACGATTCCCTCCGATTCTGTTGTTTAGGCTATTACATCATATGCGAAACATGGCGCATTGTGCACGATAAGTGCTTTGCGCGCATATAGTATTTGGACTCTAAATAATGAAAAGGGGCGTTGCTATGCAAAGGGACTTGAGAAGCTTAAAGAACAATCCCCGGAATGTGGAACAAATAGCAAAGGAAATAGATCCGAATACCATGCAAAACGCGCAAGACATGGTGGCGCAGTATCAAAACAAAAGCGAGGCGGAATTAATGGAAGAGCTTGCGCGGGTGACATCGCGCGAAAGCAGCGCGGGGAATCTCGACAGCGGCCGTGTAGAAAGCGTGTTAAACACGATGGCGCCCTTCCTCAGCGCGGAACAGCAGCAGCGGGCGCGCGCCATCATGAGCCAGATGCTTAAAAAGTAAAGGCGCGGAAGCAGGCAAAACCGGATATTACGCAAGATAAGTAAGCAGAGCGGCGGTCAGCATGCGTTCGCCGGGGGCACGCCCGCTCACCTGCTCGTAATCCACGGAGGAAAAGGCTTGCACGGCCTCGCGCAGGCGGCCGGTATCCATGCGCCTTGCGCCCCATATGGCCACGCGGGCAGGTTTGCTGTACAGGTGCAGGCGCGATTCGATGTCGCGTTCGCGCACGCCGCTGTCGAGCAGCAGGCGCGCCATGAGCATGTTTTTGCATTGCCCGGTGAAAAAGTAAGCGAGGCCAAATACGCTTTCGGTATTATCCCGTAACATGGTAGCATAGGCGCGCAAAGCTTCGGCGGTCTGCCCGCTGACAAAGCTGTCCATCATGCCAAAACGCTGGTAGTCTAACTGCGGCGTAACGATGGCGCAAAGGCTGTCCTCCGAAAGGGGCGCGCCATTTGCGTAGTCGATGGCCTTGTTCAGCTCGTTGTGCAGCGTGTGGACTTCCGTGCCGACCATATCCACCAAAAGCGAGGCTACGCGTTTTTCCAGCTTTACGCCGCGCTTCTCGGCTCGGTCGAGCACAAAGCGCATGGCATCCTGTTCGTTGAGTGCGTCAAACAGCACGTCGCGCCCGTTCGCCTGCACGCTTTTTAGCAGCGCGGGCGGGCATTTTTTACGCATATACAGTATCAGCAATGTGGTATCTGGAAAGGGAACGCTTGTCAGCAGCGCTTTCACTTCCGCCTCGGGCATGTCATAGCAAATCACTATGCGGCAATCGCAGAAAAAAGGAAGCGTTTCCGCCGCGGCGCGTACTATGTCGGCGGAAGGCTTGTCAAACAGTTGCACATTAAAATCGCGGTACGTTTCGTCGCAAAGTTCCGCCGCCTGACGCGCCGCGCGTTGCTTAATATATTCTTCCGGCCCGTGAAAAAGGAAGAGGCCACAGGCCTTCTTTTGCGCGAGAAGCGAGAAAAAAGCGTTATGATCCATGTGTTCTCCTAACGGCCACTAAGCATCAAAGAGTAAACAATATCCGCCATTTGCGCTGCGCTTGCTGGCGTTTCACTCATCGTCGCCCATATTGCATGAGTATATCATATTTCGCTTCCTGCGCATACAAACGGGCACGAAGCCTCCCGAAAGAATAAGAAAACATGATCTCGCCCGCAAGCGAGCGGTCATAGCGCAGCGTGCCGTCCACTATAAAGTCCGGGTGAACGAATAACGCGGTATCATAAAACTGTAAATCAACGCCGGAATCGTTGCAAAACTCAACTTGCACGCGTGAAAGGGCATGATATTCCGCATAGCGCAGCACAGCTTTGCCTGCGCTGGAAGCGGGTGGCGTTGCGGCGCTCGGATTGCCCGTTTGTTGCAGGGTTCGGAAAAAGGGATCGCCCGAAAGGGAACGGCTGATAAGCAGGTGGTCGTCGCCGGACATATGCGTATGCACAACATATCCGGGCTTTACGTCCAATACGGTGATATGCGGGGAAAGGCGTACAAGCAGCGGGGCGGCCCATACGAGCAGGGAGCAGGCGAGGCACAAAGCGGCAGCGCGCCATTTCTTTCTAAGTGCGCCGCGGCAATAAGGGGAGAGAAAGGCCAGCGCTGAAAAGTATAAAACACCGGCAAGCAGGTTGGGGGCGGGGATATGTATGGCGTCGATTGCGGCGGCAAACGAGGCGGCCGAGCGGATAAGAGTAAGGGCAAGCGAGGAAACGGTGGCAACGAGTGTCCCAAGCTGCGCACAGACCGCGTATAAGGGCAGGCTCACGATGGCGGGAAAGAGCACGAAAGCGGCCAGCGGAACGGCAAGCAAATTGGCGAACACGCCCAAAACGGGAAGCCGTCCAAAATACGCGGCGGTAACGGGCCCCGAAGCGATCTGCCCGGAAATGGGAAGGGAAAGCGCCGAAGCAAATTCGTTGGGCAGGCGTGAGAAAGCACGCTGCAAAACAGGCTGCAAAAGCAATATGCCAAGCACCACGGAGAAGGAAAGCTGAAAGCCGACAGAAAATAGCGAAAAGGGAGAAACAAGCACGAGCAGCAAAAAGGCAAGAGCCAGGGCGGAAAGGCTGTCGTTTCGCCGGTGAACGGTACGCGCGAAAAGCAGGCAAAGCGCCATAACGCTCGCGCGCAACGTGGAAGGCGAAAGCGCGGTAAATAAGCAGTAGATAAAAAGCGCGGCGGCGATCGCACATAGCTGTGGCAGGGGCCTCGCTTTGCGAAGCAAAAACAGGAGCATGCCGGCCAGCATGCCCACATGTAAGCCCGAAACGGCCAGCAAATGCGCAATGCCAGAAGCGCGAAAGGCAAAAAGGGCATCCTCCGGTATAAAGGAAGTATCCCCCGCCACCATGGCGGCGGCGATAGAGCCATTTTCCAGCCCGATCATATCGATGAGCGCCTGTGTGCTCCAAGCGCGCAGGGCGAAAAGTTGTCCTAAAAAGCCGATAGGTTCTTCGCGCAGGCGTATTTGCCCAGTATCCCGCGCATAGGCCGTGCAAGTGATCCCCTGCGAAAAATAATAAAAGCGGGAGTCCATTTGTTGGGGCGCGCGTTTACCGGCGGGTAAAGAAAGGCGCGCGGGCAGCTCGATGCGCTGTCCGTAAGCGAAGGCGGGTAATTCGCCGACGGATGGGATGGTGAGCAGCACATGGCCGTCGATGGCTTGCCCATCCTTTGCGGCATCGGAAAGCGTAAGCTGCCAGCCATATTCGGTTTCCCCGGGCATATCGCAAATTTTGCCGGAAAGCTGGCAGTGTTCGGCAGGGGCTGGCAATGCAGGGTAAGCAAGCTGTACGCGCGCGAGGCCAACAGACAGAAAAAGCAATGCGAGCGGCAGCGCAGGTATGCGCAGCGCGCGAAAGACGAGCGCCAGCAAACCTGCGCACAGTGCCACATAATACGCAAAAGGAAACAACAAAGCGCGTCCGGCAAGCACGCCTAAACCAAGCCCGAGCGCGGCAAGCGGAAGCGGGCGTGGGTAAAAAGAAAGGCGCTTCATAAGGTGAGGGATACCATGAGCGCGCCGGAACGGGAGCGCATGGCGGTGAATGTAAAGGGGCCGGCCTGATTGGTATAGTTTTCGCCGCCTTTCAGCAGGGAATCGGCGCCCGATTCCCAGAGCAGAACGACGGAGGCGGAAACATTGCCTTTTTGGTCGAGCGCGGCCAGCGTGTCGGTCAGCACAGTGTGTATGAGATCCATCTGTGCCTGGCTTTCGCGTTCGTATTTTAATTGCTGGCCTGCCCGTATGCCCTCTTCAAAAAGGCTATCCGGTTTTCCGGTGAAGCTGGGCGGGCTGAGGGCGGGCAGTTCCAATATAAAGCCGCGCGCATAGCCTTCGCGCTCCACAAATTCCAGCATGCCGCCATACGGAGGCGGAGTGGGCAGGGCAGGCAGCCCTTCCGGCGTGGGGGTGGCGGGCGCGGGCGTGGCACCCGCGAGGCTGGTTATTTGCACGGTGCAGCGTTTGGTGCTCTCATCATATTCGCCGATGAGCAGGCCGGAGGCAGCGTAGCGGTCCAGAAGCACGATTGCGCGGACGCCCGCAGGGGTGGGCGCTGGCGTAGGGGCAAGCGGCGTCGGAGAAGAATATGGCGAGGAGCCATGCGGTGCCGGCGAAGGGGAAAGCACGGTGATGGCGGGCGTATTGGGTTTTTGCAAGCCGATGATTACATAAATGAGCAAACAAAGCAAGGCCGACGCGCCGATAAGAACGGCTTTTTGCAGGCCTGGTGGAAATTTGTTGTTTTGTGGCGGGGCGGTTGCATTCATAGTCGCATCCGTTATCGGTTATCGTGCCAAACGACATGGAAGCGGGGAAATAGATGGAAACAATGCTGAACATTGTCGAAAAGCGACGTATACATAGTATAGGCCAATTAGAAATGCCATGCAACAGTTATTCGCTGTGGAGCAGCAGCAGAGGTGGCAAACAAGCCGGGTCAATGGCTAAAGGGTGCCTATTCGGAAAGGCTATGTGGTATGTGCAGCTCATCCACGAGCGCCCAATTGGTAAAATCAATTTTTAAAAAATCATCTTGGATTTTTGAATGGTTTTGATATACGGCTACGGAAAGCCGCTCGGTAGATATCAGTATGCGTTTAAACATAAGCCGACGCGCATCGTTATGCGCATCCACATATGGGTCGTTGGCCTGCTCATAGCGGTCGAATATATCCCATCCCATCACGCCGCCCGTGATATACGTGGTGCCTTGGCCGGGGGCCGCTTTGGTGTTGTGGCGCACGGTGCCGCGCATATACATATGGTCATGCCCGTCCAAATAGAGATCCACTCCCAGCCGGTCACAGCCCTCGTTGAGTAGCGGGCGATAGCGGCTGCCGTCTTTGTGTATAAGGTACGGCCCGGCGTGGCTGGCAAGTATACGCCACTTTTTCTTGGATCGCGTGAATATGCGTTCCGCCCAGTCCAGCTGCGCTTTAATAAAGGCATCGGTAAGATGGTCAGGGGAGAGTACGGTGGCGATCACCACAATGCAGGCGTCGCCGGCTTCGAACCAACCGGTGATATGTTCTATGGATACGCCGTCGAATGTATCGGGAAAGCCGTTGTGCATGAAAAAGCGCGCGGCAAACTGTGTGTAAAACGGATCGTCCATTTTTTGCTCGTGGTTGCCGGGCATAAAAATGGCAGGGTAAGAGCGGGAATAGGGCTCCATAGCCGAAAAAAAGTCTGCCCAATCCTGATTGCAGCTGCCATGACGTATGAAATCGCCTGTAAATAAGAGCAAATCCGGCTTTTGCTGGTTGGCAAGCATGTAGCGCATCGTCGCAGGAAGCGCCTGCGTATAGGGTGATAATTTTGGCTGCAGGTCGCAAAAGCAAGCAAGGGAAACGGGAGCGCTGTCTGCGGGCAGTGCTATAAATATAGAGGGATCGGCCCAGCAAGCGCCGCCGTTTTGCGCGCTGCCGATCTCGTAAACATAGGTGGCACTTGGGCAAAGCCCGCACAGTTTTGCCTTGTGGCTGCGCAGCGGCGGATTATCCCCGTGGCGGTGCAACGCATTGTGGCCCTCAGCGTACGTCCAAGAATCTATGTCAGTCGGGCGGTAACGCACGCGCGTATCGGTAAACGGGGGTGCCGTGAGCCAGTTGAAAAAAAGCTCGTCCGTGCGCGCGCCGGCGGTTATGGTGACCTGCTCGGGGCAAAAGGGGAACACGGCGGCATTATCCGGCTTCGTTTTATTGTTGATACCCTTCATGATCTCTCCTGCATATATGTTGACGGCGGCGATGGCTATGTCGCGGCCGCTGTCCGTGATACCTGCATAAACAAAAGGGCAGCAAGCCAGGCAAGGCTGCTGCGCGCAGGGAAAGAAAGCGGCGCAGGTGTTTCCTGCGCCGCCGGTTTGTTATATAACGATGTCTTTTAGTACGTCAGGGAACCGTTTGACAATGCTTTCGTCCTTAGCCCATTCTTCAAGCACCTTGGACCATTCTTCGGATTGCTTGGTGGCAAGCGTATCGGCGCGCAGGGATTCTTCGAAGTCGGCATACGGGCGTTCGCCTGCGGGTTCGTCGCCAACATACTGCACGATATACAGGCCGGTGTCGTCTTCGAGTATGCCGGTGTAGGCGCCTATGGTCAGCGCTTGAAACGCTTGCTTAACGACGTCGGGCATGTCGGCCACTTCCGTATCGTGGTACATGAGCTTGCCCTTTTCGGCGAATATGGGGTAATCGACAAAATCGGCATCCTTCGTGTATTCTTTCATAACGGTATCAAAGCTGGTGGAAGCCTGCAATTTTGCGTAAGCTTCATCGGCGGCTTTTCTGCTGTCCGCCAGATAGGCGGTAAGCAAAGCGTCGAGTTCCGTTTTCAGCGCGGCGTGTTCGGCTTTGATTGCGTCGATGCGCGTGGTATCGTTCGGGTCGTTTTTCAGCGTAAGCTGGCCCAGTTCGGCTTCAAGCACGGCCAGCTGCCCTTCCTTTTCGGTGTAGGATGCGTCCAGCGCGCCTTCCGGCGTAATCTGGATAACCTTGATGCGCTTATAGCCGGTGGGGACTACGGTGGGGGCAGTGCCGCCGTAGCGTTCGAAATTCTCCTGCGCCTCTTTATAGCTGGTGGGGGTTTCCGCCATCGCGGCCTTGTCTTCCGCCAGCTTCGTGTCGTATGCCGCGCGCACTTCTTCGTCAGTAACGCTCACTTGGTCGTAGATGGAGTCCATCAGCTTTTCAGCGGCGTGCTGGTTTGTGAAGTAATCCTGCAGCCATGCTTTCATTTCTTCGCGGTTTAAGGATTCGTTGATATACTGCATGGTCAGCGCCTTATACTGCGCTTCTATCTCTGCTTCGAGGTTAAGCGCCGGGTCTTCCGCCACGCGTGTATCCGCTGCTGTTTTGGCGCTTTCGTATATTTCATTGTCTTCTGTTTCGACTTGGGTTGAAATCTCGGCCTTCTCTTCGTCCGTCAGGGTGGCAAAGCCAAGTTCTTTGGCCTTATAAACCTGCACTTCGTACTGGATCATGTTTTCGTAAATGGAGTCTTTCACCATTTCCAGGTCGCTCGGCGAAGAGCGCAGATCCATGCCGTACATGGAGTACATTTGGATGGTGTAGTTGAGTTCGGCCAAATATTCGGCCTTGGTGAGTTCTTTGTCGCCGATTTTAGCGATTATTTGGGCCATGTCCTTGTCTTCGTTAACGCTCACAAGGCTGCAGCCAAGCGCGGATACTGCCATCAGGGCGCACAGCAGCGCTGCCAGCGTTATTTTTAGTGTTTTTTTCATGTGTTGTTCTTCTCCTTAATAGCTCTTAATCGGCTGCATGATGCAGCGGTGGCATATATTTCCCAATGGGCATTGGGTTATTTCAGCTTGTCCTCGTATAAGGTGACGATGCCCTTGTCAAATGCGTCCGTGGCAAACTCGTCTTCAAGCGAAATACGCTGATTCAAGGCGATGACATTAATCAATTTGTCGCGCAGGGCATCTTTTACTTCTTCGTAGGGGCGTACGCCGGGCTCCACAAAGCTCATCAGGCGAATGATGCACACGCCTGTTTCCATTTGAATAACTTCGGAAATATCGCCCACGTTTTGCAGCGCCAGCGCGGCTTGCAAGTAAGCGGGTTCCATGTTTTCGTCGGAGTAGCCTTCGCACACGAAGTAGGCCATCAAATGCGCGTCGTCGCTTTTTTCTTCCATTGTTTTCAGGAAATCAGCGCCGGCGGCCACTTCGTCGCGGATAACTTCCATGCTTTTTGTCAGCTCGGCATAGCAGTTGTCGAGCACCTTTGTAAAGTTTTCCCTGGCCATATCCAAAGCAGGCTGCATACGTGTGGCCTCAGCTGATTCCGAGCCATACTGCATAACGGCGCTTTCATATTCCTGGTTCGCCTTTTCGGCAGCGTTCGCGGCGGTCGCAAGGTTTAGCTCCTGCTTTGCCGTAAATTTCAGAAAGATTCGGGCGGTCTCGCGATATCCTTCGGGCGCGTATACGATGGGGGAAACTACGTTCATGCCAAACCAGGATTTGTCGAGTTCGCAGCCATCCTGGGCGGCTTTCACGTCGCTTTCATATGCTTCTTTCAGTATTTCTTCGGTGATCTCCGTTTCGCCGACTACGATGGCCACAAGCTTGTTGATGACAAACTGATCGCGCAGCATAACGCGAATGCGGTCGGGCGTCAGGCTGCTTTTCGCCATAAATTCTTCGTAAGCCTTTTCGGCCTTCTTCAAGCCCGCGTCATCGGTGCCGAATTGCTCTTGGTAAGCGGCGATGGACTGATTGTAAAAATCAATATATTGTTGATCGATTGTGGCTTCTTCTTCTGCGGTCAGCTCATTTAAACCGCGTACCCGAGCCTCTTCTTTAAGCGCCGTAACACCAACAAGGTCGTTAAGCCGCATTTTTTTATATTCTTCCAATTGTGTTTTATTTTCGGGCTTTGTTAAGTCTGTACCGGAATATTGCGTATACAGCTCCAATTGTTTTACAAAATTAGACTGGTAAAACCAGCGGTAAATGGGTGTTTCTCCCACCATTCCCAAAACTTCATCGGGGTTTGCCGCACAGCCCGCCAGCGACGGCAAAAGCATCGCCATGGCCAGCAACGCAGCGAGCAGTTTTTTTCTTTTCATATCCGTTCCCTCGATTCGAAATCCAAGTATTTTAAGTCATTTTGCCTGAAAGGCCTTGTCCATTATACCTATTTCACGCGGCGTATGCAACGCAAAATCGTAAACAATTGTGGCATCTTGCGGCAAATTTTTGACATATGCCATATTCGTGCGCTATGTGTTAAAATGGGTGAAGGCAAATGAATGTTTGGATATGTGCTGAAGGTGAGTAAATGGCGCAAAGGAAAAAAAGAAGGAAGAATAAGCGGTCCATGGCTACGGGCTTTGCGCCGGATGTGTCGCGGGGCCTGACGGCGGAGCAGGTCAACGTGCGTGTGGCGAAGGGGCTTGTAAACGCGCCGCCCAAAAGCATAACGCGCACGGTGGCGCAAATAGTATACGAAAATGTATTCACGCTGTTTAACGGCATTATGTTTGCCATATTTATCGCGCTGGTGTGGGTGGGTTCCTATCACAATCTATTATTCATGGGCGTTGTGCTCAGCAATTTGTGCATAGGCATTGTGCAGGAATTAAAAAGCAAGCGCGCTGTTGAAAAGTTGTCGCTGCTGAATTCGCCGCGCGCGGTCGTGGTGCGCGATGGCCAGGAAATAGAAATAAAGAGCGAACAAATCGTGCTGGACGATGTGGTGGCGCTTGGCTTGGGGCAGCAGGTCCCTGCGGATTGCGTGATACTCAGCGGCGCGGTGGAAACGGACGAATCGCTTTTAAGCGGAGAAAGCGAGCCGCTTTTCAAAAAGCAGGGCGATGCGTTGCTTTCCGGCTCCGTGGTGGTTTCGGGCGCGTGCCGGGTGCGTATCGTGCGTATTGGCGCGGAATGTTATGCCCACACGCTGGCGGCGGAGGCACGCCGCTATAAGCGGCCAAAGTCCGAGCTTATGCGCTCGTTGCGCATCATCGTGCGCGGCACGGGCATCCTTGTGCTGCCGCTGGGCCTGCTCATGTTTGTGCGCGCATATGTGTCGCTGTCGCATTCGCTGCAAAGCAGCGTGGAACAGGCGGCGGGCGCCATGATCGGCATGATTCCCGCGGGGCTGATGCTGCTTGCGTCCATTTCGCTTTCGGTGGGCGTCATCACATTGGGACGCCGCAATACGCTTGCGCAGCAGCCGCATTGCATCGAAATGCTCTCACGTGTAGATATGCTATGCCTGGACAAAACGGGCACATTGACAACAGGCAACATCAAAGTGTCAAAATTGATAGCCGCAAAACCGGAAGAAATGGCGGCGGCCGAAGCATGGCTGGGCAGCATCGTGGCAGCGTTGCCGGCAGCGAATCCAACGGCGCGCGCTCTGGCGGCATACATAAAAGAAAAAGAAATAGTCGCCGGGGCGGAAAAAGCGAAAGCAATCACGGCTTTTTCGTCCGCGCGGCGCTACAGCGCGGCCAGCTTCAGCGATGGTACCGTATATCTGGGCGCGCCGGAGGTTGTTGCGGCCCCGTTGCCAAAAGAGCTGCAAGCCGAGGCAAACAGGGCGCTTTCGGAAGGTTATCGCGTTTTGGCGCTTTCCAAAGGGCCCGCGGCGGAAATCGCGCCGCCGCCGGAAACGCAAGAGCTCACGCCGCTGTGCCTGCTGCTGCTGCAGGATGAAATTCGCCCGGAAGCGGAGGATACACTGGCGTTTTTTCAGAGGGAAGGCGTGTGCGTCAAGCTGATAACAGGCGATAATCCCCAAACAGCTTCGCATATCGCGCGGCGCTTGGGCGTGCCGGGAGCAGAGAAGCTGATCGATCTTTCCGGGTTGAGCGAGGAGGAAGTGCGTGATGTGGCGGCGCATTACACGGTGTTTGGCCGCGTATCGCCCATGCAGAAAAGGCAGCTTGTCATGGCTCTGAAGGCCTGCGGCCATACGGTGGCAATGACGGGCGACGGCGTGAATGACTTGCTCGCCCTGCGGGAGGCAGATTGCAGCATAGCCCTGTTTAACGGCAGTGACGCCGCGCGGCAAATCGCGCAGCTGGTGCTGCTGACAAACGATTTTTCCGCGCTGCCGGCCGCGGTGATGGAAGGCAGGCGTGTCATAAACAATATCACGCGCACCGCGTCACTATTTTTGGTAAAGACGATCTATTCGTTCCTGCTGACGGCCAGCAGCGTACTGTTCCAGCTGGCATATCCGCTGCAGCCGGTTCAGCTGTCGCTGATAAGCTCTGTTACGGTGGGGATCCCCTCGTTTTTTCTTTCGCTGGAGGCAAACCGTACGCGCATAGAAGGCAATTTTTTGCGAAATGTATTGGAAAAGGCGTTGCCCGGCGGACTCATCGTTTTTCTGTATTTGGTCATTGCGGGCAGCGTAGGTAAAACGCTTGGCCTGAGTTACCCGCAAATCAACACATTATGTGTCTATTTGGCTGGTACGGCCAATCTGTGCGTGCTGTTCCGCGTGTGCCTGCCGCTCATGAATTATCGCGGCATGCTGTTTTTTACCATGATGGCGCTGTTTTTTGGCTTGTCCATCGCATTGCGGCGCATGCTGGAATTGACATTGCCGCCAAATGGCCCTATGCTTTGGATGTACGCCTGCATGGCGGCCGCGTGCTATCCGCTTATGGAATTGCTTGTGGCAGGTCTGCGGCGCGCGTTCCGGGCGCGGCATAAAGACGCGCGGCAAGGCATATAAAGGCAGCAGGCAGCGCTCCATCATCCCTCCAGGCAGGGTGTGGGGCCGTCTTTGCGGCAATGATTGCGCCTCACAGGATCGGGTATCCCGTCTTGTGAGGGAATTTTGCTGTTTGCAAGGCAAACGAAAGGAGAACGTATGTATCTCATCGTGGGTTTGGGGAATCCCGGTATCGCGTACCGCAGCTCACGGCATAACGCGGGTTTCTGCGCCGTGGACGTGTTGGCGGAGCGCCTGCAGATCCGAATGACGAAGCGCATGCGCCGCGCGGAGGTTGGCGAAGGGTCATACGGCGGCGAAAAGCTGTTGCTGGCAAAACCGCAAACGTATATGAATCTCAGCGGTGAGGCGGTGCAAGGGCTTTTATCATATTATAAATTGCCGCCGCAAAAATTGATCGTGTTGTATGACGATATCGAGCTGGCGGCGGGCGCGCTTCGTATTCGCGCAAATGGCAGCGCGGGCACGCACAACGGCATGCGCTCCATCATCGCCTGCCTGGGCGGGGAAGAGGATTTCCCGCGCGTGCGGATAGGGGTGGGGAGGCAGGCGCTGGGCCGCGATCTTGCGGCGCATGTGCTGGCAAAGCCGGGCAAAGAGGAGCAGGAACTATTAGCGGCCGCGTATGAAGACGCGGCGGAGGCGGTATTATTGATCGTAAACGGCGCGTTGAACGAGGCGCAGGCGCGATATAACAAGAAAAACAAAAAAACGGAAGCGGAGCCTGAATGAACCCAAATCCTTTACTCGATATACTAAAAGATTTACCGGAATACAATCGTCTGCAGGAGCTGCTTTCGGAAGGAAAGGGGCCTGTGGCGGCGCTTGGCCTGCCGGATGCGCAGCGCGCGCATGTGTTTGCGGCGCTGACGCGGGGCAGAAGCGGGCTGCTGCTGGCGGCAAACGAGCAAGCGGCAGAGGAATTATACGCGCAAGCGCGTGCGATGGGCGACCATGTCGCCTTGTTGCCGCCGCGCGAAATGCCGCTGGTAAACGCGTATGCCGCGTCGGGAGAGCACGCAAAAACGCGCATAGCGACGCTGGTGCGGCTGGCGCTGGGCGAAAGCGTCGGGCTGGTGGCGTCGCCAGAGGCGCTGCTGCAGCTGCTTGCGCCGCCGGATGTTTTGCGGCGGGCGGTACATACGTTGCGGCGTGGTGATACGATTCCGCCGCGAGAGCTCTTTTTTGCGCTGTGCGAGGCGGGGTATGAGCCGGTCGACTTGGTGGAAGGGCCGGGCCAGGCCTCGTTGCGCGGCGATATTCTCGATATATACCCGCCGCACGCGCAGCAGCCGGTGCGGGCGGAGTTTTTTGATGATGAGGTGGACCGCCTCAGTGTATATGACGCACAGACGCAGCGTTCCATATCCAACATAGACGAGGCGCTGCTGCCGCCCGCTACGGAAGCGCCGCAAGAACAGGCGGCAAAAGCGCGCGCGCTGGCGGCGACGGAGGGCGCGAAGGGCTTTGACGCGCAGCGGGCCGCATTTGCGGATAATCGCGCCTGCCCCGGTGCGGAAATATTATTGCCGGTGTTGTATGAAGAGCGGCATTCGCTTTTCGACTATCTGCCGCGGGGTGTTTGGCTGTTTGTAGAAGAACCGCACAGGGTGCAGGAGACGGCGGAAAGCGCGGAAAGGCTGTTTAACGGCAGCGTTGCGGCCATGCTGGCGCGCGGTGAAGGCATTCCGGAGCAGGTTGCCCTGCAAATGACGGCGGCGGAGCTGCTTGAAAATCTGCGCACACCGCGCACGGCGTTGCTGCAATCGTATGCGCGTCCGTATATGCGGATACGCGCGCTGGATACCGTGCAGTTTGACGCAAGGCCCGCGCCGCGGTATACGGGCGAAATATCCGAGCTTGCGCGCGATATCCGTATGAGCATTCAAACGGATAGCGGCACACAGGGAAGCGTGTTGCTGTACGCGGGCGCGCACGCAAAGCAAATACACCAGCAGTTGCTGGAAATGGGGCTGGAGGCGGGGCTGGCGCAGGCATTAAAGCGCCAGCCGGCGCGCGGCGAGTTACTGATACTTGAAGACTCTTTGCCGCGCGGCCTGGCGTATGCCGGGTTGCAACTCACGGTGCTTACGGAAACGGAGTTGTTTGGCCATACGCGCCGGGAAAGCCGCAAAAAGCACAGTTCCAAACCGCGCTTGCTGTTTTCGGAGCTGAAGCGCGGCGATTACATCGTGCATGAAGCGCATGGTATCGGCCATTTTATTGGCGTGGAAGCGCTCACGGTGCAAGACAACACGCGCGACTATCTGCTGATGGAATATGCGGGCGGCGACAGGCTGTATATCCCGACCGATCAATTGGATCGCGTGCAAAAATACATCGGGGGCGAAGAAGAGCCGCGCTTGTCCAAGCTGGGCGGCAATGAGTGGCAAAGGCAGGTCAGCCGCGCGCGGCATGCGGTAAAGGAGCTGGCCATCGATCTCGCAAAGCTGTATGCCGAAAGGCAAAACAGCAGGGGCTTTGCTTTTTCAAAGGACAGCAAGTGGCAAATCGAGCTGGAAGAAAAATTTCCCTATCAGGAAACGCAGGATCAGGCGCAGTCCATCGCGGACATCAAGCGGGACATGGAAAGCGCGCGTGTGATGGATCGCCTGCTGTGCGGCGACGTAGGGTATGGAAAGACGGAAGTGGCGCTCCGCGCCGCGTTTAAGGCGGTGCAGGACAGCAAGCAGGTGGCGCTGCTCGTGCCGACAACCATTCTGGCCCAGCAGCACTACAATACGTTTTCCGCGCGCTTTGCGGGCTTCCCGGTTCGCGTGGCGCTGCTTTCGCGCTTTAAGAGCGCGCAGGAACAAAAAGAAACAAAGCGCCTGCTTGCTGAAGGGCGCGTAGATGTGGTGATAGGCACGCACGCGCTGCTGGGCAAGGAAGTGAAGTTCCTCGACCTCGGCCTGCTGATTATTGACGAAGAACAGCGCTTTGGCGTGGGCCATAAGGAGCAGATCAAGGCGATAAAAGCGAATGTCGATGTGCTGACGTTGACGGCCACGCCCATTCCGCGCACGCTGCACATGTCCATGATCGGCATTCGCGATATGAGCGTAATAGACACGCCGCCGGAGGGCCGCTTTCCGGTGGAAACATTTGTGCTGGAGTACTCCGATACGCTGCTGCGCGATGTGCTGCGCAAGGAACTGAATCGCGGCGGCCAGTGCTATGTGGTATACAACCAGGTGAGCAAAATGGAACGGATGCTTGAAAAGCTGCGCATGCTGTTGCCGGATGCGAATGTGGCGTATGCGCATGGCCAAATGCCCGAAACGCAGCTGGAACAGGTCATGATGGATTTCCTGAACGGCCACTATGACATCCTGCTGTGCAGCACCATCATCGAAAACGGATTGGACATCGGCAATGTAAACACGCTGTTCGTGCTCGAGGCGGATAAAATGGGCCTTTCGCAGTTATATCAGCTGCGCGGCAGGGTGGGGAGGACGGCGCGTCTGGGGTACGCGTATTTCACATTCGAACGTGACCGCGCTATTTCAGAGGTGGCGCACAAACGCTTGACGGCGCTCACAGAATTTGCGCAGTTTGGCGCCGGCCGCGAGATCGCGCTGCGCGATCTGGAAATCCGCGGCGCGGGCAGCCTGCTTGGCGCCATGCAACATGGCCATATCGCGGATATCGGCTACGAATACTACTGCAAACTGATGGCTTCCGCTGTGCGGCAGGCCCGCAACGAAGAAGCGCCCATATTGGAATTGGATCCGGTCATAGACGTGCCGATCAATGCGAATATCCCCAAGGGATATATCCCCGGCGAAGTGCAGCGCCTATCCATGTATAAGCGTATCGCGCTCATAACGGACGGCGCAAATATGATGGACGTGCAGGAAGAATTGTTCGACAGATACGGCGAGATCCCGCCGGAAACGCAAAACCTCATGGATATCGCCCTCATTAAGGCGCTTTGCGCCGCGGCGCATGTGGCTACTTTGAGCGTAGGGCCCGGCCATGCAAAGCTGATTTACCATGCGCAGGCCAGGCCGGACGGCGGTAAATTGCTTGCGGTGGCAAGTGAGTATCAACTGCAGCTTACGCCGGGCGAGGTGGTCTCCGCCGTGTACAGGCGTGAAGGCATGGACGCCCGCGCAATGTTGCAAACGCTGTTCCCGCTGTTGGAAGCGCTTAAGAATTGCGTGTGATGTTGTGGGGTTTAAAAACGGCAAACCCAATATACAAAAAAATATTTTTTAGATCATAAAAATTTTAAATAAATTATGCATGTACGCTATACAAACGCGGCACTTTATAGTAAAATGATAGTATCATCGTGGAAGAAATAACAATCGCAAGCATAAATCAAAGCATTTCGCTATATTGTGTTCGATAAAAGCACCATTCATTTTTCTGTACTTGCGAAAGGGATCAGGGCTATGCACGTATTAGGTTATCGCTGCACGTTGTGCGGCAAAGAATTCGAACATGCCGGTGTAGACATGCTCACTTGCACGGATTGCGGGGATACGGGCATACTGGACATTGTGTTCGATTATCCGGAAATCAAAAAAATCTGCAACAGAGAAACATTAGCGGCAGACAGAACGAACAGCATGTGGCGGTATCGCTCGCTGCTTCCAATAGAAGGCGCCGGGTGGGAGCTGTTTTTGCGCGTGGGGCACACGCCGTTATACCGTTCCAACCGGTTGGAAAAAGAGCTGGGCATCAAAGCGCTGTACATCAAAGACGATGGGCTAAACCCGACGGCCTCCTTAAAAGACCGCGCTTCGGCGGTGGCGGTGGCGCGTGCAAAGGAGCTGGGCTACAGCACAATAGCCTGTTCCTCCACGGGCAACGCGGCTTCATCGCTGGCAGGCAACGCAGCGCGTATGGGTTTGCATTCCGTTATATTCGTGCCGGAGCGCGCGCCCAAGGGGAAGGTGGCGCAGCTGCTCATATTCGGAGCAAATGTAATCAGCGTAGAAGGCAACTATCGTCAAACATTCGAACTCTCGCGCGACGCCATCGCAAAATGGGGCTTTTACAACCGCAACGCGGGCATCAACCCCATTATGGCGGAGGGCAAAAAGACAGTGGCGCTTGAAATAGCGGAGCAGCTCTGCTTTCTGCCAACCGATTGGGTGGCGGTTTCCGTGGGGGACGGTTGCACGATAGGCGGCGTATACAACGGATTCCGCGATTTTTACGAGCTGGGTCTCATAGACCGCATTCCAAAGATATTGGGCGTACAGTCCACGGGTTGCTGCCCGTTTGTGGAGGCGGCGCAAGCAAACGCGGAGCTGGCGCCGGCGGAGGAAAATACGCTGGCCGACAGCATAGCCGTGGGCGTTCCGCGCAATCCCCAAAAGGCGTTGCGGGCGGTTAGCGAAAGCGGCGGCGCGTGGGTCGCTGTCAGCGACGAAGAAATATTGGACGCTATGCGGCTGTTGGGACGCAGCGAAGGCGTATTTGGTGAGCCCGCGGGCGTCACGGCGGCGGCGGGCGTAAAAAGGGCGGTAGAAAAAGGCATCATCAGCCCGATGGAAAGTGTCACGGTCATCTGTACAGGAAGCGGCCTGAAAGACGTAAACAACGCCATGCTGGCGGCGGGAGAACCCTTTAAATGCCCGCCGGATATCGGTGCGCTGGAACGAAGTGGGAGGATTTCGTAGCATTCATTATTTACAAGATGTAATATGCGGTATATAATACGAATAATAAATAGATAATAAACAATAATGTTCGGAAATAATAAAAACGAATAATTGTCGGTTGCCGCATCCGATAATCGGGTGATGAATGTTATACAGCACAACGAATAGGAGGAAGAGTATGAAAAAGTTTCTCGCATTGTTTCTGGTACTTGCTTTGGCCATTGGTATGATGGCATGCACACCGGCACCCAGTGGGTCGCCCGCCCCTGCACCGGCAGCTTCAGCCGCGCCGGCAGCCCAGGCGCCGGCCACACCGCCGCCCGCCGATACCGCGCCCGCTGGGGACGCAGCCAAACTCACAAAAGAAGATCTCAAAATCGGCGTTGTTCATATCATGGAAGTTGGTGACCAAGGCTACACCTATAACCACGATCAGGGCGCAAAGCTTATGTTGAAAAACCTCGGTCTCAAGGACGAACAGTACATCCCCAAATTCAACATCCCCGATACCGACGCGGCGGCTACCACAGCGGCCATCAATGAGCTTATCGCCGCGGGCTGCCAAATCATATTTACGACGAGCTTCTCCTACAACTCTGCCACGGTGGAAGCTGCAAAGGCTCATCCGGAAATTGAATTCTGCCACGCGACAGGTTCCGATGCGCATTTCGAAAACTTGCCCAACCTGCATAACTATTTCGCGCGTATCCACGAAGCGCGTTATTTGGCAGGCATCGCTGCCGGCCTGAAAACCGAAAACAACCACTTGGGCTATGTGGCAGCGTTCCCGTTCGCGGAAGTCATCAGCGGCTTCACGGCCTTCTATCTTGGCGCAAAGAGCGTAAACCCCGATGTTTACATGGATGTTATCTATGCGGATACATGGGGCGATGCGCAGAAAGAGCGTGAAATAGCCGAAGCTTTAATCCAGCGCGGTTGCGACGTGATCTCCCAGCATTCCGACAGCGTCACACCGGCTATCGCCGCGCAGGACGCGGGCGTGTTCCACGTAGGCTACAACAACGACATGGCGCCTGCAGCGCCGAAAGCATCGCTGGTTTCCGCGCGTATCAACTGGGGCATTTACATGACATATGCTGTGCAGAGCCTGTTGGACGGCCAACCCATCGCCATGGACTGGGGCGAAGGCCTGGATACCGGCGCGGCATATCTTTCCCCGCTAAATACGGCTATTGCGGCTCCTGGCACCCAGGAAGCGATTGACGCGGCCAAGGCGAAGATCCTTTCGGGCGAGCTGCAAATCTTCTCCGGCGCGCTTAAAGACGCGGCGGGCAATCCCGCGGTCATCAAAAACTGGGACGGCAGCGAAGTGTTGTTCACATTCGAAAACGACAGCTCCGTATTCGAAGAATCCAAAGAATTCTCCGCGCCCAGCTTCAACGCCATCATCGCGGGCATCACAGAAATCAAGTAAATATAGGCATGCGGCGCCGCCTGTACAGGCGGCGCCGTCTATTTTTCCGGCGATTATCGTTTAGGTTACGTATACAGGGGGGAAGGGGTGACGCTATGGAGCGGGTGTCGATGAATGCCATCCACATGCAAAACATAACAAAGCACTTTGGATCGGTATGCGCAAACAGCAAAGTTTGCATGGAAGTGCGCGAAGGCGAAATTTTGGCGTTGCTGGGCGAAAACGGATCCGGCAAGACAACGCTGATGAACATGCTTTCCGGCATCTATTTTCCGGATAGCGGCCAAATATTTGTGGGGGGCAAAGAGGTAGTCATCCGTTCGCCAAAGGACGCGTTTGATTTGGGCATAGGCATGATTCACCAGCACTTTAAGCTGGTGGATGTGCTGACGGCGGCGGAAAACATTGTGCTGGGTTTGCCGGGCGGCGTGCAGGTAAACAGAGGGGCATTAGCAAAAGAAATCAAAGAAATTTCCGATAAATACGGGTTCATGATCGACCCGAATAAAAAAGTATACAACATGTCTGTCAGTGAAAAGCAAACGGTAGAAATCGTAAAGGTGCTGTACAGAGGTGCCAAATATCTCATATTGGACGAACCGACAGCCGTATTGACGCCGCAGGAAACAGACAAGCTGTTCGCCATCCTGCGAAACATGAAAAATGACGGCAAATCCATCATCATCATCACGCACAAGCTAAACGAAGTACTGGCCATTTCCGACCGGGTAACCATACTGCGCAAGGGCGAATACATCGATACCGTCGATACGGCCAAGGCCACGGTGCAATCGCTTACCGAAGGCATGGTAGGGCGCGCGGTCAGCCTGAAAATAGCGCGGGAACAAAACGAAGAGCAAGAAGAACGACTCATAGTCAAGCTTCTCACCTGCAAAAACGAGGAAAACCGTCCTGTGCTGGATGAAGTGTCTTTCACATTGCTGTCGGGCGAAATTTTAGGCGTGGCAGGTATCGCGGGCAGTGGCCAAAAAGAGCTGTGCGAGGCGCTTATGGGGCTGCGCCATGTAGAAACGGGCAGCATCGCCTATATAGAAAAGGGCAGAAGCGAGCAGCTGGCCAACCGCAGCCCGGTAGAAATCATGAAGTTGGGCATCCGCACGGGCTTCGTTCCGGAAGACCGGTTGGGCATGGGGCTTGTGGCTAGCCTCGATATGGTCGACAACATGATGCTGAAAAGCTACCGTGCCGGCAAGAGCGTTTTCGTAGACAGAAAGACGCCCAAAGCCACGGCGGAGGATTTAATTAAGCGGCTGGAAATTGTCACGCCGGGTACGGGCACACCTGTACGCAGGCTTTCCGGCGGTAATGTGCAAAAGGTCCTTTTGGGCCGCGAAATAGAGAGCGATCCGGCTGTGCTGGTGGTGGCGTACCCCGTGCGCGGTTTGGACATCAATTCGTCTTACACGGTGTACGACTTGCTGAACGCACAAAAGAAAAAGGGCGTCGCGGTGTTGTTTGTAGGCGAAGATCTGGACGTGCTGCTCGAGCTGTGCGACCGTATTCTGGTGCTGTGCGGCGGCAAGGTAAGCGGGCTGGTGGACGCGCGAAAAACCACAAAAGAAGAAATCGGCCTGATGATGACGCACATCAGCGGCGAATACGATTCTGAAGCCGCGCGGGAAGAGGCAATGGCGCGGCATAGGCACAAAAAGGAAGCGCAGCGGGAGGTGAACGGATGAGCATACAGGCGGAAAAAGGCGCGGCGCGCGGCGAACCGTTCATGCGTATCGTAAAGCGGGAAAATGTTTCCGCCAAGTTAAACTATCTCGTGCGGGCGGTGGCGTTGCTGGCGGCGCTGCTGGTGGGCGGCATACTCATACTGGCGCTGGGCCATAATCCGTTTCAGGTATACCGTGACATGGTGGCGGGTTCGCTGGGCAGCACGCTCGTGCTGCAGGAAACCATCCGTATAGCGGTGCCGTTGCTGATGACGGGGCTTGGCATAGGGCTGGCGTTCAAAATGCGGTTTTGGAATATCGGCGCCGAAGGCCAAATATTAATTGGCGCGCTCGCGTGCAGTTATTTTGCGCTGTTTCAGGCGGGGCTGCCGCATGTGCTGCTGTTGTGCCTCATGGCGCTTACGAGCATAGTGTTCGGCGGGCTTTGGGGGCTGTTGCCGGCCATATTCAAAGCAAAGTGGAATACGAACGAAACGCTTTTCACGCTCATGCTCAACTATATCGCGCTGGAGGTTGTGCGCTATTTCCAATATGGGCCATGGCGCGACCCAAAGCAGCGCGGCTTCCCCAAGATCGCCATGTTTGAAAGTTCGGCGCGGCTACCACGGCTGTTTGGCGTACACATCGGCTGGGTTATCGCCATCATTCTGGTCGTTGTCGTATATCTGTATCTTAAAAAGAGCAAGCAGGGTTACGAAATATCCGTCGTTGGAGAAAGCATTCCCACGGCGCGGTACGCGGGCATCAATGTCGGCAAGGTGTTCTTGCGCACCATGTTTCTTTCGGGCGCTATATGCGGGCTTGTAGGCTTTATCACGGTGAGCGGCGCAAATTACACATTGTCCGAATCTACGGCAGGCGGCATTGGTTTTACGGCGATTACGGTGGCCTGGCTGAGTAAGCTCAATCCTTTTGTAATGGTCGTCGTATCCCTGTTTATTGCCATGCTGCAAAGGGGCAGCAACGCCATACAAACCACATTTAAAATTCCTGCTTCCGCGGCGGAGTTATTAACTGGGCTTATTCTGTTCTTCATGTTGGGCTGCGAGTTTTTCTTGAACTACCGGCTTGTGTTCCGTGGCGGAAAGGAGCGTGCAAATGGCTGAAGCGGGCTTATTGAATACCATCGTGGTTTTTCTGAAGGCGGCGATATTGGCGGCGACACCGCTGCTGTACGGTACGCTTGGCGAGATACTCACGGAAAAATCCGGTAACCTGAACCTTGGCGTAGAGGGAATGATGTACATGGGCGCGGTGGCGGGCATATCCGCATCGTTCCTGTATGAGCTGGCGGCCGGGGCGGGGGCGAGTGGCTTCGTTTCGGCGCTGCTGGCGGTTATGTGCGGTTTTCTCGCGGGCGCGCTGGGTGGGCTGATTTACAGCCTGCTCACGGTATCCCTGCGGGCCAATCAAAACGTCACGGGTCTCACGCTGACCATATTCGGCACAGGCATCGGCAATTTCTTTGGCGAGCTGCTGGGCATCAAGGCAGGCGGCTACGCCACAGTATCCGAGGCTACAAAAAAGGCTTTCAGCAGCATAAACATCCCCGGCTTGAGCGATATACCGATATTGGGCGATCTGCTGTTCAAACAGGATTTCATGGTATACCTGGCAATCATACTGGCGGTTGCGCTGACATGGTTCCTAAACAAAACGCGCGTGGGGCTTAATTTGCGGGCTGTGGGCGAAAGCCCGGCCACAGCGGATGCGGCGGGCATCAATGTTGCGCGCTACAAATATCTCGCCACATGCATCGGCGGCGGTATTTGCGGGCTTGGCGGCATGTATATTTCCATGGTACGTTCGTCGGGCACATGGGTGTATAGCTGCGTAGGCGGGCAGGGCTGGATAGCCGTGGCGCTGGTCATATTTGCGGCGTGGAGTCCGGGCAGGGCATTATTGGGCGCGCTGGTGTTTGGCGGATTATCCGTATTGCGCTACTACATGCCGCTGCAAAATGTGCCGGCGCAGGCATACAATGTAGTGCCATTTCTGGCAACAGTGCTCGTGCTGATATTCGCGAGCGTGCGCCAAAGCAGAGAACGCTCGCAGCCGAGGTCATGCGGCACAAATTACTTTAGAGAAGAACGGTAGAAAATTTACCGCAAAAGAAAAAAAGGAGTGTAAGGTTATGGCATACGATCGCATTTACAATTTTTCGGCGGGCCCGTCCATGCTGCCGGAAAAGGTGCTCGAAGTGGCACGGGATGACATGCTCAACTACCATGGCTCCGGCATGAGCGTAATGGAAATGAGTCACAGAAGCAAGGTATACGAAGAAATCATCGGGCAGGCGGAAGCCATGTTGCGTGAGGTGATGGGCATCCCAAACAACTATAAAGTGATGTTTCTGCAGGGCGGCGCGTCGCTGCAATTTGCCATGGTGCCCATGAATCTTCTTAAAACGGGCAAAGCGGATTATATCGTAACCGGCCAGTTTTCCGGCAAGGCCTACGAAGAAGCGCAGAAGTACGGCGATATCCATCTGGCGGCCACGACAAAGTCGGTCACATTCTCCCGTATTCCTCAGCAGCAGGAGCTGGATCTCAGAAAAGACGCGGATTACGTCCATATTTGCTTCAACAACACCATATTCGGCACAAGATACAACTATATTCCCGATACGGGAGACGTTCCGCTCGTGGCGGATCTTTCCAGCTGCATACTCTCTGAACCCATCGATGTCTCCAAATTCGGCCTCTTATATGCGGGCGCGCAAAAGAATATGGCTCCGGCGGGGCTTACGGTCGTTATTGCGCGTGAAGACCTGCTGCGCAAGGATTTGCCCGCGTTCGTTCCCACCATGTGCAATTATGCCATTATGGCGGAAAATGACTCCATGTACAACACGCCGCCCTGTTACTCCATTTATGCCTGCAAACTCGTGCTTGACTGGATAAAGGGCATGGGCGGATTAACGGCCATGCAGGCGCACAACCAGAAAAAGGCGGCTATTTTGTACGACTATCTCGACAAGAGCGCTGTGTTCAAGAATCCCGTCAGCCCGGAAAGCCGTTCGCTTATGAACGTAACATTCCGCGCCGAAAGCGACGAAGTAAACGACAAATTCGTAAAAGAAGCGACAGCCAACGGCATGTCCAACCTGAAGGGCCACCGCTCAGTGGGCGGCATGCGCGCATCCATCTACAACGCCATGCCCATCGAAGGCGTGGTAAAATTGGTTTCCTTCATGAACAAATTCGAAGGATAAGCATCGGGCCGGCGGGCATTCTCTAAAAAAGAATACCGTCGGCCTATTTTACACCCAAACCGTTGCAAATTTTTCTGAAGCACAAAAAAAAATTATTAATTAGGGAGAAATAATATGTTACGTATATTGGCGAGCGACGGCATGGATAAAAGCGCTGTACGGGCGATGGAGGCGCTTGGCTGCGAAGTTGTGCAACAATTTTATGAAGTGGATGATCTAAAAGAGCAAGTAAAGAATTTCGACGCGCTTGTAGTGCGTTCAGCCACAAAAGTGCGGGAGCCGGTCATAGAAAGCGCGGCGGAAGCGGGCAGGCTAAAGGTCGTCATACGCGGCGGAGTCGGGGTGGATAATATCGACGTGGCGTGCGCGCTGCAGCACGGCATAGAAGTATGCAACACGCCAAACGCGTCGTCCGCTTCGGTAGCGGAGCTGGCAATCGGGCATATGTTTGCGATTGCACGCTATATTGCCATTGCGAATGTGACGATGCGCGCGGGGCAGTGGGAGAAAAACGCCTACAAAGGCACGGAAATAGCCGGAAAGACGCTGGGTCTCATAGGAATCGGCCGGATAGCGCAGGAAACGGCAAAGCGGGCAAGCGCCCTCGGTATGCGCGTGATTTATACGAATCGCAGCGGTCACAAGCCGGAATACGAGCCATATGAGCGCCGCGAATTAGATGACCTGCTGCGCGAAAGCGATTATGTATCGCTGCATACGCCCGGGCCAAAGGGCGCGCCGGCTATATTGGACGCGGCGCATATCGCCATGATGAAGCCCGGCGCGATACTCATCAACACAGGCCGCGGCAATATGGTAGATTGTGCCGCCGTGCTGGACGCGCTGGATTCCGGCGCCCTGCGCGGGTATGGTGTGGATGTATATGCAGAAGAACCGTGTAAAGATGAACGTTTGATGCGGCATCCAAAAGTCAGCATGACCCCGCATGTGGGCGGCTCCACAGTCGAGGGCCAGCAACGCATAGGCGAAGAGATCGTGGAACATATTCGCCGTATATTTACGCTGTAAACGGGCCGGTTCATAAGAATGAAGAGGGCGGTGTGGGCATTGCCTTGCGCCGCCTTCAATTTTAGCAAATCCTTCGGTTGGTGGCGCTTTTTTGTCGGCATTATTGCATAAATATAAATTTAATGCAATTTATTTTGATTAAAGCCTTGATATTTTAATTTTTTGTAGTATAATTATGCATATAAAATTTACGAGGTACAGAAAATGAAGAATTTCAAAAAAACAATAGCTTTATTGCTGGCGGTATGCATGCTCGTTTCGCTGTTTACGGCCTGCTCTAAAAAGGCCGGCAAAGTGGAAGCCATCAAAAAAGCCGGCAAGTTTGTCATGTTGACAAACGCGGCGTTTGCTCCGTTTGAATACTTGGGCGCAGATAACAAACCGGCAGGTGTAGACGTAGACATCGCGCAGGCGATAGCGGATGAATTGGGCGTAACGCTGGAAGTGGTCGACATGGACTTCGACGGCATCATACCCGCCGTGCAATCCGGGCAAGGGGATATCGGCGCCGCGGGGATCACGGCAAATGACGAGCGCCGCCTAAGCGTGGATTTTTCCATCAACTACGTTGACACCGCCCAAATGATCATCGTGAGCGAAAATAGCGAAATCAAATCCTCCGCTGATCTTGCGGGCAAAACGATCGGCACGCAAATGGGAACGACCGGCGAAATCTACGTAAGCGATGAAGTGGAAAACGCAAATGTACAGCGCTTCAAGACAGGTCCGGACGCGGGTCTTGCACTGCAAAACGGCCAGCTCGACGCCGTGGTTATCGACGCCATGCCGGCCGCGCAGATTGCGCAGGCGGGCACGGGTTTGAAAGTGCTTGAAGAACCGCTGACAACAGAACAATACGCCATCGCCATTTCCAAGGACAATGCCGATCTAAAAGAAGTGATCGACAAAGTGCTCCAAAAAATGATCGATGACGGTTCCCTGGCCGCAGCGCTGGAAAAGCATCAGGCATTGTCGGCAGGCAACTAAACGTTCTATACGCCCAATCCGGAGCGCGCGCTTCGGGTTGGGCTGTTTCTGTTTTTTAAAGAGTTTGCGTCTCCCCGCTTTCTCTGTACGCAGCTTTCAAAAGGGGAAAGAGCATGTGGAATAATTTTGGTCAGCAATTATACGACAACATCATATTAAACGACCGCTATTTATTATATCTGGGCGGGTTAAAGAGCACGTTGCTTTTAACCGTCCTTGCCGCGGTGATCGGCATTGTACTTGGCACGCTTGTGGCGGTTTGCAAGGTATACGCGCGCCATATACGGGCATTGCGCCCGCTGGAATGGCTGTGCGACGCATATCTCGCGGTCATCCGTGGCACGCCTTTGATGGTGCAAATACTTATTTTCGTGTATGTCATATTCATTCCGGACATGACAAAAACCATCCCTGTGGCGGCGTTGGCGCTGGGCATCAATTCGGGCGCATACGTTGCGGAAATCGTGCGCGCGGGCATACTTGCAGTCAATATTGGGCAAACGGAAGCAGGCCGCAGCCTTGGCTTAACAAATAACCAAACCATGGGTTACATCGTCATGCCGCAGGCCGTCAAAAACATATTGCCCGCGCTGGCAAACGAAGCGATTACGCTGCTAAAAGAAACGGCCATCGTGGCGTATGCCGCAGTGGCGGACTTAACATACCAGGCACAGTTGATACGTACACGTACCTACAGCCCTGTACCTTTGCTGGTGATCGCGGTTGTGTATTTTCTGGTGGTCATGGCGCTCACATGGGGCCTGCGCAAATTAGAAAGGAGGCTCGCAAAAAGTGATAAGCGTTAAAGACATTACAAAACATTTCGGCGAAAACCAAGAAATAAAGGCGCTCAACGGCATTTCTTTAGAGATTGGCAAAGGCGAAAAAGTCGTTATTGTCGGGCCTTCCGGCTGCGGCAAAAGTACGTTTTTGCGTTGCCTGAATCTGCTGGAGGTACCCACATCGGGCGAAATCTGGTTTGAGGGTCAGCAAATCAACAAAAAAGGCGCGAACATAGACAAGCTGCGTCAGAAGATGGGCATGGTATTTCAGCAGTTCAATTTATTTCCGCATAAAACGATTCGAGAAAACATCACGTTGGCGCCCGTCAAACTGGGCCTTATGCAAAAAGAAGAGGCGAACGCCAACGCCGCGCGTTTGCTGGCGCGCATTGGTTTAAGCGATAAAGCGGAAGAATACCCAAGTAAGCTTTCGGGCGGGCAGCAGCAGCGCGTGGCGATTGTGCGCGCGCTGGCCATGAATCCCGACGTCATGCTGTTTGACGAACCGACGTCCGCGCTGGATCCGGAGATGGTCGGCGAAGTGCTGGAGGTCATGAAGGAGCTCGCGCACGAGGGCATGACGATGGTGGTAGTCACGCATGAAATGGGCTTTGCCCGGGAGGTTGGCACGCGCTGCCTGTTCATGAATGAGGGCATCGTGCTGGAAGAAAACGAGCCAACCGCGTTTTTCGAAAATCCGCAAAACCCGCGGTTGCGGGAATTTCTGTCAAAAGTGCTGCACTGAACACAGCGCGCACATGCATACAGGCGCTGCTCAAGCCTCCGCCGCGTTCGCTAAGAGCGCATGCTCAAAGGCCGGGGCATTTCGAATAACTTAGGGGCTGTCACACGACGGCCCCTTTCATATGTGGCTTTTTGGGGCCGCTGCCCTGGCGCGATTCACAGTAAAAAGGGATGCCGCTGTCGCGGCATCCCAAACTGTCAAAAAAGGTTCTTTACAGAAAGCTTTCAATCCGTGGGCAAGGACGACATGTGCGTCCGCAGCCCACACCTTGGGCATTTTGCCGCTGGCGCGGCAGCCCCATATGGATAGGAAAGTGTGTTACTGGTTTTGTGGCTCAGCCGCTTGGTTGGGTTGAGAAACGGGCTGCATAATGCGTCCGGTCAAGTTCATATAGAACGCGGCTTCCGCTGTGGCATAGTAGGGCATGATCCAAAGCAGGAGTATGCCAAACGTCAGGGAGGAGAGCATGAACCAGCCGATAAAGCTTAAATGCAGGCAGAACAGGCGGCCTTTGTGCCCATCCATCATTTGTTTGGAGCGGTCCATGGCCTCCCGAATGCCCATAGTGGGGTATTCGGCCATGAGGTACGGGGCCATGGCATAGCGGTATGCTGCAATGATGCCGGGCACCCAAAGCAGCAGCGACCAAAGAAATATGAACAATCCCATGAACAGGTATAGGCCGCAGGCCTTTAAGAAAATTTCGAATTTATCAAACAGCGAGGCAAACAAGGGGCGCTCGCCTAAAACAAGGCGGCAGAAAAATGTGCACAGGCCCAGTTCAAAAGCGCCGACAAGCAGCACCGAACCAATCGAGCCAAGAAAAGGAATGAAGGCGCAAGCGGTAAGAATGGCGGAAGCGACGAGACAAACCGCGAGCGGGACACCCCAGAAACCACGAAGGCGGTCGCGCGCATAGGCGCGAAAGTCGCGAGCGAATGGATACATAAAACCAATCCTTTCCAGATGCGTAAGGCAGAAAGTAAACATTTCAGCGCTCCACACCATAAACAAATAACTTTGATTTTCAAATGGATTATATCATATAAACGCTCGGGCGGCAAACACAAACGCTTGACAAAGGAGCGCGCAATACACTACTATGCAGATAAGCGAGCAGGCATGCCAGCGAAAAATCGCGTATGCAAAGCGGGTTTTTGGAATATATTGCATTGCCTCAAGCAGTCGCCGGCGAATTTCAATCATGGAGGAAAACAATGTTCATTTATAACACCATGACCCGTAAAAAAGAAAAACTTGAGCCGGTCAATCCGGGGCAGGTCAGCATATACGCTTGCGGGCCAACCGTGTATAATTTCTTTCACATAGGCAATGCAAGGCCGTTCATCGTGTTCGATACCTTGCGCAGATACCTTGAATATCAGGGCTTCAAGGTAACGTTTGTACAAAACTTCACCGACATAGACGACAAGATGATTCGCCGCGCAAACGAAGAGGGCATCACTGTGCGCGAACTCAGCGAGCGTTTCATAAAAGAATACTACACCGATGCGGATGCGCTGGGCATAGAGCGGGCCACGCACAATCCGCGCGCCACGGAACATATCGGCGATATCGTGTCGCTTACGGAAGCGCTCATCCAAAAAGGGCACGCGTATGCCACGGATGAGGGCGACGTCTATTTTGCCGTGCGCAGTTTTCCAGGGTATGGCAAGCTGTCCGGCCAAAGCATAGACGATTTAGAGAGCGGCGCGCGTATCGACCCGACGGAACAAAAGCGCGATCCTTTGGATTTTGCGCTGTGGAAGGCACAAAAACCCGGCGAGCCCGCTTGGGAAAGCCCCTGGGGCATGGGACGGCCGGGCTGGCACATCGAATGTTCGGCCATGAGCATGAATCTGCTGGGCGAGACATTCGACATCCACGCGGGCGGCCAGGATCTGATATTCCCGCACCATGAAAACGAGATAGCGCAGAGCGAGGCGGCTACGGGTAAACCCTTTGCGAAATACTGGATGCATAACGGCTACATCAATATCAACAACGAAAAGATGTCGAAAAGCCTGGGCAATTTCTTTACAGTGCGCGATATCGCGGCGGAATACGACCTGGAAGCGGTGCGCTTGTTCATGTTGGGCGCGCATTACCGCAATCCCGTAAATTTCTCGCGTGATCTCATGGAGCAGTCGGTGGCGGCTTTGGCGCGGCTGCGCACGGCGGGCGAGCGGCTGGCGGAAGCGCCGGTGGCGGAGGCGGCCAGTGAAGGGGAAGCGGCGTTTAAAAAGGAACTGGAAGAATACCGTGTTCGATTCTGCAGTGCCATGGACGACGATCTGAATACAGCCGATGCGTTGGGAGCTTTATTTGAGATGGCGCGCGCCTGCAACACATTCATAAGTGAGCCGCGCAGCAGGCAATCTATAGATGAGGCGAGAAAGTTGTTTAGCGAGCTGACGGGCGTGTTGGGGCTGCTATGCAATAAAAAAGAAGAGGGCTTCCCAGAAGAAGCATTGCGTTTGTTAGAGCAGCGGCAGGAAGCGCGCGCGTCAAAGGATTGGGCAAAAGCGGATGCCATGCGCGACGCGCTCAAAGAAATGGGCTATGCCGTTGAGGACACAAAGCAGGGCGCGAAACTCAAGCCGCTGGCATAAGAAACAGCATGATCGGATAGAAAACAAAACCGGCCGCGCCAAGGCGCCGCCGGTTTTTTCATTCGCAAAGAATAGAAGAACTACAGTGCCGCCGTTACAGCGGAATATAGCAGCAGCAGCGTCATCACGATATCAAACGGCAGCCGGTAGGTGGCGTAAATGCGCTTGATGGCATTGCCAAAGCTTGCCCAGGTAAGGGTGCATAGTATCATGATAAACAATACGATCACGGTCCAAAAGAATATCGGGCCCACATTTGTGGAATACGGAATGATATATACGGAATACAGAGTAAGCCCCATGAGCCAGCTTTTGATATTCATAACCTGCAACAAGATGCCGCCGGAAAATTTAGTGGTGATTCCCTGTGTGGGCAAAGCATCGTTGGCGGGGACGGGCGTGTCGGTATTGCCAACGTCAGTACTGCCAACGTCGGCTTGGCCGTCGGCAGGCACGGCGGCGGCAGAATCGGCGGAGGCTTTGCGCTTTGCCAACAGGGATTTGATGTCCGGCCAAATAATATGCAAGGCCAAATATACAAGATAAGCCGCGCCAAACCATTTTAAATAGGGGACAAGCTGGGGCACGTAGGCGGCAAGGGTAAGGTCTAGGAGCCCGCAAAGCAACATCTTCACAAAGAAGCCGGCGCAGGTGCCAAAAAGATACCCTTTCGCGCCGCGGATACCATAGGTGGCCGAGCTGTAGAACGACATGAAATTGCTGGGTCCGGGCGTGATTCCCTGGATGCAGACGTAAGTGAGCAAACCGAACACGTTCATACGATACCTCCGGCCAAAGGAATGGCCACATTTCTAATGATATAGTATAACACAGGAAAGAGGGCAGGGGAATGCCGGGACAAGAAAACAGGAGGTACTTTTTGAAAAGCAAAAAAATGCCGCATGCAAAAGGCGGCAACAGACTGTCAAAAAAGGTTCTTAAGAGGAAGCTTTCAATCCGTGCCAAGGACGATATGTGCGTTCGCAGCCCACACCTTGGGCATTTTGCCGCCCGCGAGCCCGAAGGGTGAGAGGTAAAATGCTGTAACCCGTCGAAAAACAGAGTTTTTCGACGGCCTGATGCCGCCTGCAAAAGGCGGCAAAAATATTCAAAAGTCGGAGAAGCTAGCTCAAAGGAGCCCAAAGCGTGGGAGGCGCGGTATTTGCGGGCGGCGAGGAAGGGGCGGCGCCTTGCGCGCTTTCCGCGATGGCGCGGGCAAGATAAGGAACGGCGTTCAGCACTTCGTCCATGGTATTGCTGTTGTCGCCCATCTCCACGAGCAGGCACTGGTTGGAAACATGCTGGTTATAGCGGCCGGTCTTAATGCGAATATTGCGCATCAAGTCTTCATGCACGGCGGCAAGCCGATTTGTGATATCGAGCGCCAGCGCGTAATTGCTTTCAAAGTCGGGCATTTCTTTATAGCCCGTGCCGGTAGCGCCTTCGCCGGTGCCGACGACAAACATCATGCGCGCTACTTTTTTGCCGTCCACCACCGTATACAGGTGTTGCTTACCGGCATCGCGGTGTACGTCGATAAACAGGGTGAGCGAAGGGTATTTCGCCTTGTATGCTTTCATGGTAGCTTCTGAGCGTGAATAAGCCGTGGAAAGCTTGGGCGGCTCATGGTCGGTGGTATCGTGCAATACATTAAAGCCATATTCTTCGCGCAGAAGTTTTGCAAGCTGCTCACCGACCGCCACGATGTTTTTGTCCTGTTCGTGCGTGCGCCAGTCGCCGCTGGGTTCGTAGCGATAGCCGTCGGTTTGCTCGTAGGCTTCGGTGGCATGCGTGTGGTAAATCAATATGCGCGGCTCGGGCCCGCCCAGGTTCGTGGTAGCGGGGGCGCGGGGCGTAAGTACTTCGATGCGCATATCTTCGCTGACGCCTTCGTCCACGTCCACGCGTAATATGGTCAGAGGCAAAACGGCCTCCGGCGTTGCCGGTTCAGGTATGGCGATGGTGGCGGGTAGGGCGAAAAGCAAAGCCCGCCGCCCGGCAGAGCCCTCCGAAAGCAACGCAAGCGCCGTGATGCACAAAACGAGTATGGCAATGCTGCAAATACGAATAGTGCTTTCAGACACTGGCTTTCGGCCGTGCTTTTGCTTTTTCTTATGTTTCTTTTGCTTTGTCCACATCCTGTCCATGCTAAAGCGTATGCATGGTCGGGCGGGACTATGCGGCGGTTTTTATGTAATATTATGCGGGTAAAAGCGTGTTGTTTGGGGGAGTGGGCGGTCAATAAATTCAGGCAAGGCGCAGTTCGCCGATGTATTCGCGCAGTTCGCCAAATTCGGGATATACGTCGAAGGTCGCTTCGTAGTAAAAGGGGTCGCCTTGTGCGTTAGGCTCTATCACGATAAGCGACGTATCGGTAAAACAAATGGAAACGGGCTGGTCGATGCCAATGAGTACGTCTACGGTCAAGCCCGTTTTATCGCCGGTGTAATTGCCGATAAAGGCGTCGCCCAAAGCGTCCATAATAACGGCGCGCTCCTCGTCGTTTGCGGCGATAATGGCGGTAGGCGCTTCGCCGCGGGTCCAGGTATCGGAAAATACGTTGATGCTGATGGCGCTATATTGTTGTTGATCCGACTGCGCCGTGATAAAGCTGTTCAGCTGGAAGGGCGCGGTGATATTCTGGCCGACGGCAGGCTCTGCCGTTTCCGGCGCGGCGGGCGCTTTTACTTTGCACGCGCAGCAGAAAAGGGCTAAAAGCAATACAAGGACACAAATGCGAATCCGTTTCATAGGTTCCTCCTTAAGGGATGGTTGCTTTTAGTATAGCATATCAAAGTGCTTCCTTCATCAAATATTCAGGCTCAGGCATAGCCGTCCCGGTGTATGGCAAAGCGTTATGCCATCAGCTCCTCAACCTTTTCATAATACCGCCTGTGCAGGCAAAGGTTGATTCCCTCCGCTAATATACCCGCCATGTCGGCCACGATGGTATCGATTTCCTTAGGCGTGACGATCATGGGGCCAAATTCTTCCTGCAGCACTTGCTCGGCAAGGCGCATCATGCGATCCTTTTCAGCGTATAGCCCCGTTTGTTCCACGATGAGCGAAACGGTATCCTGTGATATGGTAGAAGCCAGAACGACGGTGGGCACGCCGATGGCGATGACAGGCACGCCAAGGCTTTCGGGGGTAAGGCCAAGACGGCCGTTGTTGCCTACGCCGGATCCGGGGTGTATGCCTGTGTCGGTCAATTGTATGGTGGTGTTGATGCGGCCGGAGCGGCGGGAAGCGAGGGCGTCGATGGCAATGACGACCGAAGGCTGCACGCGTTCCACGAGTCCGCGCAGCATCTCCAGCGTTTCCACGCCGGTGGTGCCCAGCACACCGGGGGCGACGGCGGCGACAGCGCGCATGGGTTCGCCGATGATGTCCGGTAGATGCTGCGTAATATGCCGAGTGACAAACGTGTGTTCCACGACGCGAGGGCCAAGCGCGTCGGGCGTAATGTAGCGGTTGCCAAGGCCGACGACAAGAACGGAGCCGCTGCCGGTTTCTTCCGGCAGTAAAAAGTCCAGTTCGTCAGAAAGGATTTGGCTGACCGCGTGGAAGGTTTGCGTATCGCGCTGAGTCAATTTGGGCGCTTCTATCGTGATGTATTGGCCGATGGGCTTGCCCAGTCGGCGCGCGGCGGATTCCATCTCGATCGTAATGCGTGAAACATGCGCGTCGGGGAACGTTTTTTCGTCTTCTGAAACGCCGGGTATCAGCGGGTTTATTTCACGCGCTTCTCGCGCCAGATCTGTTCGAATGTTTTCCAATAGTACGCCTCCCAAAAACTAATTCCGCAAATATGCGGGCCAATAAAATAATGCTTTCGCGTCAGTAAGAATATTGCCTTGCGCCACACGGGCGTAAAAACAAAACCCGGCAATGTTTGCCGGGTTTTAGTGTAACCTGATTGTGCCTGTTTTATTTCTTTGTGGTGCCAAGGTACGCTTGTTTTACGCGTTCGTCGTTTAAAAGCGCCGTGCCCGTGTCGGACATAGTGATGCGGCCGGTCTCCAACACATATCCGCGATGCGCGATTTTTAACGCTGCGTTGGCATTTTGCTCGATCAAGAGCACAGTGACGCCTTCGTCGTTAACGCGGCGGATAATATCGAAAATATCCCGCACAACGAGCGGCGCGAGGCCCAAAGACGGCTCATCCATCATAATCAGCTTCGGTTTGGCCATCAGTGCGCGGCCAACGGCAAGCATCTGCTGCTCTCCGCCCGAAAGCGTACCGGCCATCTGCCAGTGGCGCTCCTGCAGGCGGGGAAAGAGGGAATACACGTGTTCGATATCGGGCTGTATGGATTTTTCATCCTTGCGTAAGTATGCGCCGATTTTTAAGTTTTCAAGTACAGTGAGGTTAGGGAAGACGCGCCGCCCCTCGGGCACAAGCGTAATGCCGCGGCTTACAACTTGCTGGGTTTCCATGTTGTTGATGCGCGCGTCCATGTATTCTATGCTGCCCGCATGCGCGGGCACAAGGTTCATGATGGCGCGCAGTGTGGTGGATTTGCCGGCTCCGTTCGCGCCGATCAGCGTGACGATTTCGCCCTCTTCCACTTTGAAGGAGATGCCCTTCAGCGCTTCAATGCCGCCGTATTTTACTTTTAAATCTTCGATTTTTAGCAGGCTCATTCTTCATCCACCCCCAGATAGGCAGTGATAACGTCCGGGTTATCCTGAATTTCACTTGGGCTGCCTGTAGCAATCGTCTTGCCATAGTCCAGCACGTAGATGCGGTCGGAAATATCCATAACGATCTGCATGTGATGTTCAATAAGCAGGATGGTAAGATGGAATTTATTGCGAATTTCCGCCACAAACTGCGTGAGGTCTTCGGTTTCTTTCGGGTTCATGCCCGCGGCGGGTTCATCCAGCAGCAGCAGCGTGGGCTGTGTGGCAAGCGCGCGCGCGATTTCAAGGCGGCGCTGCAAGCCGTAAGGCAGGCTTGTAGCCATTTCGTGCGCGTGCTCGTGTAAACCGACCTGTTCGAGCAAAAGCAAAGAACGCGCAAGCATCTCTTTTTCAGATTTGTGGTAGTACGGATACCCGGCCATGGCGGAGAAAAAGCCGTTCTTCAGCCGCACATGGTTGGCGATCAAAACGTTATCCAGCACGCTTTGCTCTTTAAACAGGCGGATGTTCTGGAATGTACGGGCTATGCCCAGGCCAACGATATGATCGGGGCGCATGGCGGTGATGTTTGTTTTGCGGCCCTTGGCGTCCAAAAAAACCTGCCCCTCAGTGGGCTTGTAAACGCCGGTAATCATGTTGAAAGCCGTGGTTTTGCCAGCGCCATTTGGCCCGATAACGGCCACAATCTCGTTAGGAGCGATGGATAGGTTCAAGTCCTGCACAGCGGTCACGCCGCCAAAGCGCATGGTTAAGCCGGACGTTTGCAGCACATAGTCGGCGGGTTCGTTCGAAAAAGCGGCTGCATAGGCGCCGGAAGCATTGGTTGTTTGTTGTGCGCTCATTTGCCTGCCTCCTTCCGCTTTTTGGGGCGAAACAGGCGGAACAGCCCCTCCCAGGAAAATTCATTGTTGCCAAATATGCCACGCCGGTAAAACAAGATAACCAGCATAAGCAGCAGCGAGAACATCACCATGCGCAAACCGGCGATAGGCGGGATCTGCACGAAACCAAAGTCAAAGCCGGCATCCATAAAACGCAGCCATTCTTTGGCGATGGTGATAAGAAAGGCGCCCACGATAGAGCCCGTAATGCTGCCCATGCCGCCAAGCACCACGATGAGGAGTATGTCATACGCGAGGATAAAGCGGAACAGCAACGGCGTAATGGCGCCAAGCACGCTGGCCATCAGGCCGCCGCCAACCCCGGCCATAAAGCCGGATATGACGAAGGAGAGCATCTTGTGCCGGAAAAGCGAAACGCCCATGCTTTCCGCGGCGACCTCATCATCGCGGATGCATTTCAAAGCCCGCCCGTAACTGGTTTTCATAAGGCGCACCATGAATACGATGAAGAACGCCATAAAGCCAAACGTCCACCACAAATTGGCCGTGTTTGGTACGCCCTTTATGCCGGTGGAACCATTTGTAAGCGACTGTGTATTTGTAAAGACGATACGAATAATTTCGGAAAACCCAAGGGTAGCGATGGCCAGGTAATCGCCCTTTAAGCGCAGTACGGGAAAACCGATTAAAAAAGCGATCAGCGCGGTAACAGCGCCCGCTGCAAGCAGTGCCGCAAAGAAGCCAAATCCGCCTTGCCAGTGGACGTTCTCAAGCCAGGGGACGATGGGCTGTATGTAGAATACCTTTGCCTTCATTTCTACAGGCAATATCAGCAACGAGGTTACATAAGCGCCTACCGCCATAAAGCCAGCCGTGCCAAGCGAAAATTGCCCCGTAAGACCGTTGATGAGATTCATGGAAAGGGCGAGAATGGCGTAAACGGCGCATAAGTTGAGTATGCGAATTTCATAACTGCCCAGCGTTTTGCCCTGGGTGGTAAAGGTGAGAAACAGCAGTAGCGCGGTAAGCGAGATGAGCGTAAGTAGCAAGTGCCGCCGCTTGTGCGCGGAAAGGGAGGCAGCTATGCCGGTAAATCGTTTCTTTTCCATGGTGTGCCTCCTATACTTTATCGGTCACCTGCTCACTAAACAGGCCGGTGGGCCGAATGAGCAAGATGATAATTAAAGCGATAAACGCAAACGCGTCTTTATAGCCGGATATGCTTGGCAGCGCATAAACGATCATGATTTCCAGCATACCCAAGAGCAAGCCGCCCACAACAGCGCCGGTAACATTGCCGATGCCGCCGATAACAGCGGCGATAAAGCACTTCAGGCCGGGCATCACGCCGATATACGGCTGTATCTGCGGGTATTTTTGCCCCCACATAATAGCGCCGACAGCGGCCAAAAGGGAGCCGATAGCAAATGTGGCGGATATGGTGCGGTTGATGTTGACACCCATCAGCCGTGCTGTTTCAAAGTCTTTGGAAACAGCGCGCATGGCCATGCCTGTTTTGGTGCGGTTTATAAGGTAAAACAAGGCCAACACCAGCGCCAGCATGATAAGCGGCGTATAAATAGCCAATTGCTGAATATTAACCGAACCAATTTTCATGGTATTTTGCAGTGAACCGATAGAGGGAAATTGCCGGGGAACACCGGAAAACACCACGGTAGCCAGGTTTTCTAAAAGGTAAGAAACACCGATGGATGATATCAGCAAAGAAATGCGCGGCGCGCTGCGCAGCGGCTTATAAGCGAAACGTTCGATGACTACGCCCAGCAGCAGAGTCGCCGCCAATACGAGCAATATGGCAATATACCAGGGAATATAGAAGATGGAAATAGCGAAAAAGGCAAAATACATGGCCATCATGAATATATCGCCATGCGCGAAGTTTATCAGGCGCAGGATGCCGTATACCATGGTGTAGCCGATGGCCACCAGTGCATACAGGCTGCCCACGGTGAGGCCGTTCGCAATGTTTTGAAAAAACAAAGCCATGCTTATCCTCCCATGTATGAAATTCTAACTTGGAAACGGCGGGCGGTCAGAGCCGCCCGCCGTTATTCGAAAACGGAACGATGGGTTATTCGACGACGATGGTGTCGATATACTGGAAGCCACCATCCTTAACGGTTTTGATGACGGCCATGTTTTTGATGGCGTCGCCGTTAGCGTCAAATTGGCAGCGGCCGGTTACGCCAACCACGTCGAGCTCGGTCAGCGCTTTTTGCAGCGCTTCGCCGTCTGTGGAACCGGCTTTTTCGATGGCTGCCACAGCGGCCATGTAAGCGTCATAGCCAAGCGCGGTCACGGCGCCTTTGGGCTTTTCGCCGTTGAACATGGCGGCATAAGCTTCCAGGAACTGGGTGCTTTCGGGCGTAGGCGCGGCGTCCGCGTCAAAGAATGTGGTGAAGCGGCAATTTTCCGTGGCTGCGCCGCCCACTTCAAACATAACCTCGGTTTCCCAGGTGTCGCCACCGAGGAAGAGGATGTCGTAGCCTAGGTCTTTTGCCTGCTTCATCATGAGGCCCGCTTCCGCGTAGCCGGAGGGCGCGAATATGACGTCGGGGTTCGCGGCCATAACGGTGGAAAGCTGCGCGGAGAAGTCCTGGTCGCCTTTGTTAAAGCGGGCTTCCGCCACGATGTTTTCCGCGCCAAAAGCTTCTACGAAATATTTCTGTAAGCCGATGGCGTATGTGTCGGAAACGTCAACGAGCACGGCTGCCTTTTTGTAGCCCTGCTGCTTTGCGAAGTTTGCGAGCAAAGTGCCTTGGAAGTCGTCCAGGTAGCAAACGCGGAAATAGTAGGGGTTATCCTTTGTTACCATCGGGTTTGTGCAAGACGTGCCGATAGCGGGAACCTTCGCTTCGAGGAAAGTCGGGCCTGCGGCGATACATACGGAAGAACCCCAGCTGCCGACGATGATATCGACGTTTTCAGTGTTCACAAGGCGTTCCGCCGCGGTAACGGCTTCAACGTCGTCGGATTTGTTATCCATCTCGACCAGAACGATCTTTTTGCCTAGCACTTCGCCTTTGATGGAGTGCGCGGCTTTGATTCCTTCCAGCTCCATTTGTCCGCCTGCGGCATTGCCGCCGGTCAGAGGTTCAAAGATACCTATTTTGATGACATCGTCGCCGGAAGCGGCGCCGCCTGCGCCGGGGGTGGCGTTCTGCGAACACGCGACAAAAGAGAGGGCACAAATAAGCGTCAATGCCAGCATCGCTAGGATCTTTTTCTTCATGTGGATATCCTCCTTAATAATGTTAACCGTCCCTTATTTAAGTGTACAAGTTTGCAAGAGACGACCTGCATCTATTATACACATACGGTGTGATATATTCAACGCATACTAGACGCGAAACCAAGATTTATAGCCAATATATTATCGTTGTCCGGGTATGTGCCTTTGCAATTTTTGAAATTAATTATGCAAAAACAAAATTTGTTGTTTTTACAACATACTTAAAAACAAAAAACGGATATAGTAAACGCGTCGGAGTTGAAAACACAAGGGTTTCAGAACAAGGAGGAAACGAATATGGTACGCAAAATAATAAAAATAGATGAAACGGCATGCAATGGCTGCGGCCTGTGTGTGCAGGCCTGCCACGAAGGTGCGATCGGTTTGGTAGACGGCAAAGCGAAATTGTTGCGCGATGATTATTGTGATGGTTTGGGAAATTGCCTGCCTGTATGCCCCACGGGCGCTATTACGTTTGAGGAGCGGGAAGCGGCCGCGTATGACGAAGCTGCGGTGCAAAGTGCGGCGCAAAGCGCGGCAAAAGAGGAAAAACGGGAGCCGCTGCCGTGTGGCTGCCCGGGCAAGCATGCCCACGCGATACAGCGGCAGGAAAAGCCGGAAGCGGCAAAAAGCGCGCCCAAAGAAGCGGAAGCCGCGCAAAGCGAATTGATGCAGTGGCCGGTGCAGATCAAGCTGGTGCCGGTGAACGCGCCGTATTTTCAAGGCGCAAACTTGCTGATAGCGGCGGATTGCACGGCATACGCCTATGCCGGTTTCCACGCGCAGTTTATAAAGAATCACATCACAGTCATAGGCTGCCCCAAACTGGATGAAGGGGATTACGCCGAAAAACTGACGGAAATATTGCGCTTAAACGACATCAAGAGTGTAACGGTTGTGCGCATGCAAGTCCCCTGCTGCGGCGGGCTGGCAAACGCGGCGGTAACGGCGCTGAAAAATTGCGGCAAAATGATCCCTTGGCAGGTAAAAACCATCACAACCGACGGCAGCATTCTGGAGGACTAAAGCGGCGCTCAGAGCCCCATGCGGTAGATGCGGTTGGCGTTTTCGAAGAAGACCTTGGAGTGATGCGCCTCGGGGATGATGCCCGCTATAATGTCTATGTTCGCTTGCAGGTTGACAAGCGGCCAGTCGGTGCCAAACAGCAGCTTGTCGTACCGCCCCAAAAAGCCGAGCCACGCGCGCAGCTGCACAAGGTAGCCGCTGTCCCGCAAGAGGGCGTCGGCGTCGGGTTTGCCTTCAAACAGCCCGGAAAGGTCCGCGGCCACATTCTCGTTTTTCATAATCACGGCCGCGGCGTCAGGAAGCCAGGGGTTCCCAAAGTGGCACATGATGAATTGTACGGCAGGGTAGCGCACGGCGAGTTCGTCAAGCGTCAGCGGGTGAGCGTATTTCAGCAAAGACTGGCTGTTGGCGGTGATGCCGGTGTGGATGGCGATGGGTATGTTGTACTGTTGCGCAAGCTCGTACACGGGCGTATAGGCAACGTCGGTCACGTAAAAGGGGTCGTATCCCGGGTAAAGCTTGATGCCCGCGCATTGTGGGGCTTGCATATGTTTTTCCAAAAGAGGCATGGCCGCGGGCAGTGCCTCTTTTGGCGTTTCGCGCAGCGACACGCCCACGCAGTAGCGAAGGAATGGCGGGTAAATGTGCCGGTCAAGCGCAAAATTGCCGTTGCCCATCACAATGCCGCCGGCTATGCCAAGCGCCTGATATTGCGCCAGCAGATGTTCCGCCGTGTTTTCGTGCGAGGCGGCTTGGGCGATGGCGTTGAAGTAGGGATTGCCTGCGTTAAAATGCATATGCGCATCGATGATCTTCATCATACACTTCCTTAAAGCTGGGTATCTGTATTTGCGCGTATTATATCAAAAGCGGCATAAAGCTGTAAAGAAGGCGGGCTATGGCTTTACAGGGGACGGTATGGCGGCTACAATACATATAGCGGCCGCCCGGGTTATAGGCGGCTGCGCAGCATCCACTGTCGTAAAAAAAGCGGGAGGAAACGAGCATGGAAATAAATCTGCTTATTTGCACGGAGTGCGGCGTAGAGCATCCCATAGAGGAGGCGCATATCCGATGCCGGGCGTGCGGCGGCGCGCTGGAGCTGCCGCTGGTACGCGGGGCGGACATAGGCCGCGCATACACGTTTGGCGTGCCGCTGTTTAGCTGGTATCGCAGCTTTTTTCCATATTTCCCGGATTATAGCGTGCTGGATATGGGCGAAGGCTTTACGCCGCTTTTGGACATGCCGGAACTGGCGGATGAAACGGGCGCGGATGTGTTGTTTGTCAAAAACGAAACGGTTAACCCCACATGGTCGTTTAAGGACAGGGGGACGGCGGCGGGCATACGCCGTGCGCTGCAGCTGGGCTATAGTGCGGTTGGCGCGGTGTCCTCCGGCAATATGGCGCTTTCCGTGGCGGCGTATGGAGCAAGGGCGGGAATGAAGACGTTCTTATTTGTTCCCGAAAATATAGACGAAGAAAAGCTGGCGCCCATTTTGCTGTATGGCCCCACGCTCATAAAAGTAAGCGGCGATCTTGCCGCTCTATACGAAGAGAGCCTGCGCATAGGACGGGAATTGGGCATCTACTTCCTGAATGCGGATGAACCGTTTCGCGTGGAAGGATATAAAACGCTGGCTTACGAAATTTGTGAGCAATTGCGTTTCGATGTGCCGGATTATGTCGTGATACCGACGAGCGCGGGCGGCCATATACGCGGCGTACTGAAGGGCTTTTTGGAGATGCGCGAAAGCGGCCTGATCGGAAAGCTGCCGCGCCTTGTTGCTGTCCAGCCGGAGGGCTGCGCGCCCATAGCCAACGCGTTTACAGTCGGCGCGCGGCGTATACAGCGCGTGGAACACCCGTCCACCATCGCCCACGCCATACAAAACCCCTTCCCGCCGAGCGGCAATGCCACGCTCAAGGCGCTGTACGAAACCGATGGCCTCTGCCTTACGGTGACAGACCAGGAGATGCTGCAATCCCAGCGGGAACTGGCGCGCGGCGGCTTGTTTATGCAGCCGGAGTCGGCGGCAGCGCACGCAGCGGTAAAGCGCATGGGGCAAGAAGGCGTGTTCGCGGGCAAAGAACGTGTGGTAGCGGTGGCCACGTCCAGCGGTTTCAAATACACATCCATATTGCACGGGCAACAAGCGGCGGTGCAGCAAGCAACGCTGGAAACGCTGCAGCAATGCGTGGCGGATCGCATGAAATAATTACGCTTGTAAAAATAGGTCGCTTGGGTGTGCAGCCCAAACGTTTGCCGGAGGGCTTGAATGCTGCTCCCCCGCAGGGAGCAGGGCGGCTTCTCCCCCGCATCGGAAGAATCAATATCCAATAGCCACTGCAAACAGCAAAATCGCCGCGGTGAGCGCCAATACGGCGGCTTGTAATTTCCATGTCCATTTCAGCCATTTTATGTAACTGACGCCGGCGAGGCTGAGTGAAATAAGCAGCACCGCGTTGGTGGGGTAAAACATATTCGTATAGCCGTCGCCAAAGCAAAAAGCAAGCACGGCGGATTGCCGCGTGATGCCGACGAGAGGGGCAAGAGGCGCCACGATAGGCATAATCAGCGCCGCCTTTGCGGAGCCGGAGCCGATAAAAAATTGCAACACAAGCACGAATGCGTAAAGTATCAGTGCGGAACCATACGGGCCCGCGGAACGCATGCCGCTGTAGGTATAGTGCAGCAAAGTATCCATCACATGCCCGGTGACGATGATATACTTGATGCTCATGGCCATCATGATGAGGAAAAGGCCGGGCAGCACGGCAAGCATGCCTTTCAAGAAGTCGCGGCCAAGCGCGTTTGTATAGCGGGCGGCGTGGCCGGCGAGAAGGCCGCCCAAAGTAAACACAACGGCCATGACGGCAAGCGAATAATCGCTCAAAGCGGGCATGGCTACAGAGGCCAGTATGTACAGGCCGATGAAGAGCAGGCTGGTGAGCAATATGCGTACGGCGCGTTTCGTTGGCGCGCTTTGCAGTATGGAATAGTCGAGAGTTTGGTATTGTTCCCGGCGGCGCTGGTCGTCCCCAAAGCAAAGGGAGGCGGCCGGGTCCCTTTCTATCTTTTTTGCATATCGGTATAAAAAAGCAAACAGCAACGCATAGATCAACACGAATACGACGGCGCGCAGCCAAACGCCGGAAAACACGGGCAGTCCGCTCAGCCGCTGCGCGATGCCGACGGTAAAGGGGTTAAACATGCCGGTTGCGAAGCCGAAGCCGACGGCCAGGCCGGTCAGACCAAGGCCTGTGAGGGTATCCCAGCCCAGGGAGAGCGCAAGCGCCACGCCCAGCGGCACCAGTGTAACGAGTTCTTCGAATATGCCGATGGAAGAACCAAACAGCATAAACAGAAAAGTGAGAACCCCAAGGAGAAAATATTTCCGGTGGGCATATTTTTGCACAGCGGCGCACATGATGTAGCGCAGCACGCCGGAACGATCCAGCACGAGGAACGTGCCGCCGATGAGCAAAATAAACAGCATAATGCTGATGATAGTGGCGGCGTCAGGCGAGGCGAGCACTTCAAACGGCGCTGTAAATACGCGTAAAAAGGACATACGCGCGCCGTCAAGCGTGTGGTAGGTTTCGGGAAGCAGCGTTTCACGTCCGTCTACGATCGCGCGGTCGTAGGCGCTTTGCGGCAATACCTGCGTAAGCAGGCCGGCTAAAAGCATCAACGCCAACAGTACGGCAGCGGAGTTGAAAAAAGCCTTTTTGCCAATGCGAAAACCTTGTTCGTTCATGGATACTACCATCCGTTCAGGCATATTGGCGCGGCGTTCGCGCGCGGGGCAGCTCGTGAAGTGGCGGCGGAAGTTCACGTTTGCTTCGATTGCTCTTCACCATTGTAAAGGAATATCTGCTATAATAGCAACAGCAGAAACGGCAAGGCTGGAGGATAGCGCATGAAAATAGGCGTCATAGGCTGTGGGCGTTGGGGAACCTTTTTAGCCTGGTATCTCAACCATATCGGCCACACGGTGTGTTTGTATGGGCGTAAAACATCCGCGCGCATGCGTGAGCTGCAAACAAATCGCGCAAACAGCGAATTGAAAATACCGGATACCTTGAAGTTGGTGACAGACCTGCAAGAGCTCGCCGCCATGGAAATGCTTGTGGTGTCCATCGGGTCGCAAAGCCTGCGCGCCTTGTTAGGTGAAATGCGCAAGGCGGGCTTGGCGGGCAAGCCGCTGGTGCTGTGCATGAAAGGCATTGAAGAAGAAAGCTGCCTGCGGTTGAGCGAAGTGGCGGCCGCGTGTCTGCCGGAAAGCGGCGTGGCAGTGTGGTTGGGGCCGGGGCATGTGCAGGAATTTTATGGCGGCGTACCAAATTGCATGGTCATAGATAGCCATGACGAGGTGCTGAAGCACAGATTGGTACACGCGTTTTCCAGCGATTTGATCCGCTTTTATTACGGGCAGGATCTTTTGGGCAACGAAATAGGCGCGGCAGCAAAAAACGTAATCGGCATAGCGGCGGGCGTGTTGGACGGCCTGCGCTTGGGCACATTAAAAGGCGCGTTGATAGCGCGCGGTGCGCGGGAGATAGGGCGGCTGATTGCGGCGATGGGCGGTTCGGAGCTGTCCGCGTATGGGCTGTGCCATCTAGGGGATTATGGTGCTACAGTGTTTTCAGAATACAGCCACAACCGCATGTTTGGCGAAGCGTTTGCGCAAGGCAAGCAATACGACAAGCTTGCCGAGGGCGTGTACACGGTGCGTGCGTTGGTGCGGTTGGGTGAGCGCTATAAAGTAGAGCTGCCCATTTCGTCGGCAGTGTATCAGGCCGTACATGGCGGAGCACCGGTGGCGGACATGGTGGAAAAGCTGTTTTCCCGCAGTTTAAAAAGCGAGTTTAACGCCTGATAAACAAGGGGCCGCGGCCCCTTGGTGCTGCAGTCACTTACAATTCTGTCCGGATAAAAAGTGGGCGCGCATACCTGACAGCAACACGTGCAGATACTCTGCGAGGGCCTGCTCATAATCTGTTTGCAGGGGCTCACTTCCCGCCGCGCGCAAGGCTTCGTCGTGCGTGCGGTTGCCGGCGAGGCGGATGGACATACCCGCCACGAAGCGCATTTGGCACCAAATAAAGTACCGTATTAATCTCGTGTTCAGCTCGGGGAAAATCTTGCCCATGAGCTGTATCAGATCCGCGCCGTGGGCGCGAAAATCTCGAAAAGCCTCAACGGCCATTTCAAAGGGGACGTTGGGCTCAAGATCCGAAACCCAAATCGAATATAGGCCAATCATTCTCGGATACTGGTATGTGGTGTGCGCCCATATCAGGCAAAAATCATTTTCACTTTTCACATCTGTCAGCGCATCCCGGAGCGCGCTGAAATAGTCGGCATAGTCATCCATCATGACGCGCAGGTATATTTCCTCTTTTGAGCGGAAATATCTATACACATTTGCGCGGTCAAACGGCAAGCCGTCCGTTATCATCGAGAGCGTAATTTTGGAAAAAGGCATTTCTCCATACAGCGCAATAGCCGCATTTTTAATCTCTCGTATGCGGTAATTCTTCTGCTCGGCTGTTCTTGCTCTGATAAAGTCCATGGAACAATTATAGCATATACGGGAAGTTGCAGATAGGACAATTATAGCATATACAGAAAGTAACAGAAAATTACAGAAGGGTCTTTACAAGTTTGCTTGTTTAATTTATACTAATTTAAGTTACAATATGTAACTTAAATTAAGCGGAGAAAATCCCCCTCGAAATTGATTAAAAAAGCATTGTCCGGGTGATGACGGTTGCGGCTGCGATACCCCAAATCGGATGCGCGCCGCAGGCAAACCACGCGCCTTCGCCGGTACAGCCGGAATTCGCCGCCAGCGCAGCCGGAGATATCTGTCGCCTCCTGTATCCCGGGTGATTACACGTCGGTTACACCCGCGCATAATGCGCCCATAACATGAAAGATTACGCACGATCAGGAAAAAATCGCGGCGACTGATGCCGTGGAAAAAAGAAACATCGGCAGCAGCATAGCGCATTTTAACCTCCGGTCAAAAGAGGCGCCGATCTTGCACAATGTTTAGTTGTAGGAGCAATAAGTATACCAATAAAAAACAGTAGGAGGAATCAAACGTGTTCTCACATTACAAGAGGTTAAGTTGCCTTGTCCTATGTCTTGCCCTGCTCGGTACGTGCATACTGAGTGGGTGCGCACCCGCACCGTCGGAAGGGCCTCCCCCGCAGCCCGCACCAAGCAGCCAGCCCGCGGCAGCGCCCGATACCGCCGCAAAGGATGTTACAGTGAATTATGTAGATACCATTCCCTGGGATGCCACGTATGATGTCGTTGTAGTAGGCTTTGGCGGTGCCGGCGCGGTAACCGCAATAACGGCGGCCGACGAGGGCGCAAAAGTCTTGCTGGTTGATAAAGCGCCTGAAGGGGAAGAGGGCGGCAATACACGTGTGTGCGGCCAGCATGTTGTAGATTTTACAAACGTTGGGGATGGCGTAAAGTACCTGAAGGAAGTGCGCGGCCTTTTTACAAACTGGCCGGACGAATTCATCGAGACCTTCGTGCAGCGCTTAGCGACATTCGAAGACTGGTGGAACGCTTTTGGCTACACCGAATACGAAACGCGCACCCGCGCCGATTATGAGCTGCCCTATGCGGAATCAGTCATTATGTATTATACCGAGCTGCCCGGCAAGCCCCGTTTCTGGGAAGGCCTGCGTGAACAGGTTATGAAGCGCCCGGATAATATCGAGGTTTGGTTCAAATCGCCTGGCAAAGAGCTCATACAAGATCCGTTCACCAAAACGATACTTGGCGTAAAAATTGAAGTTGATGGTAAAATGGTCAATGTACGCGCTTTAAACGGCGTCGTGCTGGCAACCGGCGGCTTCGAAAACAACCCGCAAATGGTGCAGGATTATCTGCAAAGGCCGTATGCCGGTCTGCTGGGCGGCGTGTACAACACGGGCGACGGCATCCTCATGGCACAGGCGGTCGGAGCGGATTTGTGGCACATGAATGCCACCTCCGGCCCGTATCCCGCGTTTAAGGAACCCGGCAGCGAAAGATCGCGCGCAATGATGACATTCGCCGGAACCCGCGGCGTCATTTATGTTGGCCCCGACGGAACGCGCTTCTTTGATGAATCGTTCGTTCCCCAGCACGGTTATAAAATGTTCCACGGCCAGTACATGACCATTCCTTTCCCCCTGCCGGCCTACATGATTATGGATTCGGTGGCCATTAAGGATAAAATCATTGCCCAGTGGAGCGAGGGCAACGCGGAAGAAATCGCCAAGGGCTGGATCAAAAAGGCCGACACCCTTGAAGCTCTGGCGGAGATGATCGGCATCCCGGCGGAAAGCCTTGTCAGCACGGTAGAACAGTATAACGGGTTTGTCGCGGCCGGCAATGATCCCCTGCAGGGACGCCCGGCGGATAAGCTCGTCAAAATTGGCGAGGGCCCGTATTACGCGTTGGAGATCACACCTGCCAACCTCAATACACAGGGCGGCCCCAGAAGGAATGTAGACTGCGAAATTCTGGATACGGCTGGAAACGTCATTCCTAATCTTTACGGCGTGGGTGAGCTGGGCTCCATGCACCCCGGCCTCTATCAGGGCGGTTCAAACCTTGCGGAGTGCTTTACCTCGGGCCAGATTGCAGGCGAGAACGCCGCCAAGGTAAAAACGCCGCCGGCAGCCACCACGCTTACGATTGCGACGCAGCCCGCTCCGTTTGTATATCAGAAAGAAGAAATTGATATCAAGCTCGGCGCGAATGAATATCTTGGCAAAGGCACCGGCATGGGTGGCGAAATTATTGTGAAAGTCACCATGGATGGGGATAAGATTGCCGCGGTTGAGGTCGTGAAGCAAACTGAAACGGTCGGTATTGCGGATAAGGCGCTCAGCGCAATTCCGCAGGCCATCGTTGCGGCCAATTCGCCCGATGTGGATGCGGTTTCCGGCGCGACCATGACCAGCAACGGCATCATCAACGGCGTGAAGGATGCGCTTTCCCAAAAATAATTCCGTTTATGGGTAACCCGGCTTTCTGCTGAAGGGCTATATGCGAACCGTTTTGCGAAGAGGGTCGTAGCAGCAAGCATAAAGAAAACAACAACGCCCGCATTCGCGCGGGCGTTGTTCAGACTATCAAAAAAGGTTCGCAAGAAAAAGCTTTCAATCCGTGGGCAAGGACGACATGTGCGTCCGCAGCCCACACCTTGGGCATTTTGCCGCCCGCGAGCCCGGAGGGCGAGAGGTAAAATGCCGTAATCCCGTCGAAAAACAGAG
>JAVBPK010000070.1:0-15420 GCA_031549625.1 Eubacteriales bacterium
GCCTTCTTTGCTTTGCTGCATAAGTACAACAACAATCAAAACGACAGACACCACCAATAAGATGACTGTCATAACCTGTCTAAGAACTTCCATAGAATTTACCTCCGTCGCCCGCTTGGCGGGTGGGATTTTGCCAAAGCAAGCGTTTTACCGCCCCCTTAGCTGCAGTGTTCATTCTACCATGCTGCCCCGCCGAACGCAAGCTTTACTTATAAAATCACAAAAAAGCCACGGTTGTTGACAGTTTGCAGCGTATTGTCTGCGCACAACGCCGTTTCACACGCAGTACTCACAAGCCCCTTAATGAATGATAAGCGTCTTCCCCGTCATTTCTTTGGGAATGCGAAGCCCCATCATGCCGAGCAAAGTGGGCGCCAAATCCGACAGTCTGCCGTTATCGCGCAATCTCGCTTGCGTGCGTTGGTCGTCTACAAGGATCAGCGGCACAGGATTCGTCGTATGCGCCGTAAATGGCTGCCCGTCGGCCGGGTCGATCATGCATTCCGCGTTGCCGTGATCCGCTGTAATCAGACAGCTTCCGCCTCCTTCGAGTATAGCGTCAACGACGGTCTTTACACAATTATCCACCGCATGTATGGCCGCGGTCGCCGCTTCCATAACGCCGGTATGCCCGACCATATCCGGATTTGCGAAATTGAGTATCATCGCGTCATACTTCCCGCTGCGCACGCGTTGGGCTGCCTCTGCGGCCACTTCATACGCGCTCATCTCCGGTTTCAGGTCGTATGTCGCCACTTTGGGCGAGGGAATAAGGCACCTGTCCTCTCCTTCATTGGGCGCTTCCACACCACCGTTGAAAAAGAATGTCACATGCGCGTATTTTTCCGTTTCGGCTATTCTCAGCTGTGTCTTTCCGTTTTGCGCCAAGTATTCTCCCAGCGTATTATGAAGCGAATCGGGAGTGAAAGCCACATGCAACATGCCATTAAACGCCACATCATACTGTGTCAGGGAAACATAATACAGTGGGAAAATGCCATTTTTGCGTTCAAACCCGTCAAAATCTTCAAACAGGAACGCCCGCGTAATTTCCCTTGCGCGGTCAGGCCGGAAATTGAAAAACACCACGCTGTCCCCCGGGCAAATACGGCTGGAAACCTTCGCCTTGGCCTTGGTTATGACGCAGGGCTGCACAAATTCGTCCGTTTCTCCGCGCGCGTAGGCAGCTTTCATGGCCTGCACAGCGGAAGCGGCCTGATCGCCTTCCCCGTACACCATGGCGGCGTAAGCGCGCTGTACGCGTTCATAGCGGTTGTCGCGATCCATGGCGTAGTAACGGCCCATCACCGTGGCAATCTCGCCGCAGCCTATTTCGGAAAGTTGTTGCTCCAGTTCTTCAATAAACCCCTGCCCGCTTTTTGGAGGTACGTCCCTTCCGTCCATAAAGCAGTGGATATACACGCGCGACAAGCCTTGCTGGCGCGCAAGCAGCACAAGCGCATACACATGTTCCAAGTGGCTATGTACGCCGCCGTCCGAGCAAAGGCCCATCAAGTGCAGCGCCGCACCCGTCTTTTTGCAATTCTCTATCGCGCCCAGGAGCGCCGCGTTTTCAAAAAAATCACCGTCGGAAATGGACTTGCTGATGCGCGTAAACTCCTGATACACGATGCGGCCCGCGCCAATATTTAAGTGGCCAACCTCGGAATTGCCCATCTGCCCTTCCGGCAGCCCCACATCCATGCCGCTCGCATAAATTTGCGTATGCGGATATTTTTCCCACAGCATGGTAATATTCTTTGCGCCATCGGCATGAATGGCATTGCCCTTCACGCTTTTCGAGCATCCAAAACCGTCCAGTATGATGAGCGCCGTAACCGGTTTCTTTGTCGCTTCTTGCATTAGTATTTCACGACCTTCGAGAAATCCTCTGCCTTCAGGCTGGCGCCGCCGATCAGCCCGCCGTCGATTTCCGGCATAGCCATCAGCTCCGCCGCATTGGCCGGGTTCATGCTGCCGCCGTACTGAATGCGCACTTTGTCCGCCACGGCCGCGCCGAACACGCTCCGCACAGCAGCGCGCACCACACCGACGGTTTCATTCGCCTGCTCTTTTGTAGCGGTTTTGCCCGTGCCAATCGCCCAGATGGGTTCATAGGCGATCACGAGCTTTTCCACATCCTCCGCCGCGATATCCGCCAGCGCGCTCACTGTCTGTTTTGTAACGAAGCCGTCCGTTTCGCCCGCTTCACGTTGCCCCAGGCTCTCACCCACGCAAATGATGGGCACAAGACCTGCCGCCAGCGCGGCCTTAGCGCGCTTGTTGACAGTTTCATCTGTTTCGCCAAAATATTGACGGCGCTCGCTATGCCCGATAATCGCGTATTGCACGCCAAGCTCTTTCAGCATAGCCGCGCTTATTTCCCCGGTGAACGCGCCGCTTTCCGCCCAGTGCACGCTTTGCGCGCCCAGGCCGATATTCGTTCCTTTCAGCAAAGGAGCCACCGCGAATAAATCCGTAAACGGCGGACACACCACTACGTCGCACTGCGCGTCGCATACCAAGGGAATAAGCGCCGCAACCAAGGTTTTCGCTTCTTCCGGGGTCTTATTCATTTTCCAGTTTCCGGCTATAATTGGTTTTCTCATGTTGAACCTCCAAAAATATTTTTCAGCGCGGATAAGGCCGCCGCTTTATTTATCATTTAGCGCCGCAACGCCGGGCAACACTTTGCCCTCCAAATACTCAAGAGAAGCGCCGCCGCCTGTGGAAATATGCGTCATTTTGTTGGCGTAGCCCAGTTTTTTTACGGCCGAGGCAGAGTCTCCGCCGCCGATGATGGTGGTGCCGCCGCATTTGGCGCATGCTTCCGCTATCGCCTTGGTGCCTACTGCAAACGCCGGGAATTCAAACACGCCCATAGGCCCATTCCAAATAACGGTCTTCGCCTGCTCTATTGTTTTGCTGAACAGTTCGGCTGTTTTCGCGCCAATATCCATGCCCATCCAATCCGCGGGTATGGCCGTGCTATCCACCGTTTTGTGCTCGGCGTCCTCTTTAAATTCTTTCGCAACAACCGTATCGATGGGCAGCAATAGCTGCACGCCCTTTTTCTTGGCTGTTTCCATGAGCTCCCTCGCCAAATCGACATTTTCCGCATCTAAAAGCGACGTCCCGATCTCGTTGCCGCGTGCTTTGAAGAACGTGTAGGCCATGCCGCCGCCAATAATGAGGCTATCACAAATATTCAGCAAGTTTGTGATAACGCCGATCTTGTCTTTTACCTTTGCTCCGCCCAGTATGGCCACAAAAGGCCGCACAGGATTGCTGAGAGCCTCGCCCATTACGGAAAGCTCTTTGCCTATCAAAAAGCCCGCTACAGCGGGTAAATACGCGGCCACGCCGGCAGTGGACGCATGCGCGCGGTGTACGGTTCCAAATGCATCGGAAACAAATACATCCGCCAGCTCCGCCAATTGTTTCGCAAAGGCCGGGTCGTTGTCCGTTTCCTCTTTGTAGAAGCGCACGTTTTCCAGCAGCACCGCTTCACCGGGCTGCGTCTGCGCGATGGCTTCCCTTGCGCTTTCACCGATGGTATCCGTTGCAAAGCGCACGGTTACGCCGGGCAGCAACGCGCGCAGGCTGTCGGCAACGGGACACAGGGAATACTTCGCGTCCGGCTTGCCGTCCGGCCTGCCCAAGTGCGAAACGATGATAACCTTCGCTTGATGTTCCAACAGATAGCGCACGGAGGGTAACGCCGCTACGATACGCTTGTCGTCCGCCACCTTGCCGTTTTCATCCAGTGGCACGTTGAAATCCACGCGCACCAATACGCGTTTGCCCGCTACATCGATATCTTCGATCGTCTTTTTCGCCATCTGAGGTTCCTCCCATTGGTTTCATTGAAGTATTGTATAAAATTATGCCAAATTCAGCCTCTTTTCGCTGAATATTGTAACATACTATGCCTTTTGCGAAAACAGAAACCTGCCGCCCCCGCGATACGCATTCCGCGCCCAAAGCACACCGGCAAAAAGCTTCGCTTATACCAGCAGTGCAATCGGCTTTTTCGGCTCCACGCTGTCGATGGGCCCGCCGCCAAGGCAAACCTCATCCTGATAAAATACCACCCATTGCCCGGGCGTGACAGCCCTCTGCGGTTCAAAAAAGCGCACATGCGCGCCGTCGCCTTCTATGCGCACTTCCACGCGCTGATCCGGCTGACGGTAACGAAACTTTGCCGTACATACAAAAGTCTCTCCAGCAGGGGCGCCCGCAATCCAGTTTATTTTTTTTGCATCAAGCGAAAGCGAGAACAATTCATCGTGCTCACCCTGCTGCACGATGAGACGGTTTGCCGCAAGATCCTTCCCCACAACAAACCAGCTTTCCCCTGTACCATCGTTTCTGCCGCCTATGCCAAGGCCCTTTCGCTGCCCCAGCGTGTAATACATCAGCCCCTCATGCCTGCTTACAAAGCGCCCATCCACAGTCACCATGTCCCCCGGCTGCGCGGGCAAAAATTGCATCAAAAACGACTTGAATTGCCGCTCGCCAATAAAGCAAATGCCTGTGCTGTCCTTTTTTTCCGCATTCGCAAGCCCATGTTCCCGCGCGATATTGCGCACATCATGTTTCAACAGTCCGCCCACAGGGAATACCGCGTCACGAAGTTGCGCCTGCGTAAGCCCCGCCAGAAAATATGTCTGGTCTTTGCCTTTATCCGCAGCGCGCAGCAAGCGCACGCCATCGGCGCTTTTTTCGCTCCTTGCATAGTGTCCGGTGGCTAATGCGCCTGCTTCCGCCGTATGTGCAAGCTCTAAAAACGCTTTAAATTTGATCTCGTTGTTGCAAAGCACATCCGGATTAGGTGTACGCCCGCATTTGTACTCTTCTAAGAAATACGAAAAAACCTTCTCTTTATACAGTTTGGAAAAATTGACGGAATAGTATGGGATCCCGATCTTGTCGGCCACGCGCCGCACATCCGCGTAATCTTCCGCGGCAAGGCACACGCCCTCTTCGTCCTTCTCTTCCCAGTTTTTCATGAATACGCCCACGACATCATGACCCTGTTGTTTGAGCAACAGAGCCGCCACGGCAGAATCCACGCCACCCGACATCCCAATGACAATGCGCATGGTTAACTTAACGTGATGCCAACCACATCAAAGCCAACACCTTCAACCGCTTCTCTCAGCGCCGCTTCTTCGCCGCCGTAAGCTACTTCCGCCATGCCGACGCGCACATCGGCAATGTGCGCGCCAATTTCGGTAAGCGCGCTTGTCACGGCCCGCACGCAGTTTTCACAGCCCATGCCTTCTATAGAGAGAATATAGTTTTGCATCGCTATCCTCCACATCGTAAGTTCGCTGTTAGTATATCACGAACGGCAAACGCTCGCAAAAATAAAACAATTTTCCGGCCAATAATTTAAAAAACCAATTTGTAACCAAAATTGTGCGCCCGGCGTACAATATACCATCGGCGTCGAAAGTCGCTAATCGCTCAAAAACAAGGAGGCTTTTTGTATGGGCTGCTTCAATTCCTGTACCGGTGACAATTCCTGGTGGATTATTATCCTCTTGCTGCTCTGCGGTTGCAACAACAACGGCTGCAATAGTTGCAACAGCTGCAACAGCTGCAACAGCTGCAACAGCTGCAATAGCTGTGGTGGCAACAGTTCCTGGTGGATTATCATCCTCCTAATGCTCTTCTGTGGCGGCAATAACAATGGCTGCTGCGACAACGACTGTGTGTGCTCCAACAACTGTGGTTGCACCAACAATTGTGGTTGCTCCAACAACTGTGGCTGCTGCTAATCACAACTTGCGCACGCGCGCCAAAAAGGCTGTTTCCCGCAGGAAACAGCCTTTTTAAGTACAATTCGCCGCTACACTTCGTATGTAGCCATTTCGCGTGCTATTTCCGACGCCGGAAAAAATGTCCTCGCATCCGCCTGCATTTGTTCTTCTTCCATACCGCCGCCCCAAATATGGGTCATGATCAGGCGGCCTGCCCCCGCGTTTCTGGCAAGCTCCCCCGCCTGACGAGCGGTCAAATGCGGCGCTGCGGGTATATTCCGTTCTACTTCCAGCTGGCCTGTATCTACCAGCAGCATCGCGGCGTCGCGGCAAATGATAGGCAAATGGGGGTTCATACCCGTGTCGCCCGTATATACCAGCCGCTTGGGCGGCATATTCTTGCCGAATACCGGGAATTTTTTTGGTTCTTCTTCGAGTATATCCATGGCATAGGATGGCACCGGATGCAGCATGCGGTGTAATGTGATGGAAAGAGCGCCAAAGCGCAGCTTCATGCCTTCTTCCGCACGAACCATGTTAAATGTGCCGGAAGATGCCAACATGCGGTATTCCGGCTCCGGCTCATCCGGCGCAACCACATGCAGCGGCATAGGCACAGGAATACCGCGCGCGTGCATCTGCTGCAAGGTGTAGCGCAGTACCAGCATATCGGACATATGATCGCTATGCAGGTGCGAAAGCAGCACGGCATCAATATTGGAAAGCGGGCAAACCGCCAACAGCCGCGAAAGGGAACCTGCGCCCAATTCTATCACGATGCGCACCGTCGGATCCCCCGGCCCCGTTTTGCCAGGCAGGGCGGGTGCTTCCAATAAGTAGGAAGAACAGGCGCCGCCCGGCGCCGGAAAGGGCCCATACCGGCCCAAAACCGTTAGTCTCATAGAACAACCCTTATTATTTCAGATTTCTTGGTCCGCTCGGCGTCTGGCCAAAAGGCGCATTTCTGTTCTTTCCGGCAAAACCTTCTCCATGACGATAGCTTTTCCCGCCGATCAAAAATAATACGGGCACCGCGACCACCGCGCTGGCAATCACCTGCAAAATGTTTAAAAACAGGCCGTACGAGGCGATGGCATAGTTGCCGCGAATAACCACGTCGTATATAAAATAGCCAAACACCATCCATGCGCCTGTATAGCCAACGCCCTTCGCGAGGTGCAGCCACGTGTTGCCGCGTTTTACATACCAGGCAAACATAAAAGCCATAACCGCCTTGATAACCACGCTTGCCGGCGCGTAAATAGCCTGTCCGACGATAATATCCGCAAGACCGGACGCCGCTGCCGCCACGAGCGCGCCCCAGGGACCGCCCAACAACGCCGCCGACAGGTATACGCCAACATCGCCGAGCGTCCAATACCCCGCCAGCTGATCCGGACTATGGTAATCGAAACGCAGCAGCCATGTAAACAGCAAGGTCACAACAAACAGCACGATGATTAATATCAGTTTCTTCGTTTCTACCTTCTTTTTCATGGCCAACCCTCCTAAAATTTTCTTATATCCTCTCGTGTGTATACCCATATATGACGCAATATATGCATCAATATGCTTTGGCGAAATACGTTACGCTTTGCGCAGGTTTGCCGCAATGCACGCATACGTCGGAAAAAGCGGGCTCATCAAACGGCATGTTGCGTGTGGAGGCGCCACCGGTTTTTTCTTTGATGGCAAGTTCACAGGCCGTGTCCTTGCACCACATCGCCCGCACAAACCCGTGCTGCACGCCTTCATACAGTTCTTCGAAGCTTGTGGCTGTAATCGTTTCCTTTTCGCGCATGCCCAACGCTTTTGCGTATAGCCCTTCGTGCACATCGTCCAGCATGGTCAATATCTGTGCGGGCAGCGCATCAAGGCTGAGGAACTGCTTTTGCAAATCGTCCCTGCGCACCACAACCGCCTGGTTTTGTTCGATGTCTTTCGGCCCCAGTTCGATGCGAACAGGCACGCCTTTCATTTCCCATTGGTTGAATTTCCATCCCGCGCTTTGGTCTCTTTCGTCGATTTCTGCGCGTATGCCCGCCGCGCGCAAAGCGGCAAGCAGTTCCCTTGCGCGTTCGAGCACGCCCGGTTTATGCGCCGCTATGGGCAACAGCACCGCCTGTATGGGGGCAACGCGCGGCGGCAATACCAGCCCGCGGTCATCACCGTGTACCATAATCAATCCGCCGATCATGCGTGTGGAAGAACCCCACGATGTCGTATAGCAATATTCCAGCTTGCCATCTTTGCTCAGGTACTGGATGTCGTACCCTTTCGCGAAATTGTCCGCCAGATTGTGCGAAGTACCCATTTGCAGTGCCTTGCCATCCTGCATCATGGCCTCTATGGAATATGTGGCAAACGCGCCCGCAAACTTTTCTTTTTCGCTCTTGCGGCCTTTCAGCACCGGAATAGCAAGTACATTTTTCGCAAATTCCGCGTACACTTCGAGCATACGCATGGTTTCTTCCTGCGCTTCCTCGAATGTAGCGTGCGCGGTATGCCCTTCCTGCCACAAAAATTCGCTGGTCCTCAAAAACGGGCGCGTGCTCTTTTCCCAGCGCACGACATTGCACCACTGATTCATCAGCACGGGCAAATCGCGGTAGGACTGTATCCATTTGGAATACATCGCGCCGATCACCGTCTCGCTCGTGGGGCGAATAGCAAGGCGCTCCGCCAGCTTTTCACTGCCGCCATGCGTGACCCAAGCCACCTCCGGCGCAAAACCCTCTACATGTTCCGCTTCCTTCATGAGCAAGCTTTCGGGAATAAACAGCGGAAAATACGCGTTTACATGTCCAGTCTCTTTGAAACGTTTATCCATCTGCTGCTGGATCAGCTCCCATATGCCGTAGCCATACGGCTTTATAACCATACAACCGCGCACATCGGAATAATCCATCATGTCGGTTTTCAATACAACGTCTGTATACCACTGTGGGAAATCTTCGCTGCGTTTTGCGATATGTTGCACAAATTGGTCGTTGCCCTTTTTATCCATGCGTACTTCCTGCTCCTTTATACTGGTTGCCGCGGCTATCATACAGCCGCGGCATTTTTTTAGTCAAATTCTATTGCCACGCGCCGGCGCTTATTATGAACGTCTATAAAAACTTTACGAGCCGATAATTTCGTCCAGCAAACTGTCAAGGTCGATCGAGCTGTCCTGCTGTTGTGGCTGCTGCGGTTGTTGTTTCTGTACCGGTTCTCTATATGTGCCGATGCCCATGATTTCGTCCAGCAGATTGTCGAGCCCGTCCGCACCGGGGGCAGCGTCTTGCCCGGCGGTACCCATCACTTCATCCACCGTCCAAAGCCGTTCTTCCACCGGCGATTTCATGGAACGCGGCGCGTCATAGCCCTTTGCGCTTACGGAGGCAAGCCAATCGTCCGCCGCCGGCTGCGCGGCGGGTTTAGCCGCGGGCGCCGCAGGCGCCAACAGGTCGTCGACCGATGGCATGGCGGGCGTGGGTGTGGGCGCCAGCAGATCGTCAAACGCGGGCATTGCCGGCGCAGGCGGTTCAGATGTTAGCAAATCGTCAAGCGGCGGCATTTCAGGCATAAACGCTTCCATAGGCTGTTCCATCACGGGCGCCGCGCCTAACAGTTCTTCGATGGAAGTTTCGGCAAGCGCCTGTTTCGCTGCCACATCGTCATCCGATGCGGAGAACACGCCTATGTTTGCCGATCTGGCTGCTGTTTCGGCCGCCTCGCGCGGCAATTCTCTGCCCTGCAGCTGATAAATGCCATGTATGACTTTTTGGGGGTCTTCATAATCCGCAGTGTTTGCCTCAGTGGCAACCGGCGGTTCCTCGGCCTCTGCCGGAAACGCAGCCTCTGGCTCAACCGCCGCAGCCGACCCAACCGGCCCTGTTGCCAGCTGAAATTGCAGCGGTTCTTCGGGTTCTTCTGACTCCAGCACGGGGAATGGCGGGGGCGCGGTTTCGATGCGCACCACGGTCTGCTGCGGATTGTTGTAGGCATGGGAAGGCGTGGCGGAAAGCTCGGCCGAATCCATACGCAGCTCCGTGATGGACTTCGCAAACGTTTCGGCCTGTTGCCGCGCGCGCTGCGCGGTGTCACGCAGTGCCTCATTAAGTTTGGCAAGCTGGTCTTCCACATCTTTGGCCGCTTCCTGCATTTGTTTCAATGTGGCGGCGGCTTCCCGCTCCGCCTCTGCAACGATTTTCTTCGCTTTGGCAGCCGCTTCTTGCTTCACCGCCTCGCAGTGCGCATCCGCGTCGCGCTTCTTTGCTTCGGCATTTGTAAGGATCTGGCGCGCCTGCTCTTCTGTTTCCATTATGCGCTTTTGCGCCATTTCCTCCACTTCCGCTATACGTTTGCCGGCCATTTCTTCGGCCTCCGCAATACGTTTTGCCGCGGTTCCTTTCGCTTCGGTCAGCGCGTAAACAACAGCCTCTTCCCTCCGGCGGTATGTTTCCACCTGCATGTTTAATTCGTTGACATGCGCCGTCAGCTGCGCTACTTGATTCTCCAGCTCCTGCCTCTTAGCCATACCTATCTTCCTCCATTCCGCGAATGCTTATTCTGCGTCATCTTTCTTATCTGTCTATTATATATCCATACGTGCCTGGGCGCCTTGCGCCTCTTTCGGCGCAGGGTAACCCAAGTGCATATAAGCAGCCGGCAAAACGATACGGCCGCGCGGTGTTCGCGCTAAAAAGCCAAGTTGCAACAAATACGGTTCGTACACGTCTTCGATTGTGGTAGCGTCTTCACCCGTTGCCGCCGCAAGCGTGTCCAGCCCCACAGGGCGGCCAGAAAATTTTTCTATCATGGTTTCCATCATACGGCGGTCGACCGGGTCAAGCCCCAATTCGTCTATGCCGAGCATATCCAGCCCCGGTTTCGCGGCCTGCTTATCCACTATGCCGCTTCCGCGCACTTGCGCAAAATCGCGCACACGGCGCAACAGGCGGTTGGCAATACGCGGTGTGCCTCTGGAACGGCCGGCGATCTCGCGCGCGCCTTCCGGTTCTATATCGATGCGAAGTATGCTCGCACTCCGCGTGATTATGGTGCATAAGTCTTGCGCGTCATACATGAGCAGCTGCTCTTTGATGCCAAAGCGGTCGCGCAGCGGCGATGTCAAAAGCCCCATGCGCGTCGTGGCTCCCACCAATGTAAAATGCGGCAAATCCAGCCGGATACTTCTCGCGCCCGGCCCCTTGCCAATGATGATATCCAGCGCAAAGTCCTCCATAGCCGGGTAAAGCACTTCCTCTACATTGGCATTTAACCGGTGGATTTCATCGATAAATAGCACGTCGCCCGCCGCCAAATTCGTGAGTATAGCGGCCAGATCCCCCGCATGGGAGATAGCAGGGCCGGATGTTATGCGCAAATTGCCGCTCATTTCGTTTGCAATGATGCAGGCAAGCGTGGTTTTTCCAAGGCCGGGAGGGCCATAGAGCAACGCGTGATCCAAGGGTTCGCCGCGTCCCTTGGCCGCCTCGATATAAATGCGCATATGCTCCTTCACTTCGGTTTGGCCGATGTATTCGCCCAGGAAGCGAGGCCGCAGGCTATATTCATTTTGTACGTCTTCTTCTTGCAAGGAAGAGGCTAACAAACGGTCTTCCAAATTATTCTCCTCAAGGTTTGATCATGGCAATGTTTTATTGCCTGGCCAGCGCGCGCAGCGATTGGGTGATAAGCTGTTCGATATTTTCGGCCTGCGCCACGGAAAGCACGGCCTTTTGCGCGCTTGCCCCGTCGTAACCAAGGCCCACCAGTGCCGCGACTGCCTCCGCGCGAATATTCGCTTCGCCCGCATCCGGCTTTGCGCCCGCCGAAGCGGCCACGTCCTGCACGCCGATTTTTTCTTTTAGCTCCAGCAGCAGGCGCTGAGCCGTTTTTTTACCCAAACCCGGCACACTTGCCAACGCGTCTTCGTTGTTTGTATAAATCGCCGCTGCCACGTCCGCGGGCCGCAATACGCTCAGCACGCCAAGCGCCAGTTTGGGCCCCACGCGGGTAACGGAAATAAGGCGGCGAAACATCTCGCGTTCGCTTTCGTCCTGAAAGCCATACAAAGCCATCACATCTTCATTTAAATGCAAGTGCGCGTATAGTTTGGCTTGACGGCCCTTTTCCAAACCGCCAAGCGTATGCCCGCTGCAAAACAGCTCATACCCCACGCCCGCCGCTTCCAGCACGGCGCGGTCTTTATATACTTCGGTAATTTCGCCTCGAATGTGCGCGTACATACTTTCTCCTATAAGGTACATCGGCTATTGGACGCCAAGCTTAACCAGACGCCCCGCAAAACCGCATAAAACTACCCGCGCCGCTATTGTATGCGGAAGCTTTCCGCTGCCGGCCCCGCCATGTTTGCGTGGCAAATGGCCACCGCCAGCGCGTCGGCCGCGTCGTCCGGCCTTGGTATGGTGGAAAGCCTAAGCAGCACGCGGGTCATTTGCTGCACCTGCTTTTTGTCTGCGTGCCCATTGCCTGTTACGGCAAGCTTGATCTGCATGGGCGTATATTCATAGAGCGGCAGCGCGCTTTGCTGCATAGCCAAAAGTGCGACGCCCCGCCCCGCTCCCACCTGCAATGCAGTGGTTACATTACGGCTGAAAAACAGTTCCTCAAATGCCACTTGTTCCGGTGAAAAGCGCCGCGCCAATTCGCACGCACCTTCATGCAGCCGTTCCAGCCTTTCCGGAAAAGGTGTATGCGCCTTTGTTTCTATAACGCCATAGTCGATTACGCGCACAGACGCGCCCACGCTCTCAACCACGCCATAACCCACTATGGCATAGCCCGGATCAATACCCAATACTACCAACCGTACATCCTCATTATAATGTACTTTGTCATATTGTAACACGTAGCACATTCTTCGTAAATGCTGCCAGCCTGAAAAATTAGCATTTTCGCGCGTAACAAGCCCGTTGACGAGCGCATCACGCTACATTGTTTTGGTTAAATTTACATTTGATTCCCAAAAAACGGCTTCCCCTCATACAAAGCCATATGCGTGCGCATTATAATTGTGCAGTTCGACAAAAGCTGCTATAATAATAAAAATTTGTTGCGGGCGCGCCGATATGTTCTTTGCGCCGCAAAACGCAACACGCCGCGCCATCGCCAGCATGGTGCTTTCGGAGGTTCTGCTTGAAAAAAATCGAAACCCGCACGCTTGTACTATATGGACTGTTTATCGGGCTCATTTTTCTTTTGGGTCTGACACCGCTTGGCTATATCATGCTGCCCATCGCGGCCATTACCACCGTGCACATGCCCGTAATCATCGGCAGCTTTCGCTTCGGCGTGCGCGGCGGTATCCTACTTGGCTTCTTTTTTGGCTTTACCAGCCTGATAACTTGCTTTACGCGTCCGGATGCCATTGCCGCCATCGTGCTCGGCACAAATACGGGTTTCGGCTTATACAACGTCTTCCTTGTTTTGATGGTGCTTTTCGTGCCGCGCGTGCTGACCGGTATATTTGCGGCGCTTTCCTACCTCGCTTTGAAAAAGGCGAACCGCACGATCGCCATGACCGTCGCCGCCATCATCGGCTCGCTCACGAACACGGTATTTCTTCTTGGTAGCTTATACTTATTTGCCTTTCAGGCCTCCGGCGCGGCGTTTGGACTGCCCACCGGCTTTACCAGCAAAGAATTTTTAGCGGTGTTGTTTGGTATAGTCAGCATTAACGGCCTGCTGGAGGCAGCGGCTGCGGCCATAATTTGCACGGCCATTGGCTCCGCGCTGCTGCATTTCGATAAAAACGCCACCGCTTAGGCAGTTCGCCGCAAACGAGCTGCCGGCACTCCTTCCATACCAGCGCGACGCACGAAAGGAACAATCATGCTTTTAGCTTTAGATATCGGTAACACAAACATTAAAATTGGACTTTTTGAAGCAAATCAATTGCTGCACTCCTGGCGCATGTCGGTAGATAAAACCCGCACGGCGGACGAATACGGTGTCCAAATGGAAAGCTTTTTCACGCATTTGAATCTCTCAAAAGCCAGTGTCGATGGCATCGCGCTTTCTTCTGTGGTGCCATCGCTCAACTATACCATCGATCACATGTGCAGCTTCTACTTCCCAGGCATCAAGCCCTTGCAGGTGCATGCAGGGTTGCAAACCGGCCTTTTCATCGAATACGACATGCCGCAATCGCTCGGCTCCGACCGCATTTGCAACGCCGTAGCCGCGCATCAGCTGTACGGCGGCGATTGCATCACGATCGATTTTGGCACGGCAACCACATTTGGCGTGCTGCGGGACGGACATTTTTTAGGCGGCATGATTTGCCCCGGCTTCAAAGTAAGCTCCAACGCGCTGATCGACAGTGCCGCGCTTTTGCCGAAGGTCGAATTTATAAACCCCGGCAGCGTGATCGGCACAAACACGGAACATTGTGTGCAGTCCGGCATCTTATACGGCTACGTAGGGCTTGTGGAATACCTTGTGCGCAAGGCAAAGGCCGAACTGGGCCGGCCCGCCAAAGTAATAGCCACGGGCGGCATGGGCGGGCTAATCGCCAGCGAGACGGATTGCATCGATATCACAAATCCCACGCTCACGCTAACCGGCCTTCGCATGATTTACGCAATGAACAGTTTATAACGTTTCAATAATTGAAACGCACAATAAAAGGGGGTACAAGCATTATGAAAAAAATTAGCATCGCATTGTTGGGTTTTGGCACGGTTGGGTATGGCGTATATCGCGTGCTCATGGAAAACGGCGCTACCATCCAGCACCGCGAGCATCTGGATATCCAGATCAAGCGCGTCCTTATCAAGGACTACGCCACGGAACCCAACGCGTCCAAGGCGGACAAATCACTGTTTACAAACAGCATGGACGCCATCACGCGCGACCCGGAGATTTCCATCGTTGTCGAATGCATGGGCGGCGTGGAACCGGCGCGCACATTCATACTGGCCGCGCTGGAAAGCGGCAAATCCGTGGTTACCTCCAATAAAGAAGTAATCAGCAAATACTGGTATGTATTCGACGAAATGGCCAAACGCACGGGCGCGGGTTTGTACATCGAAGCCACGGTGGGCGGCGGTATTCCGCTTATTCGCGCGCTCACAGACCAATTGCAGGCCAACAAGATCGAACAGATCATGGGCATCATAAACGGCACGACAAACTTCATACTGACCAAAATGGCCGAGCAGGGCGGTGATTTCAACGATGTGCTGAAAATCGCCCAGGAAAAAGGTTATGCGGAAGCCAATCCTGCGGCAGATGTGGAAGGCTACGACGCTACATACAAGCTTTCCATACTCTCCTCGCTCGCTTTCCATACGCATATTCCGATAACATCCATTCACCGCGAAGGCATCACCAAGCTGACCGTCGCCGATTTTGACGCCGCGGAAAAACTGGGCTACGCCATAAAACTGCTTGCTATCGGTAAAAAGACCGAAGGCGAACAGAAGCAAATCGAAGTGCGCGTGCACCCCACGATGATCCCAAAGACACACCCGCTGGCAAGCGTGCGGGGCACATTCAATGCCGTTTTTTTCAAAGGCAATGCCGTAGGCGACGTCATGCTTTATGGGCGCGGCGCCGGGCAGCTGCCAACCGCTTCTGCTGTGCTGGGGGATGTGATATATGCCGCGCATCACGACGGCCATCATCGCCATACCACGTT
>JAVBPK010000100.1:0-24785 GCA_031549625.1 Eubacteriales bacterium
TGAGCGGCGGGTCGACCACAAAGGATGGAATGTTGAAAAGCGCCGCAAACCGCACAGCGAGCTGGCAGCCTAAATTGGAGGGGTGTTCGGCGTACTTGGCGCTGCGGCAGTCCTGCAGCATTGCTTCGTTGATTGTGAACACGCCGCCTTCCATGGGGCGCAAAGCGCCGCCGCGGCCTACGATGGCATCCATGGCTTCAAGCGTGATGCCGTTTTCCTCCAGCGCGGCTTGTATGAGGCCATAGCGGTAATCAAGCTGCCCCTGCACGCCGTCAAACACTTCCAGTTGCTCGTTTTCATGCTTGATGTTTAGTGTAAACTCGCAGGTTTCGCCCTGAAACACAGCGATGCGCGTGGAGGTCGCGCCGGGGTTGATGCAAAATACACGTTTTGTCATAATCGTACCCTCCCTCAATAGTGCAGCAGCGGGCAGGAGAAACTTCCCGCCAGGCACGCCGCTTTGTTGAGGAAACCAATCACGTCGGGATCGACAAACTGCACGGGCGCAATCGCCTGAATGCGATTTGTGAGCGGCTCAGCGATCGCTTTGCAGCGTGAGCCCGCGCCGCATAGCAGAATGGCGTCCACCTTGTTTTCCAGAGCCAGCGCGCAGATGCCCACCCATTTGGCGGTTTGGTACGCCATGATTTCGCCTGCCATGACGGCCGTTTTATCGCCGCTTTGCGCAAGCCGGTCCAGCTCCGCGGGGTCATCCGTGCCTGCGTACCCTTTGACGCCGCTTTCATTGGCAAGCTTGTATTTCCACGACGTCAGGTCTTTGTTATCGGCATGGAATTTGCCGGAAAGCTGTCCGACAGGCAGGTCGCCGGAATGCGTCAAACCCATGGGCCCTTCTTCGCCCAGCACATCGTTGCACTCTATACAAACGCCGTTTGCATATGCGCCTACAGAAACATCCGCGCATAGTTTTGCTACGATGACGCGGGCCTGCTCGGGCAGCATGCCGTTGTTCTGCGCCCATTCGGCGATTGCAGCGCGGTGGAACGCCGCGAAGTTTGTGCTTTTTTTAGGTACGGATTTCAGGCTGGAAATGCGGTTGACGGGGGAAAGCTCATCCGTCGAAAGCGCGTACACCATAAGCGGGCGCGCCGGCAGTTTTTCGGCCAAACAGGCGGTAAGCAACATTCCGTCGTTGAAGATATGCTTGCCATACACGCCGCTTTGCGCATCGCTCAGCAGCTCTTTGCCGATTTCGTATACGCCTGCCCGCAAGGGCGCCAACGCGCCGCCGGGGCAGATGATATTTTCGGCTTTTTCTACTCCGAGCATAGCGATGATCTGGTCGGCCAAAGCGGGCAGCGCGGAAAAATCTGCCGCCGCGATTTGGGCGGACGCCGCCTGTGTGCTGCCCTCGTAGGCCGTTGCCGCTACTCCGCCGCGGCGGGGATATACCACAATGTTCACACGATACTCCCTTCTATTTGGCCTGCTGGCTAATCAGGCTGGCCAAAGCGATGGAATAATATTTTGTCGCGTTGTCGTCCCCGCGCGAGGTGAGCACCAGCGGTACCTTCGCGCCCATGCCTACGCCCGCCACGCGGACGTTGTCCGTAAGATACATCAGGGCTTTGACAAGTATATTGCCCGCTTCCAGATCTGGCGCGATCAAAATATCCGCGTCACCCTGTATGCTGCCGCCAAAACGTTTGACATCGCTGGCGTGTTTGTTGATGGCGATATCGATTGAGATAGGGCCGTCCACAATCGCGTTGCCCTTGATTTGCCCGCGTTCGGCCATTTTTGAAAGTATGGCGGCCTCGGCGGTGATGGGCATTTGATCGGGCTGTACTTTCTCCTGCGCACACAGCAGTGCGGCCTTGGGCCTTTCGATGCCCATTGCATTGGCTACTTCGGCGCAGCTTGTGATGATATCGGATTTTTCCGCGACGCCGGGAGCGATGTTTGTACCGACATCCGCGAGCACAAGAAGCTTATCCACTGCCTTACATTCCAGCAGCACGACGGAACACATGCGGCGGCCGGTCTTGAGGCCGGTGTCGCTGTTCATGACCGCGCGCAGAAAGTCGCCGGTTTCCACGAGCCCTTTCATCAGCAGGCCCGCTTTGCCTTCGCGCACCAGTGCCACAGCGCGGGCGGCGGCGTCGCGCGGATTTGCAACGTCCTCGATTTCGTAATTGGCAAGATCGATGTTGTTTTTGGCGCAAAGCTCTTTAATCTTGGCGGCGTCGCCCACCAGCAGCGCGTTGACGATGCCCTTTTGGCGGGCATGCTCTACGGCCAGCAGGGCTTCTTCGCTATCCGCGGCGGCAAGTGCCACGGTTTGCCGGGCACCGCCCAGCACCAAGGCTTCTAGTTGTTCAAAGCTGGTAATCTTCATAAACGGCCCCCTACTGTAAGCTGAGCTTTTCTTTGATTTTGGGATTTGCGATGACATCGGGCCATTTGCCGGTGAGTACATTTGCTACGCCCTGCGCCACCTTGGCGCGCAGGCGCTCGACGGATTCGTTTGTGGCTGCGCCGATATGCCCGGATGTGATGCAGTTGTCCAGCGTGAATATAGGGTCGTTTTGGTCGGGGGGCTCGGTTTCCAGCACATCGATGCCGGCGGCGGCTATTTTGCCCGCCTTCAGCGCGCGGTATAGCGCGGCCTGATCGATGAGCGCGCCGCGTCCGGTATTGATGATGATGGCATCGTCCTTCATGCGCTCAAACTGCGCGTCGGAGAACATGTGCCGCGTTTCCGGCAATAAGGGTACATGCAAAGAAATATAATCCGCCGTATCGATGATGGTATCCAGGCTGACGGATTCTACATTGAGCTGCTTGCAGTAATCCAGATTGATGAAAGGGTCATACGCGATCACTTTGACGCCAAACGGCTGTATAAGCGGCACAACTTCGCGGCCTATGGCGCCGAAGCCTACGAGGCCCAAAGTTTTTCCTTTCAGGCTGCGCGCGCCGTTTACGGCCTTGAGCGAGCCTTTCCAGTTTGTTTTGACGACTCTGTCGGCCTGGATGAGACGCCTTTCGGCGGCCAGCAGCAGCGTGACGGCGAGCGTAGCCACTTCTTCCTGGCAATACACGGGCACATACGTGACCACGATGCCGGCGGCCGTAGCGGCGTCAAGATCGACGTTGTCAATGCCTACGCCGTAGCGGCCGATGATTTTGCAATTTTTCAACTGCGCGATGACTTCGGCAGTCAGCTTTGCGCCAACCGTCATGACGGCGTCGGCGTCGGCGGCAACTTTTACGATTTCTTCCGCATTGGCGCAAGCGGTCTGCGTCACTTCGCAGCCTACAGCCTCCAAGATGCCTCTTTCGATATCGGTGAGGGGAAGCAGCGCGTCCACAACAGCGACTTTGAATTTTGCCATAGCGTGATCCTCCTTACCTGTCTTTGAATACGCCCAGGCCGTATACGGGCAGAACTTCTTTTTCTACGCGGGCGTAAGCGTCCACGGGCGAGAGGTTCCAACCGATGGGGCAGGGGCTGATGACTTCTACGATCGAGAAACCCTTTTTCTCGGTTTGGTTCATAAATGCTTTTTTGACGGCTTTTTTCGCCTGCATGATGTTTTTGGGCGTATCGATGGTGACGCGCTCGACATAACATACGCCGTCAAGCTGCGCCAGCATTTCAGACATGCGGATGGGCCTGCCGTGGTAATCCGCGTCGCGCCCGCCAGGGCTTGTCGCCGTAACCTGACCCAACAGCGTGGTAGGGGCCATCTGGCCGCCCGTCATGCCATAAATGCCGTTGTTGACGAAAAAAGCGGTGAGGTTTTCCCCGCGGGAGGCGGCGTGGATAATTTCCGCGGTGCCGATGGCGGCGAGGTCGCCGTCGCCCTGGTAGGAAAATACGTATTTATCGGGGCGGACGCGTTTGATGCCCGTGGCGACAGCCGGCGCGCGGCCATGCAGCGGGAATGCGAAATCCACATCGAAAAAGTCGTACAGCATACCGCCGCAGCCGACATACGCCACGCCGATGGTATCCTCGCGGATGCCCATCTCGTCGATTGTTTCCGCGATCAGGCGTTGAACAACACCGTGGCCGCAGCCGGGGCAATACGTAAATACATTGTCATTCAGGCTAGAAGGCCTTCCATAAACCTTGGCGCTCATCCAATGCCCTCCATTCTTTTTCATTTCCATTGAGGATGCACTTGATCTTTGCGTATACTTCGTCCATATCGATGATGCAGCCGCCCATGCGTCCGTGGTAGTAAATAGGGCATTTGCCCTCCGTAAACAGGCGGATATCACGCGTCATCATGCCGGCGTTGTGTTCCAGCACGACAACCGCCTTGGCGTTTTTGATGGCGTTTTGATAGGCCTCCACAGCAAACGGCCAAAGCGTGATGGGGCGGAACATGCCCAGCTTTACGCCTTCCTGCCGCGCTTCATATACCATTTCGCTTGCCATGCGGGAAGGAGAGCCAAACGCCACCACGACGATTTCGGCGTCATCGGTGTACATGGTTTCAAAGCGTTTTTCGTTTTCTTCGATGCTGTGGTACTTGCGCTGTAAAACGATATTGTGATTTTCTAAATCTTCGGCCGAGTTTTTGGGCTCCGCCTTGCGCGGCGCGCGGCCTTTGCAGCCGGTGAGGGCATCGGGGCGTTCAGGCAGCGAATGCGGATCGATTTCCGGCCCAAATTCAGCGAGCTCGATCATTTGCCCGATGGTGCCGTCCGCCAGCACCAACGTGGGATTTGTGTACTTGTCCGCCAGGTCAAATGCAAGCGTGGTTAGATCTGCCGCCTCCTGCACGGAATTGGGTGCGAGCACGACAATATGGTAATCGCCGGTGCCGCCGCCCTTGGTGGCTTGGTTGTAGTCGCCCTGAGTGGCTAAAATATTGCCCAGCCCCGGGCCGCCGCGCATCATGTCTATAATGACGGCAGGCATTTCCATATAGGACATATGGGAAATGCCCTCTTGCTTCAGGCTCATGGCGGTGCTGGCCGACGATGTCATGGCCCGGAAACCGGCTACGGAGCTGCCAAACAGGGCGTTGATGGCGGTGATTTCGCTTTCCGTTTGGATAAATACGCGCCCCAGCTGCTGCATGTGTTTTGCCATATAGGCGGTCAGCTCATTCTGCGGCGTGATGGGATAGCCGTAGTAGGCCATGCATCCCGCCCGAATCGCTGCCTCGGCAATCGCTTCGTTGCCCTTAATAAATCGCTTGTCGCTCAATGAGATACCTCCTTGCAAAAAAGATAGGGAATATTACACCTTTAGGCCGATCACCTTCGAGGGAACGGTAACGCTCATATTGCGGATGTGCGCCTTATCCACACCTTGCGCCAGCAATGTGCGCAGGAAGCTCTTCCAGCCGGGCACAAATTCATGCTGCGGCTGCCCTGAATCGGAGCAGAGCATCAGTTGATCCGAGCCCTTTTCTTTGACGAGCCGCTTGATAAGCTCCATGGAATAATCGAACGCGATGATCCAGTTTTGCATGCCGGCCCAAGGTACGCAGGATGTTTCCGCAAATTGCAGGTATGCGCCCAGTTCCAACATTTCCAAACATTCTTCATAGGAAGCGATTGTGAGCTCCTGCGTGATGTGGTCGATGACGACATCGATGTCCATGCCCTGCTTTTTGATGTAGCGCAGGATATCAAATTTTTCGCGGTTTGAGACATGACAGGCGGCTAACGCGCAGCGCTTGCCCTGGTCGTTTTTGTTATAGTCAGCCAAGAGATCGAGTATGACTTTCATGTCCGGCACGAGTTCGCCGCCGGAAGAAACTTCGATGCCGCCTTCCTGCCCCATGGCGATGTGCTGGTGCCTGGCGTTTACGGAGGGAAGCCATACTTCTACGCATTCCCCATATCCCAACGCCGTTTTAACGGCCACGGCGTTTAACCCGCCCACGGCGTAATTCAGCGTGACGCCGCCGAGTACCTTTACGGGCGTGAAATCGATGCCCTGCGCCGCCTTTTCGGCTTTTAGCAGGCCAAGTGATTCGTTGATGATCTGGCCGATATTGTTCATCATGCAGTTGTGATCTTTGAATACGATTGCGCCTACGCCGGCTTTGCTGGCCTCCACGCAGGTGCTGACAAGCGTAGGACGGCCTGCCAGCCACGCGCCCGCGGGCGCGCCATGGGTGTGGATGTCCACCAGGCCGCGCAGCAATTCTTCGACTTCGCCCGCCTCTACCGGGCGGCCGGGATCAAAAACCTGATACGGCCAGACGGGACTGGTTCGCCTTACAATCTCTTCGTGGGTGATGACGGCGCCATATCGTTCGTTCATAGAATATTCCTCCCGATGTGATTATAAATTGTATTCTGTATACAATTTTTGTTCCATTTGTTATATTCAAAATAGGCTTACTGAATTTGAGGGCTTAAGGGAATAGGAAGTTGGTATTTCGCAGAAAGTTTACTGGAAAATGAACGGTTATTGTTTGCTTAAGAGACTCTGCGGTACGACAAATTGGGATATGTACTGCGTGTGTTCGTAGGAATACCGGTAGGCAAGTTCAGGCTGGTGATCTAAGATGGCGTCCATGATTTGGCGATGGTGCCCTTCGCATATCTTTACGCTGTCGGGCATTTCGCTGATGGCAGTGCGTAGGCGGTAGCTTTTATCCCGTAAATTGCGGGATATTTGCATCATGTGGCTGTTTGCGGCGATTTCCATGATGATATCGTGGAAGGCAACATCCGCGCAGTAAAAACGATAGGCCTCGGTTTCGTTGTTGATGAGCGAACCCACGGTATTGATTTGGCCAAACGTATCTTTCAGGCGCTGCGCTTGCTCGGGCGAGATGTTTTTTGCTGCTATTCGGGCCGCCTCGCCTTCGATAGCGCCGCGCAGCACGAGAATTTCCTGTGCGTCCGTTTCTGTAAACTGATTGACGACGAAGCTGGCATTTGGCGTTAATGTGACATAGCCTTCGCTGTACAGAATGTGCAACGCTTCCCGAACAGGCGTGCGGCTGACGCCGAGCGCTTTTGCAAGCTTGGTTTCGGTTACCTTTTCGCCTGCCGCAAGCGCGCTTTTGCTGATGGCTTCTTTCAGCGCTTCATACACACGGTGGCTAAGCAGGCTGTAGTCGTCGATTCGTTCCAGATTGTTTATCATATGGTTCGGGAACCACCTTCCCTAGGATAAGATTGTATTCTGTATACAGCTTTATGTTGCAAGAAAACATTACAGGCAAATCGAAAATGAGAAACATGACTGTTTATCAGTAATATAATCGGATTGTCCCGTTGTGTCAAGCCGTTTTATATACACTGTAATTAGTGACAAAGGCCTGGGGCCATTGTTGTGATGTTTTCCAAAAATGCGCCATTTTCTCGCTTGCTTGTTGACGGCCTGCCGGTTGGCAATTTAAGATGCAGGTACAGGCATATCAAAACGGCTCGACTATTGAGGCAGGTGCTCGCTATGACGGGTATGGTCAGTGAGATAACAGGTTTTTCCACCCGGGACGGCCCAGGTATACGCACGTCCGTTTTCTTGAAGGGATGTCCCCTTCGCTGTAAATGGTGCTCAAACCCTGAAACATTTGTAAGCAAAAAGCAACTCTATTACATTCCACGCAAATGCACGCGCTGCAACCGCTGCATAACCGCTTGCCCCCAAGGTGCGATAAGCACGCGTTATTCGCATTCCCAGCGTATTGACCGCAAGAGATGCGATGGCTGTCTGGCTTGCTGCCACGCATGTTTGAGCGGCGCTTTTCAGGAAGTTGGCAAGGAATTTACGCCGGAAGAATTGTGCGCGCTCGTTTGCCGCGACAAAGCGTTTTTTGGAGCGGAAGGCGGCGTGACACTAAGCGGCGGAGAACCGTTGTTTCAGGCGGACTTTGCAATCGAATTCTTTTCGCTGTGCAAGCAAAACGGCATTCATACGGCGCTGGATACCTGCGCGTATGGCGACACGCAAAGCCTGCAAACGCTTTTGCGCTATACGGATATGGCGCTGCTGGATATCAAGCATATGGATTCCGCCGCCCACAAAACGCTTACCGGCGTAGCGAACGAGCGTATCCACCACAATGCGCGCATCATCTGCGCAACAGTGCCTACACGGATTTCATTGCCGCTCATCGGCGGCGCGAACGACGCAAAAAGCAACCTGGAGGCTACCGCGCGGTTTGCCGTGGAAAACAAAGTGGAATGGATCGACATCAATCCCGTTCATTTTCTGGGCATGGGCAAGTACCGCTATCTGGGCATGCAACAGCCTTACGGAAAGTTTCGGCAATTCAAAAAAGAAGAGCTCTTAGAAATAACAGCGCTGTTCCATGGCTTTGGCCTGCAAACGACAATCGGCAGAATGATGTAGAGCCGTGGAACAAAAGAACCGCGTCAAACATTACAAAGCAATAACGCAGAAAACAGGAGGATTTTAGAAGTGGCAGATTTGAGAACAAATTTCCTTGGTTATGAAGTTAAAAACCCGGTTGGTGTTTCTTCTTGCGATTACGGCGGACACGCGCACCTCGCCAAGCGCGTTATTGACCAGGGCATCGGCTGGCTTACCGCCAAAACATGCCATAAAATAGACGGCCCGCACCGCTGGCCCCGCCCGTATTTCTATTCTTTGAAAAAATTTGGCCCTGAATTGAAAGACGCCTGGGTGTGCAGCCAAATGTTCCATAACATGCCATACGACCAATGGCTGGAAACAGAAGGCCCCGCCACGCTGAAGCTTTGCCGCCAGAACGACGTGCTGTTTATCGCCAGCGTGTGCGGCATCGGCGACGACCCCGCCTCTTGGGTGCCGCTTTGCCGCGATATGGAAGTGCTCGGCTGTGATATGATCGAGCTGGATACAGGCGGCCCGCACGCCACGTTTGGCGCCATTGCGGAGCATGCGGACGTTGGGGCGCCGCTCGCTATGGACCCGGAAAAGGCCTACAATATCACAAAGGCATGCGTGGAAGCCGTTAAGGTTCCCATCATATTCAAAGCCACCCCGCAATGCGTCAACCAAGCGGCCATCGCGCTTGCCGTCAGGCGCGCGGGCGGCCATGCCATGACAGCGAACAACGCTTTCTATGGCACATGGATTGACCATGAAACCGGCACATTCTACGGCGGCCCCTTTGCCGTAGGCGGCCTGATCGGACGCCCGTGGCAGCTGTTCTCGCTGGCGAAGGTGCTGGAAATTACAGCAACCATCAAGAATCATCCCCTCATCGGCGTGGGCGGCATCTTCCAATGGGACGACTGCATACGCTACATTATGGCCGGCGCTAACCTGACAGGTTTGTGCTCCGCCGTATACTCCCGCGGCGTAGGCGTGCTGAAAGATTGCATCGACGGCATGGACGCGTTTATGGACCGCAAAGGCTACAAGACCATCGAAGATTTCAAGGGCTGCGTGGTGGACAGCTTCTCGTATGTGCGTGATTATCCGCGTGAAAAATGGATGGCGGAGATATCGCCCATTGTTCCGAAATTCAACCACGACACCTGCACGGGCTGCGGGATTTGTGAAAAGGTATGCCCCTACGGCGCTATAAAGCTGCAAGACAAGCGCCCCGTTTACGACAGCTCCATCTGCATGGGCTGTGGCTGGTGCATGGGCCATTGTCCCGCCAAGGAAAACACCATACTCATGGTCAAGCGCGATTCGGATGAGGTCGTTTGGGCCGGACGCGGCGAACACGAAGCTTGGTGCAAGGACTAAACAAGAGGCCATACACGCTTTCTCTTGTCCTACTCTCTCTGCCGGCATAGCTATAAAAGGAGATGATACTCATGGCACAGGCCAAATACATAAAACGCGAGATTACCGGCGCGCCTTCCACGGAGCGTGTGGCGCTGCGGTATAAAGAACTTATCACGAAAGAAGCGTACATCGATTCGGAGCGCTGCGTATTGTACACGGATTATGTCAAAGCGCACTGGAACGAACATATCTGCCTGCGGGCGGGCGGCGCTTTCAAGCATGTGCTTTCCAATCTTACGCCTAAAATATGGGAAGACGAGTTGCTGGTCGGCAGCCAGTCACGTTACTTCCTGGGCACGCAGGTGTTTCCGGAATACGAGGCGTGGATGCTGGAGGGCTTTAAAAACATCAAGCGCGAGGAAGAGCGCTACATGGAAGGCAGCCTGCAGAAAAAAGAGGGCGAACGGCTTGGCATTTACCGCATTTACCCGGAAGACAGCAAAAAGATACTCGAAACGGCTACATTCTGGGAAGGCAAGGACTGGCGCAGCCAGGCCGAAAAATGCCTGCGCGAGACCATGGAAGATTACGATCAAGTGGAAAAGTGGATGCGGGAGCTTGTATTCCTCCGCTTCATGTTTGACGTACCCGAGGGCCGCACGATCGTGGATTACCAAAAGATCATAGACATGGGCGTGGAAGGCGTGATCGCGCTTGCGCGCAAGCAGATGCAGAAACTGGGCGGCCTGAACACAAAAGAAGCGTTCGACAAATACAACTACTACCAGGGTACCATACTCGCACTGGAAGGGCTTGTGCAGTTTGCGAAAAACTATGCCGAGGAAGCGCGCAGGGAGGCATTTGCCGCCAAGAACGAGGCCCGCAAAAAGGAATTGCTCGAAATCGCCCGCATCTGCGACAAAGTGCCGGAAAAACCCGCCGATACTTTCCGGGAGGCCATGCAGTCGTTCTGGTTTGTGCATTTGTGCCTGTTTTTGGAACTCAACGGCCGCGGCATGTCGCCCGGGCGCTTTGACCAATACATGTACCGCCCCTATCAGGCCGAAAAAAGCGCGGGCAAAATTACTGACGCCGAAGTGCTTGAATACCTGGAGCTCATGCGTATCAAGTGCACGGAGCTTACCCGTTCGCACGCTACGTTTACGGAGAGCTATTTGGGCGGCAGCATCTACCAAAATCTGACCGTCGGCGGCGTAGACCGCTACGGCAAGCCTGCCGAAAATGAGGTTTCCAGCCTGGTGCTCAAAGCGGGCATCAATGTTAAAACCTGGCAGCCCACGCTTTCCGTACGCTGGCGGGACGATATGTCCGACCGCTTCAAGCGGGACGTGACGGAGTGCATCAAATCCGGCTCGGGCTATCCGGCGCTGTTTAACGACAAGCTGGGCACGCAGCGGTTTATGGAAGACTCCGGTGCCTCACTGGAGGATGCGCGCGACTGGGCGCCCTGCGGCTGCGTGGATATGCAGTTGTGCGGCAAGCGTATGCCCATGTACGCCGTGCCTCATACCAACAATCTCAAAATACTCGAGCTGGTGCTTCATGGCGGCGTCAACCCCATGACGGGCAACAAGCTCATCGATGTTTCGCTTGACGCGGCACACGCTTCCTTTGACGATATCGTGCGCGAATACAGCCAGGCCATGCATACCATACTCAAGCGCGAAGAGGAATATTGGAACACCATTATGCTGGTGCACAACAACCTCGGCCTGGTGCATCTGGTTGCTTCAGCGCTGCTCGACGACTGCATTATGCGGGGACAGCACGCCTACGAGGGCGGCTGCCGCTACAGCGATCCGGCGTATGTCATTGCCTGCGGCATGGTCAACGTGGCAAACTCGCTCGCGGCGCTTAAAAAGGTGGTATATGAAAACCAAACCTACACGCTGCCACAGGTGATGGAGGCCATCGCGGCCGATTTTGCCGGCTATGAACAGCTGCGCAAGGCGCTGCTTGACGCGCCCAAGTATGGCAACGACGATGATTACGCCGACTTGCTGCTGACGGATTTGTATGACGAATGGTCTCACGCGTCGCGCCAGGTGACAAACTGGGTGGGGGAGGATCGATGGCAGCCCAGTACGCTTTCCGTCACCACGCAAGTGCTGCACGGCAAGGCATGCGGCGCAAGCCCGGATGGCCGTTGCGCTAAGGAATTTCTGGCCGACGGCGCTTTGTCCGCCTTCCCCGGCACCGATAAGCAGGGGCCTACGGCGCTTATCCGTTCCGCCACCAAGATACACGCCATGAACCTGCAATCCACGCTGTTCAACATGAAATTTAACCCTGCCGCTATCGAAGGCGATGCGGGCAGCAAGAAGTTTATCGCGCTCAACGACGCGTACTTCCGGCTGGGAGGCTACCACATCCAGCACAACGTGGTAGACCGCGATATGCTCATCGACGCGCAAAAACATCCGCAGAATTATGGCGACCTGATGGTGCGCGTGGCAGGCTTTACCGCACGCTTTGTGGATTTGGGCCCGGATGTGCAGCGCCAGATCATTGAACGCACACAGTTTGAAACGGCATAGCGGGTGGCAATTCCTTTGGAACTCCTTAGAATCTAAATGAAGACGACGCGGGTTATCCGCGTCGTCTTTCAAACTGAAGTTCGCAAGGGAAAGCTTTCAATCCGTGGGCAAGGACGACATGTGCGTCCGCAGCCCACACCTAGGCATTTTGCCGCCCGCGAGCTCGGAGGGCGAGAGGTAAAATGCCGTACTCCCGGCGAAAAACAGGGTTTTTCGCCGGACTAAAAGACGACGCGGGTTATCCGCGCCGTCTTTTGCTGGCGGTTCTTTTGTTAAAATTCGTTTGTGTTAAAGTTGGATACAACCGACATGACCATTTCTGTCGGATGCATGAAAAATTCGCAAAAACCCACAAACCGGTCGTTGATATCGACGATGCGTTCCTGCCAGCAGGACATGGGGATGTCCTCGCTTACGCCAAATACTTTGGCCGCCTGTTTGTCGAAGCCGCTTTTGATGAACATGGAACAATGCGCGACCGGCGCGTAGAGATATTTCCGCCCAAATTCCGGAAGTCCGGTCACCCAAAAATCGGCCGCCGGCATTTCCTTGACACATTCCACGGGCAACTCGAATTGTCCGTATATCAGCCGCGTGCCATGTGAGCTGTATATCCAGCACATGCGCAGCACTTCTGTTATATCGTCGCCCAAATATTGCTTGCAAACCTCCGTGGGCGCGCCTGTGCCCAAGTGCTTTATATCCAAAGATACTTCGTCATAAGAACTTTGCAGCATGCGCAGGAAATCGCTGCGGATGTCTATTCTGTTTCGCAGCTCCAGCACCGAAGGATGCGCGAATATGCCTTTTCCCTGCACAACGGTGACAATGCCCTCCATCATGAGGTATTTGATGGCCTCGCGCACCGTGGCGCGGCTTATGCCGAAATTGTGCGCGATATCTTCTTCGGATTGCAGCTTATTGGAGCCGGCAGGCATAGACCGAATCTCTTCGATCAGCCTGTCATACGCTTTTAGCGACAATGTTTTGTTGCGCTCTAGTGGTGCCAGCATAACAGAAATACCCTTTCAAGGTGAGCATAGTAATACATTAGTATAACGGATGCTTTTGCATTGTTCAACCCGATCAGCGCATCTGCCGGATTTCGTCCAGCATGGCCAGTACACGCTTTGCGATATACTCATGCAGCGTGGCGCCCTTTTCGGCAGTCGCTTTGCTGGGTACGCCGATGGCGCCGTTTCCCGGGGAAAGGCTCGCGCTGCTCCAGCCGGAGTAAAAAGGCTTCAGTGTCAGCGGGCAATCCGCATTCGGGCCCATTTCATCGCGCTTGACAAACTGGGGGCATGCCTGCAGCAGCAGGGAGGTTTCGATTTCACCGGCATGCACTTCGTGCTGCAGCGGCGTTTCGATGAGGGACTGCGCATCGCTGAAAAATGGAGAAGCCCACAGGCTCATGTTGTACACGCGCGCGCCGAATTTTGCTTCCCATTCCTGCGCATAGGCATCCAGCAACGCCGTATTGCCGCCATGCGCGTTTAAGAGGATCAGCTTGTCAAAACCGCCACGGCGCATGCTTGCCAGTACATCCTCGACGATGGCCACGATGGTTGCGCAGGAGAATGAAACCGTGCCAGCGAATTGGATATGCTCATGCGAATTGCCGTAGTGGACGGCAGGGAGCGCCAAAATGGTGCTTTCGGCGTTTGTGTCGCGTTGCAGGCATTGCAAGGCGCTATGCAAAATATAGTCATCCGTGCCGAGAGGCAAGTGGCGGCCGTGTTGTTCCAACGCGCTGATCGGCAGCAAATAATAAGTGGTTGCCGGATTCAGGGCTGCGACATCCGGCCAAGCCAATTCATTGAGGTAACGCAGCATGCTCTTCTCTCCTTATTCGGCTTTTTTCAGCATGGCGCGCATCAATTCGGCGGCCCTTTCGGTTACCTGCGCTTCATTGATGCCGTGCAGCTTGCCATCTTCGCAAACGATTTTGCCGTTGACCATCACCAGCCTGGCGGGGCGCGCATATCCTACGGTGCCCAGCAGGTTTTTGGGATCCATCTCTGTGCCAACCAGCTCCAGCATGTCCGCCTGCAAAAGGAACAGGTCCGCGCCCATGCCTTCGGCCAGGTAACCAATGTCGCTGCGCCCCAGCACCTTTGCGCTGCCGCGCGTCGCGATCTGGAGCAGTTCGTAGCTGGTGGGCGCTTTTGTGCTGTATGTCAGCCTGTTTACCAAATACGACGCGCGCAGTTCCGCAAGCAGATTGGAACAATCGTTGCTGGCGCTGCCATCCACGGCAAGCCCGACCGGCACGCCCAGCTCTATCATTTCCGGAATGCGGCATACGCCGGAGGCCAGCTTCATGTTGGATACGGGGCAGTGTGCAACGCCGGTTTGCGTTTGAGCGAGCAGCTTGAGTTCGTCGTCGTTGAAATAGATGCCATGCGCGTACCAGACATCCGGCCCGACCCATTCGCAGGATTCCATGTAGGCCAACGGGCGCATACCGACCTTTTCCAGGCAGAAGTTCTCTTCGTCCTTTGTTTCGCACAGGTGGGTATGCAGCCGGACGCCCAGCTTGCGCGCTAAAACCGCGCTTTCTTTAAGAAGCTCTGTTGTGACGGAAAAAGGGGAACAGGGCGCCAGCGCAACTTGATGCATGGCAAGGCGCGAAGAATCGTGGTATTTTTTTACAAGGCGTTCGCTGTCCTCCAGTATGGCATCCACGCTTTGCACAAGATCATCCGGCGGCAGGCCGCCATCGCTCTTGCCGCGGGACATACTGCCGCGCGTTGCGTGGAAACGAACGCCCAAGGCATCGGAAGCGCGAAACTGCTGGTCGATAAACTGGGCGGAGCCCACCTTTGGGAAAACATAATGGTGATCCATAACGGTGGTGCAGCCGTATTTGAGCAGCTCGCCCATGCCAACCAGCGAAGAATGGTAGATGCATTCGTCGTCCAGCCCGCGCCAGATTTCGTATAAGGTGACGAGCCAGGGGAACAGCTCCATCTTTTGTACCTGCGGCAGGTTACGCGTGAATGTTTGGTACAAATGGTGGTGCGTATTGATGAGGCCCGGGTAGATATAGCAGCCTGCCGCGTCAATCACTTTATCGGCGGGCTTGCTCTCTTTGCCGATGTAGCGGATGACATTGTCTTCAACAAGCAAGTTGGCATCGTATAGTACACGGTCGCTGTCATCGACGGTAATGATGGCTTTTGCGTTTTTAAAAAGTACGCTGGACATGATGCGCTCCTTTCGGTTGTGTCTCTGGGGAAATATAGCGTATATACTCATTATAAATGGGTGGCGAGCAGTAAGCAACGCAACCGCCCGCCACTCCAAATATATGTTTATGCCATTAAGCGGAAAGCGTCCTCAGCTCTCGTAGTGGCGGCCAGGCTGCGGCGGGAAGAACAGGTGCTCCGTGATGCCGGAAACAAACGCTTTCTCGCCGTTGATCTTGCAGAACCGCGCTGTGGGACGGCTGTCCTTGCCGCGGAAAGCGATGATGCGGCCATCTACGATTACCAAAGAATTGCCGAACGGATCGCCGTTTTCAATGGCTTTGAGGGCGTCGGTGCCGACGGAACCTGGCGGGTTGTCGATGACTTGCAGGTCAGCTTCACGGCCCACTTCTATTTTGCCCGTGTTCAGGCCGTACAGGTCCGCCGCGTTGCCCGTTGCGATTGCTATCGCCTGTTCGGCAGAAATGCCGTTCAGGGAGGCGGCCTTCACGATGGCGCGGTTGATCGCGCCGGAGAGGGATGCTTGGCCCGTGGGCGCGTCGCTGCCGAATACGAGGCGGTTGAGCTGGCCCTTTTTATCCATATGCTGGATCATCTTGTTGAAATTGACGAAGTTGCCGTTGACGACGAGCTCCAGCGCGATATTGCTTTCGTCCATCAAGCGCTCAATGTGGTCATAGGAAACGCCCGTGGAGCCGCCATTGGTGTGCGCGACCTTGTTTGGCTGCAGCTTGAGGATTTCTTTGGATGTTACCCAGGAAGAACCAGGGATGGACGGCGGAGCCAAATGCACGGAATAGAAGAAGTTGTATTTGCGCGCCCATTCCAGCATGGGAGCCACTTCCGCCGGATCGGCCAGACCGCCGCCGCCGATTTCAGCGATGATCCAAACGCCCGCTTCGCTCATTTCTTTGAAGTCGTTTTCCGTCAGGCCATGCACCAGCACGAGCGCGCCGCCGTGCACTTTAAGCGCGCCGCCGGGACGGAATTTATCAAACACGCGGTGGGACATAATAGCCGCGGCCTTGCAGCCGATGGCATCGTCATAAAAACGCGGCCAGCCGGGGCCCTGCTCGCCTTCGGAGATGATGGTGGTGGTGCCGGCATACAGCGCGTCGGCATAGCAGCCGACAGCACCGCGCTGCGGCGCATAATCGTCCAGCGTGTTGTGTACGTGGCAGTCGATCAGGCCAGGGGCTACCATTTGGCCGTCGGTATCGACGACGATATCTATGCCGCTTGTATCAAGGTCTTTTTCAAAACCAACTGCCGCGATTTTGCCATCGCGCACGACGATGGTATCGCCGGGGACGACGCCTTTGTTGATATCCCCGCTGATGATCTTGTCGATATTCTTTAGAATCAAGTCGTTTTTCATGGTTGTTCTCCTTTATGATTCATTTTTGCTTTACTGTTGTAAAATTGACTTCGTGTTTGTATCTGCAGGCTACATGTTTGGATTAAAGCTTTTCGCGCTGGTAATCCAGCCCAAGCGCGGCAGGCGAATGCGAACGCTTGGAGGTGACTATCATCACAATGATCGTGAGCAAGTACGGCAGCATCAGCATGAGCTGGTAAGGCGCGTTTACGCCCGCGGCCTGCAAGCGCAGCTGCAGCGCATCCGTTGTACCAAACAGCAGCGATGCAACCAGCACAAGCCAGGGATTCCACTTGCCAAATATGACGATGGCAAGCGCGATAAATCCTCTGCTGGCTGTGATATTGTCCATAAAGTAGTTTAACGATACCAGTGAAAGATAGCTGCCGCCAAGGCCAGCCAAGCCGCCGCAGATCAGCATGGAAAAGTAACGCATCTTTTTTACATTTACGCCCATGGTTTCCGCCGCGCGCGGGTATTCGCCTGCGGCGCGAATCTTTAGGCCGATCTGCATCTTGAAAAGGACATAAAATGAGATGGCAACGATGATGACCGCAAGGTAGAATATGAAATTCTGCTTGAAGAAAATATCACCCAGCCACGGTATTTTGGAAAGCAAAGGGATTTCCTGAATGCCTGTGCTGACATCGGCGCGCGGCGGCGCGGTGGTTACCCCAAATATCACACGGTACCAGAAACTGGTAAATCCAAGCGCAAACATATTGAGCGTGATGCCAGCGACCACATGCTGCACATGCCAATTGATGGCGGCCAATGCCATGAGCATGGCTTGCACCATGCCCGCAAACACGCCCGCAAGCAAAGCGAGGGCGGGATTCTTGGTGTAGTAGCCGACAACGAAGGCGAGGAAAGCGCCCATAAGCATTTGGCCTTCCAGATTGATATTGATGATTCCGGAGCGCTCGGCAAAGATTTCTCCGGTGGCGGCAAGCAAAATGGGCATCGCCATGCGTACCCCGGCTGCCAGCAGCGCAATGATGAAAGCTTGAGAAAATACGGACGACATCAGGCCACCTCCGTCGCTTTTTTCGCGCTGCGGCGGTCTTTTGCGTTTGCGTGTATGCCCGGAATAATCAGTATGAAGAATATGATCAGGCTCTGCACGACATTCACAATGGATGTGGGGATATTCATTTGAATCTGCATGGCGTTTGCGCCTACGGTCAGCGTGCTGATGAACAGGCTGCCCAAAACAACCGCCAGCGGATTGAGCTTGGCCAGCAATGCGATCAGCATGGCAGTGAACCCGAAATTGGTGGTGATGCCCTCCAGCACGCGGTAATGCGCGCCGTATACGTCTACCATGCCCGCTACACCGGCAAACGCGCCCGCAATAAACAGGATGAGCACGGTGTAGGCGCGTGTGTTTATGCCGCCGTACACAGCCGCTTTTGGCGCCGCGCCGACCGTTTCGATACGGTAGCCGAGCACGGTCTTTTTCATAATGAGCCAGACGAGTACGGCGGCGATCAGTCCGACGGCGATGCCCCCGTGCGCACGGGAACCCTGCATCAGTTTGGGGAAATGGTAGGCAGCGTCCAACGCGCGTGTTTGCGGGATACCGCCGGGCGCTTCCAGCGGGCCGGCTACCAGCCACGCGACGAGATACAGCGCCACGTAATTCATCATGATGGTGATGATGACTTCGCTCGTGTTGAAACGCGCCTTTAAGAAACCGGCGATCATGCCCCAGATTCCGCCACCCAGTACCCCAGCGAGGAAGGCAAGCGTCCATATAAGGAGCGGAGGAAGATGACCGGGCAAATACAGGCCAACGCAAATGGATGATATGGCGCCCATGTAAAACTGGCCGTCGCCGCCGAGGTTGGAAAGCCCGCCCTTGGAGGCGATGGATACGCCCAGCCCGATGATGATAAGGGGCGTGGATTTAGCCAGAATTTCGAGAAGGCCGTTTATGCGCCCAAAAGCGCCCTTTATCATTGCGCCGTATGCCGTAAACGGGTTTACGCCCAGCGCGGAAATAAACACCACGCTGACAAGAAACGCAGAAACAATGGATATGGCGATCATAAGGACATTGGCCAATAGTTTGCTTTGCGTTTTGCTTTTATTGTCAGGCAAGCGCTTCACCTCCTTGCGCGGAAGCGGCTCCGCCCATCAACATGCCGATGGTTTCCATATTAAGGGATTCGTCTTTCAGTACGTTGGAAAGCTGGCCGTTGCTGATTACCACAACGCTGTCGGATAACGCCGTAATCTCTTCGAGTTCGGAAGAGATCAGCAAAACCGCCGTACCTTGCGCGCGCGCTTCTAAAATACGCTTATGAATGAATTCGATGGCGCCCACATCCAGGCCGCGCGTGGGATGCATGGCCACCAATAATTTGGGGCAGGCGTGCAATTCCCGCGCGAGTATCAGCTTTTGCAGGTTGCCGCCGGAAAGCAACGAAACGGTGGAAAGCCTGTGGGAAAGGCGTATATCGTATTCCGCGATGAGTTTGTCCGCTTCTTCAGTGAGCTTTTTATAATTGATGATGCCGCGGCGGGCATATGCCGTATCGCCAGAACGCCGCAAAACAAGGTTGCGGTCAATATTGAAGCTTTGCACGGAGCCGACTTGCTTTCTGTCCTCCGGTATCATGGCGATGCCCTTGTTTATGATGTGCCCCGGGCTGGCGTTTGTGATGCTTTGGCCGCACATTTCGATGCTGCCTGCCTGCACGCGGCGGATGCCCGCTATGGCCTCCACCAGCTCGCTTTGCCCATTGCCGTCTACGCCCGCGATCCCGAGCACCTCGCCCTGCCGTATGGTGAGATTCAGGTTTTGCAGCGTGGAAGCGCGGCGGTTGCCCTTTACGCAGAGGTTTTGCACGCAAAGGACGGTTTCGCCGGAAGTGTATTCCCCCTGCCTGTCTACGCTGAATACCACGTCGCGGCCAACCATCATGCGCGCCAGCTCCTGCGTGGAAACACCGGCTGTTTCGACTGTGCCGATATTTTTGCCGCGGCATAAAACGCTTACACGGTCGCTGATTTCTTTTACTTCGTCCAGCTTATGCGAGATAAAAATGACGGAAATACCCTTCGCCGCCAGCTCGCGCAGGGTTTTGAACAGCGCCGATTTTTCTACCGGAGTCAGAACGCCCGTGGGCTCGTCCAATATAAGCAAACGCGAGCCGCGGTATAGCACCTTGGCTATTTCAACCTGCTGCTGCAGGCCGACGGATAATGTGTCTATCTTGGCTTCCGGGTATAATTGCAGATTGTATTTTTGCGCGATTGCCTGCATTTTTTGTTTTGCAAGCGCGGGCTGAAGTATGTGTTTTTGCTCATCTTCCAGCCCGAGCACGATGTTTTCCCAAGTTTTAAAAGCCGGAATCAACATAAAATGCTGGTGCACCATGCCGATGCCCAGTTCAATGGCCCTTAGGGGACTATCTATGATCACCTGGTGTTCGTCAAACCGAATTTCACCGCTGGTGGGGCGGTATAATCCATACAGGATATTCATGAGCGTGCTTTTGCCAGCGCCGTTTTCTCCGAGAAGAGCCAGAATTTCGCCCTTTTTAACCTGAATGTTGATGCGATCATTTGCCTTCAGTTCGCCGAACTGTTTGGTGATGTCTTTCATTTCCAGTATATAAGACATGTCGCCTCACCCCAGTTCTAGTTTACATAATGAAAGCCGGATGCGCCGGGAAGCGCATCCGGCATGGTGTGAACGATTAGCTCATCTTCTCATCGATACGATCGTAAATGCAGGGAACAACCAGTTCGCCGGAAGTAATCTTGGCTTTGGCATCGTCTACCATGGCCTTCACTTCCGCGGGGATCTTGTCCTCAAAATCGTGGTAGGGGGAGATAAAGCAGGTGCCGTCGGCAACGCCGGGCTCCCACAGGCCGCCGAATGTGCCTTCCTCGATGCGCTTGGCCTGCAGCTTGATAACTTCGGAGTTGTTGGTGATGAAGCAGGTCAACACGCGGTCGGGCGCGATTTCGTATTGGTCGCCGCCGTAGCCGATCAACAGTATGCCTTCGCGTTCTTTTACGGCTTCAAAGGCGCCCATGCCCGTGGAGTCCGCGGCCTGCGCGATGATGTCCGCGCCCATGTCCATTTGCGCGATGGCGGCTTCCTTGCCCTTTGCCGGGTCTTCAAAGCTGCCGGTCACAACGCCGTATACTTTTGCGTTGGCATTGGAAACTTTTACGCCGCTAACAAAGCCTGCCATGTTTGAAAGCTGGGAGGGGATTTCCAAACCGGCGATGTAGCCGATGATGTTTGATTTGGTCATGCCGCCGGCCACGATGCCGGCAAGGTATGCGGCTTCGTATTCACGCATGTCCATGAAGCCTACATTCGCGGGAATGTTGGAAGCGTCGACGCCATCGGGCATTTTGCCGCTGACGAAGAATTTGACATCGGGGTATTGCGGCGCCACGCGCACGGCGGGTTCGCCGAATTCAAAGCCATGGCCGACGATCAGGTCGAAATCGCTGCCGGCATAGTTGTGCATGGTTTCTTCGATGGAGGAAATGGCCACGCTCTCGGTAAACGCGACATCGTAGCCTTCGGCTTTGAGATCCATGAGGCCGTTGTATGCCGCGGCGTTCCAGCCGCCATCGTTCATGGAGCCGGGCAGCAGAAGCGCTACGCGCAGTTTTGCGCCATCGGCGGGCGCTGCGGGAGCTGCGCTTGCGGCCGGGGCGGGTGCCGCCGGGGCGCTACAGGCGACCAGAGCGAGGGCTAACGCGATTGCCAGAGCCAGTGATACGAATTTTTTCATTTGTTCCTCTCCTTTGCATCGGTTCAATATTTTGCTTATTTCTTACAATGCGCGTATGCATTGTAGCTAAAAGGGATGACACCGGGAATTGGGAACAGGAAATGCAGAAAACACTTGATAAACCGTCGACGGTCGCCGTCGAATATATGAATAATAACACAAAAACCGAATGAATACAAGGGCATATCCTTGGAAAATGCAAATAGTTTTGCTTATACACGAACATTAAGAAAATATAGAATATAATAGTTCGTAAATGTATTCTAGCATATGGCTGTGAATTAAGCTATACCCAAAAAGAAAAAAGAAAAGGCGATAAAGCGGGAAGCGCTATGGGGATGCCGCAGGCGGAACCACAAAATATGGGGGAGGTAACGGGTGAAAAAAAGCCGAATGATTTGCCGAGCGTATTTCGGTATAAAATACGCTCGGCAGAATGTTCCCTATGAAAGCTGTGGAGAAAATGATAAAATCTAACACGAGAGGAAAGGCGAGGGGACGGAGCGCTTGCGCCGATGTGAAACAAGGGGGCCATACATGAAGTTGCTTAAGCTAATGACAAACAAGATAGTCATATTTGGGGCGTTGATTCTGGCGCAGCTTGGATGGCTGGTGTCGTTCTGGCTGTGGCTGTCCGAGTATTCTATGATTATTCATGCATTATTCATGATGACAAGCATACTGGTCGTTGTTTATATTATCAGCACGGACCGCAATCCTTCCTATAAGATTGGATGGATTATCCTTATCATGACGCTGCCCATTCTAGGCGGATTCTTCTATTTGTTTTTTGGCACAAAGATGCCGACAAATAAATTAAGGAGCAAGATAGAGGCGAAGCATGTGGCATATCTGCCCTATTTGCCTGCCAATGCGGCCATAGAAGAGGAAATAAAGAAGGAAAACGACAGGATGGCTACGACCATCTATTACTTACAAAACGCCTGCCTGTTTCCCGCGTATAAAAACACCCAAACGAAGTATTATCCTTTGGGGGACGATGCCTACCCCGACATGCTTGCCGCCATGGAAAAGGCGGAACACTATATTTTTATGGAATATTTCATCATAAAACCCGGCAAAATGTGGGACGGCGTTTATGAGATACTCAAGAAAAAGGCGGCCGCGGGGCTGGATATCCGGCTGATGTACGACGATATGGGCTGCCTGAATCAGCTTCCGCCGCATTTTATGCGGGATATTAGGGCCAATGGCATAAAATGCCTCGTATATAATCCGTTTGTGCCGTTTCTTTCGCTGGCGATGAACAACCGCGACCACCGGAAGATATTGGTTGTGGACGGGCACACCGCTTTTAGCGGCGGCTTTAACATTGCGGACGAATATATCAACGCGAAAGAGGTGTTTGGGCACTGGAAGGATACGGGCATTCGGCTGCAAGGCGACGCCGTTTGGAATTTTACAGTGATGTTCCTTGAAATGTGGAACGCCTTTTGTGATACGGATCAGGATATTCAAGCGTTTCGCGTTGATCGATATTTGGAAAAACCGTTTGAGAGCGACGGATATGTTTTGCCCTATGGAGATACCCCGCTGGACGATGAGGCGACCGGGAAAAATATATATGTCGATATTTTGAATCAGGCAAAGCGGTATGTGTATATGTTTACGCCGTATTTGCTCTATGACTCGGAGATGGAAAACGCGCTTCGCTTCGCAGCGAAAAGAGGAGTAGACGTCCGGCTTGCCACGCCCGGAATCGCGGATAAGAAACTTGTGAACCGCGTCACGCGGTCCAATTACAAAACGCTGCTTGCTGCCGGGGTAAAAATTTACGAATATACGCCGGGCTTCCTTCACGCTAAGAGCTATGTGAGCGACGATGAGATCGCAGTCGTCGGCACGATCAATATGGATTTCCGCAGCCTGTTTTTGCATTTTGAATGCGGTACATACCTGTATAAAACCCAATCCGTGATGCAGGTAAAAGAAGATTTCCTCGAAACGCAGAAAAAGTGCGCCGAATTGTCTGAGGCAGACTTGAAGCAAAGTATATTCCATCAACTTGTGGATAATATTATTCGGGTTTTCGCGCCGTTACTGTAGCAAAACGCAAGACGGCGGCTATGAAATTTTTCGCATTTATGGTATGCTGCTTGGAACAGAGCTTGCCTGCGCTATGGATTGATAGCGCTGAAAAAACGTAAAACTATCCGCGCAGCGGTTGACCAGAAACTATAAACAATAGATGAGGTGAAACTATGAAGGCCATCGTGTTAAAGGCAACGGGGCATGGCAAAGCGGTGAATTTCGCTTACGAAGAGAGGCCAAAACCGGACATACAAAATGAGGACGACGTATTGCTTAAGGTGCTTGGCGTCGGTATATGCGGAACGGATCTGCATATTCTGATGGATCCGCCGCTGCATCCTTCTACTCCGGATATCATATTTGGGCATGAGTTTTGCGGGCAGGTGGAAGCGGTTGGCTCCCGCGTGAAAAATCTACAAAAAGGCGACAAGGTTATCCTCGATCCACATCCGCCGTGCGGATACTGCGACAACTGCCGCAGCGACCGCCCGGAAATGTGCGAGAACCTTTTCCTGCACGGCGAGGGCATCGAAGGCCAGGCAGCGACGCGCGGCATTTTCCAAAACGGCGGTCTCGCCAGCTATGCGGTGCTCCCTGCCGGTTCCGTGTACAAAATCGACCCAAACACGCCGTTCCAACGGATGGCGCTCGCGGAACCGTTATCCTGCGTCGGCTATGGCATAGAAAAGCTGCGCATTCAGGCGGGCGAAACGGTATGCATACTGGGCGCGGGCCCTATCGGACAGCTGTTTTGCGCGCTGGCAAAGGCCAATGGCGCGACGAAGGTAATTGTGAGCGAGCCGCACGAATACCGCCGGAACAAGGCATTGGCAACCGGCGCGACCCGCGTGGTTGACCCGGCGAAAGAAGACCTGAAAAAAGTCTGTCTGGAAGAGACAAACGGCCTTGGCGTAGATCATTGCGTTGAAGCGGTGGGGCAATTCCTCATGACGGCCATCGATATGGTCCGCACCGGTGGCAAAGTACTTATGTTCGGGCATGACGAAACAGCCGCGCCAGCCATCAAACTGGGCGAGATCGTTAAAAAGGAAGTGCAGATTTTTGGCTGCTTCCTGGGCAAATACTACTATGAAAAGGCTGCGCGCATCATCGAGAGCAATATTTTGCCGCTGGATGAAATAGCCACCCACGTATTGCCCCTCTCGCGCTATCAGGAAGGGCTGG
>JAVBPK010000075.1:0-10198 GCA_031549625.1 Eubacteriales bacterium
TTTGTCCACTTTATTGGGTTCAGTTCACACTGCTGGCGGCGCCCTTTTTATGGAAGAAACAAAATAATTTGAAAAAATGCCTTATAAAATTTATTATTTCAGTTATAATACAATTAGAATATATAATTAACAATCCGCGGATGCAAAGCGACGCGGGACAAAGGAATGCCAAACGAAAGGAGGACACATCATGAGCAAGGCGGTCATCCAACTGGCAGATATAGTCGATACCGATTCCTTACAAAGGCTGCAAGATAGTTTCTCTGCCGTAACGGGGTACGATGCATGCATATTTGCTTCAGAAGGCGTGCCTGTCACGGAAGAGAGTGGTGGAGACATACTCAGCCGAATGGATATTTGTCAAGAACTATGTGAAAAGGGCCGCATATATGGCGCGCCCGCATACGATCAGAAGAGCGGTTTGACGGCGGTGCCGATCATCATCGATAGTGCCTGCCTCGGAAGTTGGATTATTCGCAAGCCAAACCTCAAGAGCGGAGCTGCAGATAGCTTCGGACAGGCCGAAGAGCAAACGCGCATCAATGAACATCTCAAATCAATCAACGCCATCATCGAAATATCCCTTCGAGCGGGCCGCGCGCATGCTGGCCAGCACAGTGAAAGTGCGGAAATGGCCGGCCATATAAAAACCATTCAAACATTGCAAGCCACATTGCGCGATGCGGAGGCCAATGGAGCCCAGCTGGCAATAGCCGTATTAAACATCAATGGCCTTGCCTATGCCAGTTCCGCATATGGCAGGACATTCGCAGACAAGCTGCTCACCAATGCGGCGGATTCCATCCGCACGGTTATTCGTTCCAGCGACATAATCGGCAAAATGCACGGAGATATGTTCGTCGTGGTGCTGCCGGGCTGCAACCGCCACCTGGCGGAAAGGCGCATTCGAAGGGGTCAGGAAAAATTGATTCAGCTAAAGGCAAGCGAAAGCAGCGAGAACTTTTCGTTTTGTTTCGGCATAGTCGAAAATACCGAACTAAAATTCATCGAAAGTGAAGAATATGTGCTTAAACTGCTAAGTATAGCGAAACAACGCATGTGGGAAAATAAGCGAGATACCGAGATGCTGTATGCCGGCTTTTAATAAGAGGCAGACCGGCGGCTTTTACCGCTGAGAAATGAACTGCATATGCATATCCGCAAAACCTGTCGAAAAGACAGGTTTTGCATGAAAAGGATTTTGCGGAAGAGCATAGAAGGGAAAATCAAAGAAATGTGTCGATTTACCGTAAAACGATTTACTAAATGATTGTCCGAATGTTCCGATTTATGAAGGGAAGATAAATAAACACGCCGCAATACAAGCAAAACAGAAAGCAGGCCGCATGCTGGAAATAGAAATAAAGGCAAAACTGCAAGATCGCGCGTGCACCGTACAGGCGTTGACTAAGGCTGGCTTTTGCTATGTTGAAACGGTTCAAGAAAACGATGTATATTTCAACGGCATTGAACGTGATTTCGCGAAAACGGATGAGGCCCTGCGTATTCGTACATATAGCGGCGCGGAAGGCGTGCGATGCGCGGCGGTCACATATAAAGGGCCTAAATGCCAGTCCAAAGCCAAAGCGCGCAAAGAGCTCGAAACAAACGTGGAAGACGGGCAGCGCATGTATGAGATCATGCTGGCGTTGGGGTATAAACCAGTAGAAGAAGTGCGCAAGGAACGCGGTTATTACAAAAAGGGAAACATAACCGCCTGTGTCGACAACGTAGTCGGTTTAGGTGATTTTTTGGAGCTGGAATCAATCGCGCCGGACGAGGCGGCAAGCGCGCAAAGCGCAAGTGAACGATTGTTTCAAATTTTGGATGAACTGGGCGTAGCGCGGGAAGCCTGTACGCAAAAATCATATTTGGAGCAGCTTTTGCTCGCAAAGGAAAAAAAGGCCTAAAGGGAATGGGCCGTCAAGCGGCATGAGATATGCGGATGAACATACGAGAGGAAAGAAAACGTTGGACAACATAGTAGCGTGGATGGAACAAACGCAGTGGGGCCATGTTCTGTGGACAATGCTCATCTCCATGGTGCCGGTCATCGAATTAAGGGGCGGTATTCCGGCAGGCATAGCGATGGGTCTGCATCCATTGGTTGCGATGCTGGCAAGCATCGTTGGCAATTTGTTGCCGGTGCCGTTCATCATCATATTTCTGCGGCGTGTATTTGACTGGCTGCGTAAACGTGCAAAATTTCTTGATTCATTGCTGAATAAGCTGGAGCGGCGGGCACATCTAAAGGGAGAGGTCGTCCAAAAATATAGCTTTTGGGGTTTGTGCCTGCTGGTAGCTATTCCGCTGCCGGGAACAGGAGCATGGACAGGCGCGCTGGTGGCCGTGTTTTTGGATATGCGGCTGCGGCGGGCGATGCCGGCCATTTCGCTGGGTGTTGTGATTGCCGCAGTGCTGGTATTGGGCATTTCGCTTGGCATTGTGCAGATGTAGCAAAAAAGGACAGGGGGCAGAGCCCTGCATCGTCCTTTCGGGAAATCAATAAATGATATGCGGCTGGTGCTCCTGCAATTGCGGGAGCATCGCGTCTATATCGGCCTTTGAAAGTGCGGCGCGTTTAAAGAGCAAGGCGTCCTGTGGCCGCCGCAATTCCGGCATACGAAAGAAGTTTAGCCGGTAGCGGGGCAGCGGCGGCAGGGTTCGCGCCATATCGAGCAAAGCGTCGGCGGAAAGTCCGGGATAAAGCGTGGTGCGGGCTTCAAAAGAAACGCCATCGGCCGCAAGCAAAGAGAGGGAGTCCTGCGTCAATTCCGCGCTGTCCGCACGGCCGCACACCCAGGAATAGTCGTTTGCCGGGGCCTTATAGTCCACCGCCACATAGTCGAGCAGTTTGGCGTTTAAGAGGGAGTGCAGCACTTCGGGGTGCTGGCCGTTGGTATCGAGCTTTGTGCGGTAGCCAAGCTCGTGCAAATGGTGCAAAAAATCGGCAAGATCGCTTTGCAGGCAAGGTTCGCCGCCGCTCAGAACCACGCCGTCCAGAAGCCCCTGCCTTTTTAAAAGAAAATGTTCCACTTCCGCATAAGACAACAAGGGGCCGCTGCACGAAAGCAGGGCCCTGTTGTGGCAGTAAAAGCAATTCAGGCTGCATCCTACGGTGAACAGCACGCAACATAGCTTTCCGGGAAAATCGATCGTACTGCATTTTTGTATGCCGCCAAAGTTCATTTTGCGTGCAGCTCCTCGGTGCTGATAACGTACTTTTTGCGTTCTTTATATTCTTCGCGTTTGCCCTTGTGGTAGTTTTGCACGGGGCGAAGATAACCGACCACGCGGCTCCAAACTTCCGAATCCGTGCCGCAAGTGGGGCAGGTAAAGTGTTCGCCAATGATATAGCCATGCTCAGGGCAAACGGAAAACGTGGGCGTCAGGGAGATATAAGGCAGCTTGTATTTGTAGAAAACCTTTTGCAGTAGGCTTTTTGCGACCTCAATATCCCTGATTTGCTCGCCAAGGTACAGATGCAGCACGGTGCCGCCGGTGTACTTGCATTGCAAATCATCCTGCAAATCCAGCGTTTCGAATATATCATCCGTAAAGCCGACGGGCAGCTGGGAGGAATTGGTATAGTAGGGCACGTCTTCGCCCGCCGTAATGATATCCGGGTAGCGGTCACGGTCTTTTTGCGCCAGGCTGTAGCTGGTGCCTTCCGCGGGGGTGGCTTCCAGGTTGTAAAAGTGTCCGGTTTCTTCCTGGATATTGGTGATGATTTCACGCATATAGTCCAATACTTCGGATGCAAACGCCTGGCCCGCCGCTGTGGTAAGATCCTCGCCAAGGAAGTTGCGGCATGCTTCGTTCATGCCGACCAGCCCAATGGTATTAAAATGGTTATACCAATAGCTGCCGGTTCTTTCCTTGACATCCTTCAGGTAGTTGGCGGAGTAGGGATACATACCGTTGTGCGTTTGCTCTTCGATTGTTTTACGTTTGATTTCAAGGCTGTTGCGCGCGATATACATCATGCGCCACAAACGGCTGCGCAGTTCGCCCATGCTTTTGGAAAGGTAAGCGATACGCGGCAAGTTAATGGTTACAACGCCGATTGAGCCGGTCAGTGGATTGGAGCCAAACAGGCCGCCGCCGCGTTTGCGCAATTCCTTGGTATCCAGCCGCAAGCGGCAGCACATGGAAAGCGCGTCCTCCGGCGAAAGGTCGGAATTCACATAGTTGGAAAAGTACGGAATGCCATATTTGCAGGTAACTTCCATAAATTTATTGACAACCGGGCTATTCCAGTCGAAAGCGCGCGTGACGTTGATGGTGGGAATGGGGAAGGTAAACACGCGGCCTTTTTTATCGCCTTCCATCATCACTTCGCAAAACGCGATATTCAGCATATCCATTTCCGCTTGGAAATCGCCATATGTCTCGGTTTTTAGTTCTCCGCCAATGATGACGTTGACATCGCGCAACGTGCTGGGCGGTACGATGTCGAAGGTTAAGTTGGAGAACGGGCATTGGAAGCCCACGCGTGTGGGGACATTCAGGTTGAATATGAATTCCTGCAATGCCTGTTTCACGGTTTTATAATCCAGGTGGTCGTATCGGATAAACGGCGCGCAGTATGTATCGAAAGAGCTCCATGCCTGGGCGCCCGCTGTTTCGCCTTGTGTGGTAAATGTAGAATTGACAACTTGGCCAAGGAAGGCGCGCAAATGCTTGGCAGGGCGGGATTCCACTTTGCCGGGTACGCCGCCAAAGCCATTCATAAGCAGCTGGCGCAAATCCCAACCTGCGCAATAAGGGCCAAAAAAGCCGAGATCATGCAGATGCAAGTCGCCTGAAACATGCGCCTGGCGGATTTCATCCGGATACACTTCATGCAGCCAATATTGCTTGGTAAAGGTTTCACGGATGTAGTTGTTCATGCCATTGATGGATTTTTGAGCGTTTGCGTTTTCTTTGATTTGCCAGTCGGCGTCGTCCAGATAGCTGGAGAACATGTCGATGGTGGCGCCGATCAGGGCGTTTGCCTCCCTTGCGCCTCTGCGTTTTTCGCGGTAAAGGATATACGCCTTTGCGGTACGTACATGCCCCGCTTCGATAAGGACGCGCTCCACGATATCTTGCACCGATTCAACATCGGCAATGCTGTTCTGGAATTGTGTCTCAACTTTGCGAACAACCTCCTGACAGAGTTGCTCGGCAAGCTGCCAATCGTCGCCGCCAACAGCGTTGGCAGCTTTAAAAATGGCCCAGGTGATTTTCTCCGGTGCAAACGCGCATACAGCGCCGTCCCGTTTACGAATAGACTTTATCATAGCAAGCCCCCCAATACGTATATATCTATATATGGATGTTGTATTTCTGTATCATACAATATGTTGTGGTGAAAGTCAACATCATACATAGGAAAAGATTCCAAGTTTTTGTTATTCTCATACATGCCGTTCATATGAAAAATAGAAAGGCGTAACAGCAGTATAGCACAAATCATAGGAAAAAGAGCTGGCAAAAAAGAAAATATACAATTTCGTTTTACGCTGTCACCGCTTCCTTCACACACGCTTGCCGCAGCGCATACCATACCAGATATGCCGGTATTTGGCGAGACGGTTTGCAAAGTCCGGTCAATCAAGGAGGAACGATATATGGAGGAAAAGGGTAGGCCAATACAGCGTAATTGCACGTTCAGGCAATGCGGCTATCAGATGAACCCCAGAGAGGTAAAAAACACGGTAAGCGCGGGGAACGCGCAGGACGCGTGTATGGTGTGCGGCGAACAATGTTTGGAAGAATGTCAGGGAGACGAGGCTTGCTTGCTGGCTACTGCGAATGTAGCGGATCAGGAATATTTGGCGGGTTTTTGCCCTTGCGAAACATTAAAGAATGGCACTATGTTCCCGGAACTGATACGGCCATATGCGCACAAGGGAGGCTGCTGAAATGGATAAAAAGCAAGAAGCGCTGATGCGCAAGATAAGCGAGTATGAATTCATTTGTGTCGAACTGAACGAATACATCGATACGCATCCCTGCGACAAGGCTGCGCGCAATGACTACAACAGCTACGGAAAGGCGCTGGCGGAGTTTATCCGCGCCTATGAAGAAAACTATGCGCCGTTGATGAACTTCGGCCATTCACCCAATGCTGCCGGCTGCTGGGTATGTTCCGAATGGCCGTGGCAGTGACGAGGGAGGAGAAAAGACATGTGGATTTATGAAAAGAAGTTGCAATACCCGGTAAACATCACGCAGCCGGACGTGCGCATGGCAAAATTATTGATGGCGCAATACGCGGGTGCAGACAGCGAGCTGGGCGCAGGCCTGCGTTATCTTACGCAGCGCTATTCCATGCCGGATAACCGTTGCTACGCCACGTTGACAGATATCGGCACCGAAGAATTGGCACACTGGGAGATGATTGCCACAATGATATTCCAGTGTTTGCGGGGAGCCAGCATCAATGACATACGGGCGGCGGGGATGGACGGATATTATACCATGCATGGCAAAGGCATATTCCCTGTGAATCCGGACGGCGTCCCATTTACATCCGCGTATGTGGCGTGTACAGGGGACCCGATAGCGGATTTACATGAGGATATGGCGGCGGAACAAAAGGCGCGGGCCACATACGAGCATCTGATGACATTGTCGGATAATATGGACGTCATCACGCCGCTGCGCTTTTTGCGCCAGCGCGAGGTTGTGCATTATCAGCGTTTTGGCGAATGCCTGAATATCGTGCAGGATCTGCAATGCACAAAAAAAACATGCCCAAGAAAACGGTAAACCCTCAACGAATATTTGCGGTAAAACAAAGCCCCGGTGCGCGCAATGCGACCGGGGCTTTTTACATGGTTTGCGCGGCGGGCTAGTTCGTCTTATGTAGTTTTAGCTCTTGCCGGTATTCTTTTGTCAGCTTGATAACGATGCCGGAAAGGCCAAGCAGAGCTATAAGGTTGGGGATGGCCATCAAGCCGTTCAGCGTGTCGGCAATATCCCAAACAAGCTGCAGCTCGAGCGTCGTACCAATCACAATGAACAAAACGAATATGATCTGGTAGATGCGGATGGACTTCGCGCCAAGCAGGAATTCGCAGCAGCGCGTGCCGTACAGGCCCCAGCTGAGTATGGTGGAGGTGGCAAAAAGCACGATGCCGATGGTGACGAGTACGCTGCCCACTGGGCCGCCAAACATGCTGGAAAAGGCGGCGATACTCAGGTTTGCTCCGGCGGAGCCGCCAAAGGGGATGGCAACGCCGCTCATCAGTATGGAAAGCGCCGTTAGCGTGCAGATGACGATTGTATCCATAAACACTTCAAATATGCCATACAGGCCTTGCTTGACAGGGTTGGTCTCGCTGGAAGCGGCGTGCGCGATCGGTGCGGAGCCGAGACCGGCTTCGTTGGAGAATACACCTCGGGCCACGCCCTTTTTCATGGCGTCTTTTATCGTGATGCCGATGGCGCCGCCCAACACAGCGGCGGGGGAGAAGGCGCCCTCAAATATTTGTGCAAGCACACTGCCGATGTGGCCGATATTGGCAAAAACAATGATGAGTGTGCTGATGATGTAAATAACGCTCATGACAGGAACAAGCTTTTCGGTAACTTGCCCAATGCGCTTGATACCGCCAAGGATAACCAGGCCGGCCACGCAAGCGATAAGCACGCCGACGACAATGCGGATAGCAAGCTCCGCGCTTTCGGAGGCGCCAAAGGCCTTTGCGGTTTCGTAGATAGAGCCGGCAATGGTATTTGCCTGCGTCATGTTGCCGATACCAAACGCGGCAAGCGCGCCAAATAGCGAGAACAAAACAGCAAGCCATTTCCAATTTTTACCCAGTCCGTTTGTAATGTAATACATAGGGCCGCCCACCCAGTCGCCCTTTTCATTGCGCTGGCGGAATTTGATGGAAAGCAGCACTTCAGAGTATTTTGTGGCCATGCCAAACAACGCCGAGACCCACATCCAAAATACAGCGCCGGGCCCGCCAGCCGCGATGGCGCCGGCAACACCGGCAATATTGCCTGTACCAACGGTAGCGGCAAGCGCTGTGGTAACAGCCTGGAGCGGGCTGACAGCGCCTTTGTCGGTTACCTCAACCTTTTGTGTGATCTTTCCGAGCGTATTCTTCATGGCGTGGCCAAATTTGGTAAATTGGAACCAGCCACTACGAATGGTCAGAAAAATACCGGTGCCTACGATCAACACCAGCATGGGAATGCCCCAGACGATGCCGTTGAGTTTGCCGTTGAAATCAGACAACCATGATAAAAAATCCATACTCGACCCTCCCAAATATGTTTGTGTAGGTTGCGTGGCAAGAGCGCGGCCCGTAAAGCGCCTGTATCCAAGTTACCCCATTATCGGATACGCCGCCGACTGTGGGCCTGGTGCGCCACAGATTATAATAAATAATATATCATATTAAAAAAACAATGAAATATCTATTTATGTTAAATATACACAGAAAAAAGCAAAATACGATATGAAGTGCTATGAAGCAGTTGCGCCAATGGCGGAATGGATCAAAATGACAGATATTTATTTTACGCTTTCCTTTTTGGGGGTTTCTATTTAAAATGGGGAAAGAGAAAGAAAAGGTGGGAAGCATGAGTTACAAGATTATATTTTTGGACATCGACGATACATTGGTAAGCAACAGCAAGATAATCTCCGAAGGCAACCTGGCCGCGGTTAAGCGCGCGCAGGAAGCGGGCATATTTGTCACGGTGGCCACGGGCCGCGGGTATTTTGGCGCTTCGAGCATCTGGAAGCAATTAAACATTCAAGGGCCGGTCATCGTATATGGCGGGGCAATGATTATGGATACGCGCACGGATAAAATGCTATTTTCTGCAGATATTGATTCAGAACTCATTACCGAGGCGCTGGAGTTTTCGCGCGAGCGGGACATACATGCCCAAATATATCAAGGCGACGGCGTTGTCGCCGAAGAGGAAAACGAGTTTACGAGGCTCTATACCGGCGCGCTGAATCTGCCGTTCACGGCGGATCCGGACATTCGAAAAAAAGCGTGGGCGAAAGTCCCCAAAATATTAGTATATACGCCGCTCGAAAGGGAAAAGGAAAATGTCCGGGCATTCAGCGAACGCTTCAAGGGCAGGCTCGAAGTGGCTTCGTCAAAGCCCGGTTTTATCGAGTTAAATCAATATGGCAGCAACAAGGGCACGACCATGCTGAGGCTGGCAAAAGAATTGGGTATAGATCAATCAGAAACGATTGGCGTCGGCGACAATACATTGGACTGGCAAATGATCGAAATGGCGGGCCTGGGCGTATGCGTTGCGAACGGGCAGGACTGCATCAAAGAAATTGCGGATGTTATCGCGCCTTCCTGTGAAGAAGATGGCGTGAGATGGGTGATCGATAAGTACATTTTCGGAGAATGAGGGCGTAAACATGGAAGGTAAAACGGTGCAGGTATCGGAATTTGCAAAGGGGACAGGGCTGACTGTGCTGGCGGAAGGCTCGGGCGGGGTGCGGTTTGAAGAAAGCGAGATCAACCGTCCGGGTCTGCAGTTAGCCGGCTTTTTCGAGCATTACGCGCATAAACGGGTGCATTTGATCGGCAACGCGGAGCGCAATTATTTGCTTCAAATGGAGCAAGCCGTATTCGAAGAGCGTTTGAGCAAAATGCTTTCCTACCAGCCGCCTTGCATCGTGTTTTCGTGGAATTATCATCCGGGAGAAGCGTTTTTGGCGCTTACAAAGAAGTATAAGGTGCCGGTGCTGCTAAGCGCATACAATACGGCAAAGGTTAGCCATACCATCACAAACTATATTGACCGTCAGCTTGCGCCGGTTATCACGCACCATGGTGTTTTGCTGGATGTTTATGGTGTGGGCGTCATGCTCAAGGGCGAAAGTGGCATGGGTAAAAGCGAAACTGCCATCGAACTCATCAAGCGCGGCCACAGATTGGTAGCGGACGATGTACTTGAAATTCGCCGCGTAACCGAAAACCGTCTCTCCGGTATGGCACCGGTGCTTACGCGGCATTTGCTCGAAATCCGTGGAATCGGCATCATAGACGTGCGCTACATGTTTGGCGTGGGTGCAGTCATCATCGAAAAATCCATCGATTTGGTCATCGAAATGGAAATGTGGCAGGACGGTAAAAGTTACGATCGTCTGGGCCTGGATGAGGAGACCATCTCCATTTTAGACGTAAAGCTGCCATACATTCTCATTCCGGTGCGT
>JAVBPK010000120.1:0-22695 GCA_031549625.1 Eubacteriales bacterium
AGCAGTACCAAATCGAATTGGCTGTGCGGGACTATCAGATGCAGGCGCTGCAGGCGCAGATCAACCCGCATTTTCTATATAACACGCTGGATATCATCAAATGGATGATCGTTGACGGCAGAACAAAAGACGGCATTTGGATGGTCAATTCGCTTTCCAAATATTTTCAGCTCAGCTTGAACAAAGGCCGCGACATCGTCCGGATGGAAGAGGAGATCGGACTCACGCGGACATACCTGGGCATGATGCAAAAACGCTTTGAAGATGTGTTTGAGGCGGAATATTTCGTTGAGCCCACTGTGGCCGATTGCCTGATACCCAAGCTATCCTTGCAGCCCATCGTGGAAAACGCGCTGCTACATGGTATCCTGTATTCGGAAAAGCCGGCTAAGCGCGTGCATATTTGCGCCATGCGCGAAGGAGATTTTGTTTGCGTGGAGGTCAGCGATAATGGCAATGGCATGGATGAAGCAGCGGTGCAGGCTATTCTGGACGGCAGCATAGCGGAGAAGGGATACGGCATTTCCAACGTTCGCAAGCGGCTTGATCTTTTCGCTGAGGGCGAAGCCAGGTTCGAAATCACTTCCACGAAAGAAAAAGGGACGTGCGTGACACTGCACTTTCCCATGCGCTTTGAAGAAGGGCGCATGCAGGCTGAAGAAGGCTAGGCTAGGTAGACGCACAAGCAGTTTTCAGCGAACTGCATTTTTTATGCAAAAAATTTTTTTATCGATGGAAGAAAAGAATACCGCCACGCGTTATATGGGCAGCAAGGCAAAGGAGAAGCATGCATCAAGTGACTGCGCAGTCCAAAAACATGGAAGCATTCGAAGCCTGGATGAGCGAGCATGAAAACTATGCTTACCGCTTCGCTTTTTCCATACTGATGCACCGGCAGGACGCACAGGATGCCGTCAGCGAAGCGTTTTACAAGCTATTCAAAATGGACATACTGAACCGGCTTGAAAATCCAAAGGCGTATCTTTTGACAACCGTGCACCGCTGCTGCTTCGACATACTCCGCAAACGCAAGCGTCTCGTGCTGTTGGGGGACATCAATCATCTGGAAACGATGCTCAGCCAAAACACGCAAAACACGATGGAACAGTCGCTCGAAATCGCCGATATGCTGCAGGGCTTGCCGCACGATATGCGAACGGCAATGGTGCTCCGATACTACTACGACTGGAGCTACGAGCAGATTACGCAGCTCCTTGGGATATCCACCGGCACATTGTCGTCACGGCTGAACAGGGCCAAACAAAGATTAAAAGCGGAAGCGAGGTCATAGCGCGTGGAACGCACAACGCAAGAAAAACTCAAAACCTATCTGGATGGAATGGCTTCGAACGGAGAGATCACTTCCTACGTCATGCGTCGGATCCGCATAGAGGCTGCGTTTCCGCAACGCGATAAAACCGCGTATATTTGGGCGATCAACTTTGCTTTGCTGACAGCCATCGCCAACCTGGCCGCTTTCCTGCAAAATCTTCCATATGGCACGATATTCAGCTTCTTGTCAAGCTTTCGGCGCTATTGGGCACCAAACCTCAACCTCACCGCGCTCACGCCGTTGTCCTGGTGGCTGGCGCTGCTTCCGCTGGGACTCGGAGTTATCATCTTTTTAAACGCCAAGAAATTAGGAGGAAACAGATCATGAAAAACCGGTATCGCCATATCATTCTTGCAGCTACGCTTATTCTCGCGCTGGTTGTTGGTTTTGCCGCAATCGTAAACGCGCAAAGCATCCCACAAGGCATTGACGATGACGCATTCTACTCGTTCGACCAGCCTATTTCAAACATTACGGAATACGATCCCGATAAGATGCCCTTCTTCTTTGGGAACAACATAACCACCTCGCTCGATATGGATACAACGCCTATGTTCTTTGGCAATCAGGTAGCCATAACCGGCAACTACGCAAACGATGTGGTCGTATTTGCCAACACGGTTACGGTGGACGCAAACATCGAAGGCAACCTGTACATGTTCTGCTCCTCGGCCACGATATCCGGCACGGTGGGCGGCGATGTGTTCAACGCTTCCGCCGTGTGCCACCAAACGCCTTCCAGCGCGGTGGGCGCAAACCTCATCGCCTTTGCGCAGGATGTGCAGGTATTGGGCAACGTGCAAAACAATGCGTACCTGATGTGCGAAATTGCGCGTATCAGCGGCTCTGTCGGCAGAAACATACAAGGCGCTATAGACCAGCTTACGGTTGAAGATTCCGCGAAAGTGGGCGGCTTCATCAAATATCAAAGCGATAGCGACCCGGTGCTGGCAGGCAATGCGGCAAGCATTCCCCTTACACGTATACCGCTTGCTATCCACCAAGAGAGCGCCGGAGAAAAAGCCAAAGGCATCATCATGCCCGCTTTGGGGTTGGGCGTAGCCGCGTTGCTGATATACTTGCTATTTGCGGGCTGCGCGCCATGCGCAGCGCAAAAGCTGGGCGAAAATTTAAAATCCCGCTTTGCCGCCGCGTTTGGTTTGGGCTGCGCCGTGCTGATCGGCATGCCGATCCTCTCCATCTTCGCGCTGCTTATCTCCGCAAGGCTGGGCTTCGCGCTGCTGCTGCTATATGGTTTCTTAATTGCCGCTTCCATGTTCATTACGCTTATCGCCATCCTCATGGCTGTTATCGCGAATAAGAACTGGCCCGCTTTCAAACGCCTGCTGGCCATCGCGCTCATGGGCCTTGCTGCAGGCCTTCTGCTGGAAGTTCCTGTATTGGGCGGGATACTTGGGTTCCTCATTCTGGTAATGGGCCTTGGGCTGCCAATCTGCCTGATGCTGAAACCAAGGAAACGGTTTGGCCTCCCGGGCGAAGGGGAGCAGGCCGGGCCGCAAACGAGTAAGGGCGAGACGCCCGCCTAACCGATAAACTTCCCGCTCATATGAACGCCTGTGTTCCAGCGTTTTGCCTGGAACACAGGCGTTTTGCCATTCGCTGCGCAAAAAACGCCTTTTGGGCGTTGGCGATCATGCCCGCACATTGGATATTTATAAAAGGGGAATTCCGGCTAAAACAAACGCCGGAAAAGGGCCGTTGCATGCAGCCTGCGTATCTGTTTACGCAAAATTCACATCCTGCCGGCTGAAAAACGGCCTTTCCACTTGCGCAGCCATTGACCGCGCATTCGACAAAAGGTATCATAAAAGGGTAGTATGAAACGCATATGACTATATTCAAAGGAGAATATATGCGCAAGAAGAAGTATTTTGTCACTGTGTGCCTTGCGTGGTTGCTGTTTACCGGGGCAGTGGTTCCCGCACAGGCTGCCGTGTTTTGTTCGGATGTTCGCGTTTTGCTTTCGGTGGGAAAACAGCAATCGCTCCCTTTCACGCCCGTTGGCGCATTTAAGCTCAAAGAGGACCCCTCTCTCGTCGTGGGCAATGAGGAGCTGCAGGTGAAGGTAAGCGGCGGCCGTGTTTCCGTCACGCTGGGCGGCAAAACGGTGACCGGCGCTTCTCTGACGTTTTTAAGCGGCAATTATGGCGCGAAGACCGATTATATCCGTCTAAAGAACGCCGAGTACAGCACATGCACTTATCTGGGAAATATCACATTTGACGTGTCCGAGGGCGCTATCCGCGCCATCAATACATTGCCCATCGAGCAATACTTATACGGCGTGGTGCCACATGAAATGAGCAATTCCTTTCCGCTCGATGCTCTGAAAGCGCAGGCGGTTTGCGCGCGCGGCTATGCCGTGGCGCGTTGTTCCAAATATGCTACCCGCGCTTACGATTTGGTAGATACATCACAAGATCAGGTATACCGCGGGTACGCCAGCAAAAACACCCGCGCTATCGCAGCAGTGGAGTCCACCCGCGGTAAAGTGCTTACATACGAGGACGATATCATCGAGGCGTATTATTCCGCCTCCAACGGCGGGCAAACGGAAAAAACCGGTAACGTTTGGGAAAATGACTTTGCGTATTACGAGCATGCGGACGACCCGTTCGATTTAAAAAACGCTTCCAGCATTGAAGAAAAATCATTCATACCGGAGACATTCGACGCACAAACGCGCAAGCTGATGGATCCGCCGGTGCTGCTCGCGCTGGAGCGCGCGGCGTACCAGGCCGCCGGCCGCGCAGTCACTTTGCTAGGCACGGTGAGCGTAATGCCCGCAACGCCCAGTTACGCGGAGCCCAGCCGTTGTTATACCGAGGCCAACATCACGCTTTTGGTAAGTTACAACGAAAACGGCAAAGCGCAAACCGGTCAGGTCAGCGTTACACTCCCGCTGGAGGAACTGAAGTTTGGCAGCTTTGAAAACATGATCGGCAACATAGGCGCGCGCCAGACCCGTCTGCGCATGCGCGGCGCGGAACGGGGCATCGCCCGCCATGGCGAACAAGCATACGCCGGTTGGTTTATCACGGAACGGCGCTACGGCCATGGCGTTGGCCTTTCCCAGCGTGGCGCGCAGGAAAGAGCGCGCGCCGGCCAGCCTTATACCGACATACTCTCTTTTTATTACGTAAATACAACGTTGAACACCATTGGCACATACGCTACCGCGCCGCCAATCAAGAGCGATACCTATAAAGTGCGCGAATGGGGCATAAGCGGCATTTCCATAGGCACATCAGCGGAAAGCCTGCTGCGTGCGTGCGCGTCCGAGGCCAAATTGAGCCTGGTGAACGCAAAGGGCGCGGCAGCGGAAGGCGAAGTGCGTACGGGGTATTTCCTGCGCGCCACATACGAGTCCGGCCTTTCCTTCTTTGACCTGCCCATCGTGCTGTTTGGGGATTTGGACGGGGACGGCAAAATCACGGAGGACGACATTGCCGCGCTGCAAAACCATTTGGTGCACGCGGAACCGCTCACCGGCGCGCGGCTAAGCGCTGCGGATATCAACCACGACGGCACAGTAAACATTTGGGATATTCATCGCCTCATACAGGCTGTAAATAGCGACGCAAAGATATCGCAAGGGAGTTGACGTTACATGAAACCATATAGGAAGCATCATCCATATAAAAAAATGTGTGCCTGCATACTGGCGCTGCTTGTTCTTTTGCTTGCGCCGACGGCATTTGCGGCGACAAAATTAAGCATGGAAGCCGATAAAGCCGCCGTGCAGGCGGGCGACAAAATCGAAGTGCTCATCAGCGTGCAGGGCAGCGGCATGGCGATAGCCGAGGGCAGCTTTACGTATGATCCTACGTTACTAACGTATGTGGAAAGCGAAGGCGGCGCATCCGATGGCTTTCTCAATTTGGTTTCCGCCCAAAAAGGCGGCGCGGATGTTTTGCGCGCCCGCATCGTATTTACGGCCGCGGCCGCGGGCAACGCCGAAATAAAAGCGTCGATAGAACGAGTGGTTGGTTATGACGGTACGGAGAGCGAGGGCGCGACGGCAAGCATCTCCCTATCTGTATCCGCCCCGGCGCCCACTCCCGCGCCCACGCCGCTCAATTATGCCGCCACAGGCGTTGCTGCGCAAAATACAGCCGGATCGCAAGAGCAGCTTTACATCTGGCGCTCATTGGAAAACACGACCATCCCTTCCCGGTATACCGAAACCACGCTGATATACCACGGTGAAACGGTAGCCGCCGCCAAGGTGGAAGAGAGCGACGCGCCTGTTCTGCTGTATCTTTCAAACGCGGCTGGCGATACGGGCGGCTACTACATATTCGATGAAGCGGCGGATACGCTGTACCCTTACCAAACCGTTTCTTCCGTTTCTAAATCCTACATATTGCTGAGTCCCGATGGCAGCGTGGCCGTGCCGGAAGGTTTTGCTGAAACCACGCTGACCATAAACGAAAAAGAAGTAAAAGCATGGAAGTCGCAGGATGCGCAGGGTGAGCTTTACCTTATCTATGCGCGTAATCCCAGTGGCGAAGCGGGCTTTTTCCTCTACAATATTGAGGATGAATCGTTGCAGCGGTATGCGGTCATGCCCGCACGGCCCCCGCAGCCTTCTTTGCCGCCGGAAAGCCCCAGCCTCACTGAGCCGCAGCCGGCGGATGCCCCTGAAAAGGCCCAGGCGCCAGAAACATCGGGCGAGATCGTATTGAGCAAGGCAGTCGCTCTTGTGCTGTTCGGTTCCGTTGTGCTTCTGCTTCTCGCCGTTGTTGGGCTGCTATTGCTCCGCGCGCGCGAAAAAGCGCGCCGAAAGCGCAGGGCCGCACAACGCAGGGCCGAACGCGAACGCGCGCTTCAACAGGGAGCGGAACAATAAAGCCTTTCGCTGATGTTTATCAATCCTACGCGTGTTTAACACGTAACCGCCGCAAGACGGGCAAAAGCGATTGTGCCATATTCATTGCATTTGCGGCATATGATCCACTGCGGCCTGCTCAATGGGCAGGCCGCGCATATAGCGCACCATAAAATTTTCAAAGCTGTGCACATCCGCCTCCAGCGGCTGCATGCGTTCTCCTGCGTTTTCGCCAAATACACGCTTTGCGAGGTATTCTTCCAGCGCCTCGTTTGCCTCTTTACGCAACAGATACGCCGCCAGCAAGGCAATACCCCAAGCGCCGCCCTCTCCCGCCGAGCTCATTACGGTTACGGGTACGTTGAGCGCTGCGGCCATCAGCCGTTGGCCGACGCCCTTGGTTTTAAACAGGCCGCCATGTCCCAAAATCTGGTCCATCTGCATGTTCTCGCGGTCTGTAAGTATGTTCATGCCAACGCGCAGCGTGGCCATGGCCGAAAACAGCAATGTACGCATTAAATTTGGCAGCGTGAAGCGGCCATCCGGCGGCCGCACAAACAATGGCCGCCCTTCATCCAGGCCCGTAATAGGCTCGCCGGAATAATAATTGTACGCCAACAAGCCGCCGCAATCCATGTCTGCCTCCAACGCCCTGTTATACAGCGCGGCATAGAGCGCTGCGCGATCCGGCTTTGTGCCAAGCGCGGCAGCGGCTTCGCCAAAAAGATTGATCCACGCATCCAAATCCGACGTAAAGCTATTGCAATGCACCATCGCCACAGGCTTGCCTGAGGGCGTCGTTACCATATCGATTTCCATGTATACCTTGGAAAGCGGGCGTTCCAGTACCAGCATGGCAAATATGGATGTTCCCGCGGAGACGTTGCCCGTGCGCTGGGCCACGCTGTTTGTGGCCACCATGCCCGTGCCCGCGTCGCCTTCAGGCGGACAAAGCGGCACGCCCGGGCAAAAGTCACCCGTCGGGTCTAGAAGGAGCGCGCCTTCTTTTGTAAGGATTCCGGCATATTCCCCCGCGCAAAGAACTTTTGGAAGGAGCGCGCGCAGCTCCCAGGGGAAACCATGCTCCGCGATCATGCCGTCAAACACTTGGAGCATGCCCGCGTGAAAGCCGTTTGTCTGGCTGTCTATCGGAAACATGCCGGAAGCGTCGCCTACGCCCAGCACTTTTTCTCCCGTCAGCCGCCAATGCACATATCCCGCCAGCGTGGTCATGTAGGCGATGTCTGCCACATGCTTTTCGCCGTTTAGTATGGATTGATACAGGTGCGCCACGCTCCATCGCTGCGGAATATTGAAGGCAAACGCCTCTGTGAGCATTTCCGCCGCCTTTTCCGTGATCGTATTGCGCCATGTGCGAAAAGGGGCGAGCTGTTCGCCGTTTTTATCCACCGCCAAATACCCGTGCATCATGGCGGAAACGCCCATGGCACCCACTTTCACGAGGCTGGTGTGGTATTTGTTTTGCACGTCGCGCGCAAGATCGCGGAAGCTGCACTGTACGCCCAGCCATACATCCGCAAGATGGTACACCCATGCGCCATCTTCCAGTTTATTTTCCCATTCAAAACTGCCCGACGCGATAGGCGCGTGATCTTCCCCGATCAATACCGCCTTGATGCGCGTAGAACCCAGCTCAATGCCCAGAACGGTCTTTCCCGTTTCGATGGCCTGTACGATAGTGCTCATGCCGCAGCCTCTTTTCTTTTGATATGTTGTGGCGTTTGATTAAAAGCGGAATGCCACCTTAAAATCTCCATGCTTACCTGTGGCGTATTCAAACGCTTTTTGCCAGTCTTTGAGTTCGAACAAAGAGCTTACGATGCCATTTGTATTGAGCTTGCCGTTCGCGATATTGTCTATCACAAAGGGGAAGCAATACGGCGAGAGATGCGCGCCCAGCACGTCCAGCTCTTTTCTGTCGCCGATGATAGACCAGTCGAGCGTGGTAGGCTCGCCAAACACGGAAAATTCCACAAAGCGGCCCAGCTTTCGTATCATTTGCATACCCTGCGTAACGGAAGACGGGTGGCCGGTGGCCTCGATATAGGTATCGCAGCCATACCCGTCCGTAAGCCGCATAATCTCGTCTATGACATTCATGCGTCCCGGATTCCAAACCATATCCGCTCCAAATTCCATCGCCTTTTCCAGCCGCTTATCGACCATGTCCAGCACAATCAGTTTTTTCGGGTTACGCATGCGCGCATACGTAACCATGCCCAGCCCCAGCGTACCCGCCCCGGAAAGCACCACGATGTCTTCGCTTTCGATTTGGGCGCGGTCTACGCAATGTTTCGAACATGCGTACGGCTCTATGCATAGCGCTTGCTCCAGAGACAAGAATTTCGGCACTTTGTGGATGACGGAATATTTTGTAGGGATGCGGACGTATTCGGCCATGCCGCCGTTAAAATCGGAGAAAAAGCCATATATTTTATGCGGCTGGCACATCCAATAACGGCCTGTTTTGCAAAAGCGGCATTCGCCGCAGGGCGCTATTTGATCCACGGCGATGCGGTCTCCCAGTTGATATCCGTCAACATGCGCGCCGACATATTCTACTACGCCCACAAATTCGTGGCCCGGAATAAACGGGGGATTTACCCACGCCGGCTGCGTATCGTTCCCCCAAAACATGGCGGCACCATGTTCGCATTTTAAATCCCCCGCGCAAATGCCGCAGCCTTCCGTGCGGATAAGCAGATCATCATCGCCGCATTGCGGCACGGGATACGCTTCATCATAGTTGTATTGGCCCACGCCGGTCGCCACCAGCGCCTTCATTGTGTTAGGGATACTCATAAAGCTACCTCCACTGTCGATGGTGTTATTCTGGTTCTTACAACAAAAACGTGATCTGCTTGCCTTCATTTATTTTAATATGAGGGCAGCGCAGTTTGCAATGCCGGATACGCCGGCCCCATTTTTCCATTGTCCGCTATATATTCGCTCCCGCTTGCATCAACGTTTCGCGCAGTTTTTTTATATCCGCCCGCTGCACGGGCAGCTCCGCCTTTGCGCACTGCGCCGCGGCGAAGCCTGCCGCCTGCCCCAAGCCCATCACGCAGCCCTGTACGCGCGCGGAAGCGGACGCCTCCCTGTCGGCCGAAAAACAACGGCTTGGAACCAGCAAATTCGGGAAATCTGCCGCGATCAACGAACGATAGGGAATATATGCCGCTTCGTCAAGGAAACGGCAGGTCTGCTCTGAATCGTTTGCCGAGTGTATGTCGATCGGATGCGCGCCGCGACCAATCGCATCCTCAAAGTGGAAAGCCGAGGCGTATTCTTCTCCGCTGAGCACATGTGCGCCGCGTATATGCCGCGTTTCCCGCGTGCCCGTTTGCGCCGCAAAGGAAAGGATATAAGCGTCATAGAATTCTTCCACATGCTTGCGCAGCGCTTGCACAAGCTTATACGCGTCTTCGCGCAAGGCGCACTCGGCAGCCGTCTGCTCGCGCTCATCCGTCATATTTGCCTGCATGCGCGTCATATTGACAAGCACGCTGTCTTTCGTGAGCATGTAACTCATCCATGGCCCGCCAAAATTTGGAATATCACGCCCCAAAGAGCGCAGTTTTTCCTGCAAATGCTCGATATGGTAATTCACGCCCTGCTCGCTGTGGTGAATCTTGCGCAGTTTCCTTACATCGACTCCGCCCAGGCAAAAGCATAGCGAAGCCGGCTGCAGCGGCGCGTCAAATGTTTGCATGGGTACGCCTGCCATATACGCAATATCCCCGTCGCCCGTACTGTCTATAAAATAGGCGCCGGCAAGGGCTTGCACGCCGCTTTTTGTTTGCAGTATTACATGCGTAATGCGCTTTTGCGCATCCACTATGCAATCGGAAACGAACGCGTGCAGGTACGGCTGTACACCGGCTTCCAACACCATGCGCTGCGCCACAAGCGTGTACAGCGACGGCAAAAAGGAAACATTCCCAAGCGGTTCCTCCACTTGCGCGCCATTTAATTCTTTTAATCTTTGAATGAATTCCCACGGGATGCCGCCCACCACCAGCTTGCCATTGTAGCAAAATTCGCTGATGGGCGCGACAAGCCCCGCCGTGGCCATGCCGCCCAAAAAGCCATGCCGCTCTATCAACGCCACGCGCGCGCCGCCGCGCGCCGCCGCGATGGCCGCCATAAAGCCGCTTGGCCCGCCGCCGCAAACCACAACATCATACGCGCCGACCACCGGCACCTGTTTTTGTAAAGCTATCGTTTCCATCGTGTTCCTCCTTATCATACGCTGTTCTATCGATATCCGCCTAATATATACGCACCTCAAACACATGCGCGTCCGGCGCGCCGTTTGTGGCGAGCGCACGCATTTCCACTTCATCGCAACGCGTGGCCTTGCCTAGCTCGTGCACATTCAGCCGCTGGTGGTTACCGCGCTCCGCCACTCGCGCCACTTCGCCGCCCTGATGGCGCAGTATGATGTCGTAATCTTTCAGCAGCTCCTTTGCCACCCCCAAAGGTTCTTTTTGCATGAAGGCCTTCGAAACCGATATGCAGCGTTCTTCGGAAAGATCCGGGTCCAGCGTCAACCGTATTTGCCGCACATCGGCAGCCGACTGCAAACGCAGTGTCACGGCTTCACCCTCCGCGGAAAAACCCTTGCTGCGCCATAGATTGCTCGCTTCTTCCGTGCTGCGGGCAATGCCGTTTATGATATTGCGCGCCTCAAAGCCCTCTTGTTCGGAAGTGGCGCAAACGGTCGCCGTGCGCGCCAAATCCTTTGGATCCGTGTTTTGCACGCCAAGCAGGTAGCAGTCGTTTTTCAAGAGCTCCTGCTGCAATGCGCGCATATATTTTTCTCCGAACGTACGCGGCGAAAGCTTCGCTTTTGCCGCCATGGCGGCCGCGATACCCGCTGCTTCGCCGCCAATCGCGCATGTTCCCATTACGCGGGTGGAGCCCATCGCCAGCTTGGTTGCGCTGATATTACGCCCGGCCATCATAAGATTGCTGATGTTTTTGGAACAATAACAGCCATACGGGATGGAATACAATCCCGGGAAATTTCTGACGCGCGAGGGCACCTGCCCCTTAGCATAAAAGCCGCCCGGATGGTGTTCGTCCATCGGCCACCCGCCATAAGCCACCGTATCCGGATGCAAGATTTTGTTTACTATGTCATGTTCTGTGAGTATGTAGTTGCCGATTAACCTGCGGCTTTCACGCGTGCCGCATACATTGCCCACCCAGACCAGCTCGTAGTTTTCCGCGCCGTGCTCCCCGCCGTTTTTGATATGATCCCAAACCCCGTATACGCAGCGGTACAGTTCGTAGCGGATATCTTCCGACTGCGCGATGATGTCGTCCCAGTCGCCGCCAAGCTCAATCCACCAATAACCGGATTTTACGTCGTATTTTTCAACGAGTTCGCTTTCGTGGTCGCGATAATCTTCGTCCGGCTTCAGCACACGGATTTCGTCGCCGTCGTGATATACAACGATATCACCGTGGTAGCGGTATTTGAAGTCGTCCTCATCGAAAGTATGCGCCCAGGGCGGTTTGATGAACTTTACGGGATGGCGGCGTTCTTCCGCCACAAAATAGATGGTGTTGCCCATCGTGAAGCCATCCCGCTCATCGGGCGCGCCCATTTCTTTGAAGTCGGCTTTTGCCTCGCGGCCTATGGCGTATTCCGCGCCCGCGTAATATCCGAGCGAGCCGTGACCTGTGCAATCGATGTATATAGCCGCTTGAAACGAATATCGTTTCTCTGTCGTCATCTGATAGCATTCTATGGATTGGATGGCGGCGCCGTCGGAAAGCACACGATTCATGGTTGTGTTCATGTAGCAATCGAGATTTTCCGTACCCTGCGCGCGGGACCACAATACGCCATCCCAAATGGAATAGTTATAGCTGTCGTTAAGGTATTTGTTTTCTAAAATGAGCTCCATGAGTATGCCCGTTTCGGAAGCGTTCTTCTTGCCCCAATGGCAGGAAGCGCCGGATATATGCATGCGTGCTTCCGAGCTGGCGTTGCCGCCGTATACGCTGCGGTCGTGCACCAACGCGGTCTTTGCGCCCTGGCGCGCGGAAGCCATGGCGGCGCACAACCCGCTCATGCCCCCTCCAACGACAACAACATCGTATGTTTGCATAACGGGCGCATTTTGGGAAGGAGGGGGCGCTTCACGAACAAACTGCTTCATAAAATGTTTCTCCCTTATTATAAATATGGAAAGGCGTATCGTGCTGTTGGCGTTTTGCCCATGAATTGGCTATTCTTTATTCAATATAGATTACGCGCGAGAATACTTTCATACTAGCTTTCAAAAACGGCCTGAGTCAACCATTTCACAAAGGTTTAAAAGAATGAGCTACGAGCCAAAAAAAGCACCGCAATTTTGCGTTGCCCATTCGTCGATTTTATTATTTTTTTCGACAAGGGGCATAAGATTCAGCCATGAAATCAAAAGATTCAGTTATTCCCCCTTGCCGGGAATGCATATATACTTAACATATACACACCTATTCACCATGACCATATCCAATCGGTCATGTTTATGGCGGCGTTTTTAAAACGTATACGCAATCATGAGAAGGCATAAAGACTCTTGAAACTCCCGTAATTTCCAGTTATGCGCGGTTACGCGCATACTTACTATGGAATCCAACGAAAGAGGTTTGGCATGGCAGGAAACATAAAGCCCGGCGCTGATTTGGCGCTTATCAAAAAACGATCAAAATTTGGGCAGAAAATGCATAATTTTATTGTGTATTTCCGACAGCATCCCCTGCTGTATGTCATGTTGCTCCCCGGTTTGTTTTTCCTTATCGTTTATAAATTCCTGCCGCTGTATGGCATACAGATGGCGTTCCGTGACTACAACATCTTCCTTGGCAAAAACCCCATCGATGCCATTGCGCTAAGCCCTTGGGTTGGTTTTGAGCATTTCAGGAGACTGTTCAACGACTCGCAATTTTCCAAAGTGCTTTTCAATACCCTTATCATCAACGGCATGAAAATCATCTGGTTGTTTCCCATCCCCATCATCGCGGCTATTTTACTCAACGAAATTCGGCAGGCTACCTATAAAAAAATGCTGCAAACTTCCATATACGTGCCGTATTTCTTCTCGTGGGTCGTTGTGTTTGGCATCTTCTATTCACTGCTTGGTTCCTACGGCATTATCAACACGCTGATTTCCGCTATGGGCGGCCAGCGTATACGTTTTTTTACAGACTTAAGCCTGTTCCGCTCCCTTCTGGTGTTCACGGAGGGCTGGAAGGAAATAGGATATAACACGGTCATCTACCTTGCCGCCATCACCGGCATTGACATCGGCCTCTATGAAGCTGCAAGAGTGGATGGCGCAAGCAAATGGCGGCAAATATGGCATATCACTTTGCCGGGCCTGCTGCCCACGATCGTGCTCATGCTCATATTAAAGGTCGGTTATATTCTCGACACCGGTTTTGAGCAAGTGCTCGTTTTCTACAACGCCGCCGTATACGATGTCGCCGATATCATCCAAACATACGTATACCGGCTGGGCATGGGTAAAATGGATTTCGCCATGTCCACGGCTTTGGGATTGTTTAACTCCGTTGTGGCGTTTGTGCTCATCGTAGGCGCCAACGCCATAAGCAAGCGGCTGCTAAACCGCAGTATCTGGTAAGGAGGGGGCGTATGCAGAAAAAACACAAGGGTATTCCTATGGACGCCAGCGAAAAAATCGTTCTGGCCATCGCGTATGTCGCCCTCACGCTGTTTGGGCTTATGGCGCTTTTGCCCTGCTTGCATGTCATCAGCAAATCCGTAAGCAGCGGCAGCAGTGTCACCGCCGGCAACGTGTACTTCTGGCCCAACGGCTTTCAGCTCGAAACGATCAAATACGTGCTGACGAAAACCAGCTTTTTTACTTCCTTGAAAAACTCCCTGCTCGTTACGAGCATTGGAACGCTCGTAAGCATGTTTACCACCATCACCACCGCGTATCCTCTTTCGAAACCCGCGTTTAAGGGCCGCAAATTCGTTACATTGCTGTATGTCATCAGCATGGTGTTTTTCGGCGGCATCATTCCCGCATACATGGTAGTACGCACGTTGGGTATTTATGATACCATTGCCGCCTGCATATTGCCATTTGCCATCGTGCAATTCAACATGTTCATCGTGAAAAATTACTTTGAGGGCCTGCCGGAAAGCATCGAAGAATCCGCGAAAATTGACGGGGCCGGCGATATCCGCACGCTGGTATCCATCGTTTGCCCGATGTCCAAGCCGGTTCTTGCGACCGTTTCGCTGCTGTATGCCATCAACTATTGGAACAATTATTTCCATGCCATGATGTACACGACAAGCCCGGGCATGCGTACCATGCAGCTTTATCTATACGATATCATCAATAACGGGCAGGCTTTTGCCGAAAACCTGTACAGCGGCTGGACAGGTTCCGCTATTTCCAGCAATATCACCACCGACGGCATGGTGGCGGCAGCCGTTACCATGTCTTTAATCCCCATTATTGCGGCTTACCCGTTCGTGCAGCGTTTCATGATCCAGGGCATTACAATCGGCTCCGTAAAAGGATAATGTCGTCTTCAACCGCAATGCGGTTTTAGAAAAAAACAATTGGAGGAAATGCAGAATGAAAAAAATAATAGCATTGTTACTGGTTTGCGTTATGGCAATCGCGATGGTCGCGTGCCAGCCAACGCCCGCCGCCCCGGCAGCTCCGGTCGGTTCGGCCGCTTCGGCCGCTCCGGCCGCTCCCGCCGCTCCCGCCGCTCCGGCTGCTCCTGCCGCCCCTGTGAGCGAACTCAAGGGCCCCGGCAATGTTACGCTCAAGCGCCTTGGCGTTAACGTTGGCTTCGATGTAAACACAGACTATATGGTCCCTGTCATCAAAGAGGCCACCGGCTATGATGTGGAATACTTCTCGCTGCCCGCTGAAAACGCGGACGAAAAGCTGTTGATGGAAGTGGCTGGCGGCGCCGATTACGACGTGGTTAACGTCAACGTCAACCAATGGCGCACACTGATGGCGCAGGGCGCCCTCATGCCCCTTAACGCCCTGCTGGAGCAATATGGCCAGGATATACTTGCCGGCAACGACGAGGCCACCTGGGCCGCGCTGAGCGATGCCGACGGCAACATCTATGGCCTGCCGTACATGTATCCACATAATCAGGAAATTGCAAGTTTCATGGCCTGCCGTTGGGATCTCATGCAGGAAGCCGGCATTACCGCAATGCCGACCACCATTGATGAATTTTACGATTGCCTGGTTAAATTAAAGGCCAAGTTTGGCGACAAATACGTTATCTTCTGCGGCCCGTATAAGCCCGCCTCTGAAGGAAACGAAAACTGGGTTATTCCAAAGACGATCGCTTGCGCATTTGGCATCTACAGCGACTGGATGGTGGACGACAGCGGCAAGGTCTACTACATGACCGAGGCGCCCGGCTTCACAGCCATGATCGAATTCCTGACAAAACTGAACAAAGAAGGCCTGCTGGATCCCGATTGGGCCGTAAATACAGACAGCACGGTAAACGAAAAATTCGCGTCCGGCAAAGCCATCATCGCCTGCTCCAACCGCGCCGGCGTACAGGTAACAACGCCTGCCCAGATGGAACAGCTCAAACTGACCTATGACGACATCGGCTATATAGGCGCACTCAAAGGCCCCGACGGCACATGCAAATACATGCGCACAAAGGCCCTGAATCAGGTTTCCTGCGTATTGAAGAGCAGCAAGAACGCCGCGGACGCCATTAACTGGGTCAACAAAAAAGTGCAGGAACAGCTGTTCATCTGCATCGGCGTAGAAGGCACACATTTCACATACGACGAGGAGAAGGCCATTGCGCCGATTAACCCGATCTTCGCAAACGAACGCGGCGACTCCTACTGGTACATCGACTGCACAGACCAACCGAAGTACGAATTCCAGTGGCCGTCCCGTATCCGCAAATCCGACGCGCAGTGGGCCGCTTTCTACGCGATCACCATCAAGGCAAGCGAAGAGACACCTGAAATCTTCGTGGACAACCGCTTTGCATTCATGCCCGCTTCTCAGGCGTACACAAAGAGCAATCCCGCGCTCTTCAAGAGCTTGCAGGATTACATCCTTCAGGTTATCTCCGGCACACGCACGATCGACGACCTGAAGACATTCCAGTCCGACTGGGCAAACAACGGCGGCGAGGCGGTGCGCACCGAGCTGCAGGCTTACAGCGACGCCCAATAAGCATGGCGCTCACCTGCGCGGCGCCTGCACGGCGCTCATATAACAACCAGACAAACCGCAGGTAATAACCAACAAACGAAAAGGGCGGCTCAACAAGGCGTAACACAAGCAAAACGCGTTGCGGGGCCGCCCTTTTTCCGGTCGTTTGGCAAAAAGCAGATCACAGTTTAGGAGAACGCATATGCAAACTTACACAAAGGCACTCCCGCTATACCGCGACGTAGATGTTTTGGTCGTCGGTGCGGGCCCAGCGGGCATTGCGGCGGCTGTCAGCGCGGCGCGCAACGGAGCAAAAACGCTTGTTTTTGATAAAAATGGCTGCGTAGGCGGTCAAGCGACGATGGGACTCGTTGGTCCCTTTATGACCAGCTTTGACGCCCGCAACGAGAAGATGATCATCCGCGGCATATTCGAAGAGCTTGTGCGCAAGATGATCGCACTGGGCGGCGCAATAGATCCTGCCGATGTGGCGGGCGAGCAGCCGCTTTCCGGTTTTTACAAGATTGGCCACGCGCATGTAGGCCCCTTCGATCATGAATGCTTCAAGCTGGTTGCCACGGAGATGATACTCGAAGCGGGCGTCGATTTACTTTTGCATACGCAATGCATCGATGTGCTGATGGAAGGCTCACGCGTGAGCGGCATAGTCGTGGCAAACAAATCCGGCGTCAGCGTTATCCGTGCCAATATCGTCGTGGATTGCAGCGGAGACGCGGATGTAGCCGCTCTTGCCGACGTTCCGTTTGCGTTGGGGAACGAAGAAGACGGCAATGTGCAGCCCGCCACGCTGTTCTTCCGCGTGGGCAATGTGGATACCGAAAAGCTGAAAGCGCATATCCGCGAGCACGAGCATGAAATACGTCCTTTTTATGGCCCTTTCAGCTGGCTTATCCGCGAAAGGGCGGACGAATGGGATGTTCCGCGCGGCGAAGTATGCCTGTTTGAAAGCCCGCGCAGCGGCGAATACCGCTTGAATGTCACGCGTATATTGAACATTGACGGCACAAACGCCGAGGATCTAACATACGCGGAAATCGAAGGTTTGCGGCAGGCGCACAAAGTATTTGCATTCCTGAAAAAATATGGGGCCGGATTTGAAAACGCTGTTTTTCTGGACACCGCCGGCATGATCGGCATTCGCGAAACGCGGCATATACAGGGTATATCCCGCTTGAGCGCTGCGGATGTCAAGGCATGCCTTGTGCCGGAAGACTCTATAGCCGTGCTCGCCACCAACATGGATACACACAACAAAAACGACCCGGGCGGCACATACCACACCCACGTAAACGGCCCCTATTTCGGTGTGCCCTACGGCTGCTTGGTGCCCGAAGGAACCGACAACTTACTCGTAGCGGGGCGCGCGCTTTCGGCAGACGCTGTTGCCGGTTCCGCTACGCGCATGATCCCGTGCTGCATCGCGTTTGGCGAGGCTGCCGGTGCCGCCGCCGCTATGGCACACAAAGAAAACGTAGCTCCTTGCGCTATCGATGTGCAGCGGCTGCGCAAACTACTGCAAAAACAGGGCATGTTCCTCGGTGAATGAGCGGATGAGGGCGCATATCTTCCGTGCTTTTTGCGCTGCAGCATGGTAAACTGAAGGCAATCCCCGATTGGAGGCCGCATGAAAAAAAGCTTGTTTTCGTTTTTAGATTTTACAAAGCCCGGCAAAGATAAACCCGAGCCTACCAATCCGTTTTTGCTTTTTTGGTATCGTTATCAGCAACGTTTTTTCAGCCTTATTCAGGTGAATTTGCTGTTCTTTTTACTCACGTTCCCCTTTTATGTATGGGTGATGATGCTATACAACAGTTATGTGGTAACGGAGGGACTGCAGGGTATTTCCCTTATGGCCGCGCTGGCAGCATACGCGTTGGAGCAAGTCCCCGTACCCATACAAATCGGCCTCGTCGTTGTTTCCGGCTTTTGCTGGGGGCCGGCCAACGCAGGCATAACGCTCGTGGCAGGTAAATACGCCGCCGGAGAGCACGCCTGGCCATGGGCCGACTTCTGGGGCGCGTTCAAGGCAAATATCCGGCAGGGCTTGCTTTTTGGGCTGCTTGAGGCCATCGTCATATTCGTAAGCTTTTACTATTTCACAGAGACGGAGCTCTATATCCAAAGTGGTGCGCTGCGGATAGCGTGGATGGTATTGCTGTTCTTCTACTTGCTTGCCAGAGCCTATGTGTATCCCGTCATGACCCGCGTAAAGCAACCCGCCCATAAACTGATAAAAAACGCGTTCATACTGGCGTTCATCAAACCCTGGCGCCCGCTTGCCTGCCTGCTCATCACCGCAGTTTTTGTGCTTTTAACCGCGGTCGCCGATATGGTCGTTTTGCCGCTGTTTGCGTACGCGTTTATCGCCTACGCCGGGTCGGCGCTGACCTATCCGGTGCTGCACAAATACCTGCTGCAGCCTTCCATGGAAGCGCAACGCAAGGCGCAGCCCTAGCGCGTTAAGAACGGTTTAAACAACAATATTTACAGGAGATATGTTATGAAAGGCTGCTATTTTTTAGAAAAAAACAAATTGGAGCTGCGTGAAACGCAAACCCCAACGCCCGGCCCGGAAGAGGCGCTTGTGCGCGTGGCCGCCTGCGGCGTATGCGGCACGGATATCCATATATACCACGGCGAGGAGGGATCTGCAAAGGTAGCTCCCCCTGTTGTGCTCGGGCATGAGTTTTCCGGCGTTGTGGAGCAGGTCGGCGCAGGCGTAACCGGCTTAAAACCGGGCGATCATGTTACGATCGATCCAAACATCTATTGTGGGCATTGCCATTTTTGCCGCATAGGCAAAAAGCAGCTTTGCGAAAACTTGCGTGCCGTGGGCGTCAATCAAAACGGCGGCTTTGCGGATTACTGCCTGTGCCCCGCTTCGCAATGCTTTTTGCTCAGCGACGAAATCCCCTTGGAAGCGGGCGCCATGACCGAGCCTCTGGCCTGCTGCATCCACGGCATAGACAGGGCGCGCATCCGTACCGGCGATACCGTCTGCGTGATTGGCGGCGGCGCGATCGGGCTGCTGATGGTGCAGCTTGCGCGGCTTGCGGGCGCGTCGTATGTCATTCTCAGCGAGCCCGTACAAATGCGCAGGGATATCGCGCTGCGTGTCGGCGCGGATGCCGCCATTGACCCCATGCGCGAAGATTTGTGCGCACGCATCAAAGAAATCACGGGCACGGAGGGCGTTGATGTCGTGATTGAATGCGTGGGACGCCTGCAGGCCACACAGCAATCGTTTGAAGCCGCCAAGCGGGGCGCTACCATATTGCTTTTCAGCGTGCCCACCCCCGACGCTGTGTTCCAGCTGCCCCTGTTTGCTGTTTTCCAAAAAGAACTTACCGTTTTGGGTTCCTTTGTGAATCCCGATACCCATCTGCGCGCTGCGGAGCTCATAAACACAGGCAAGATTAAGATAGCCCCGCTCATCACGCACCGCTTCCCAGTGGAACAAACGGAAGCGGCGATTAAGATGCAGATGAGCAGCGAATCGTTGAAAGTTGTGGTTACACCTTAACCAACGCGAAACGATAACATCCGAATGGAGGAAACGATGAGCAATATTTTTTATAAAAAAGAGATCCCTGTTCGCAAAGCGTACGATGTCATCGTGGCCGGCGCAGGCCCCGCCGGTATCTGCGCTGCTGTAGCTGCCGCAAGGGAGGGCGCGGCTGTGGCGCTCGTTGAGCGCTATGGCATATTGGGCGGCAACCTGACCATAGGCCATGTCGGCCCCATACTCGGCATGGTTGGCAAGGGCACCATGCGCGATGAGCTGATGGAGCTTCTGGGCGTGCCAAATAACGATATGATCGGCGAAGTTGGCGTGGCGCACGATATGGAAAGAGCCAAGCGCGTACTCGCGGAATTTGTTTGCCACGAAAATATAGACGTATATCTGCAATCCGCCGTCATGGACGCCTGGATGGAGGGCAATGCCATCCGCGGCCTGTTTCTGGCCACAAAGGAAGGCCCGTTTGCCCTGGCAGCGCATACGGTAATAGACGCCACAGGCGACGGGGATGTGGCCTGCTTTGCCGGCGCGCCATACGAAAAAGGGCGTGAGGACGGGCTTATGCAGCCCGTTACGCATGAGTTCACAATCAACGGCCTGGATGAAACGCACGCCGTCACCTGCATCGGCGATGTGGATGATGTGCAACTAAACGGCGAACGGTTTTTGGATTTTTGCAAACGTTGCGCGGGGGAGGGACTGCTGCCTGAAGCCCTGGCGGCGGTTCGGCTGCATAAAACCGTAAAGCCTGGACAAAGGCAAGTAAACACCACGCAGCTTAACCGTGTGGACAGTACGCTTGTCGCTAATCTCTATCCCGCGGAACTGGAGCTGCGCCGCCAAATCGCCCAGCTGGAAACGTTTATGCGCAAAAACCTGCCCGGCTACGAAAACTGCGCCTGCTTTGCCAGCGGCGCTACGTTAGGGGTGCGGGAAAGCCGCCGCATCATGGGTGAATATGTCATAACCGCCGAGGAGCTTGCCTCGGGCTGCCGTTTTGATGATGTCGTCGTGCATAACGTGGAATTTATCGTCGATATTCACAACCCCGATGGCGCGGGGCAGGCCGAAGCAATGATTCAATACGTTAAACCATATGATCTGCCCTATCGTTGTTTTGTGCCGCAAAAAATAGACGGCCTGCTCATGGCCGGCCGGTGTATTTCCGGTACACACCGGGCGCACGCCTCTTACCGCGTGATGTCCATTTGTATGGCGATGGGGCAGGCAATCGGCGTAGCCGCTGCGTTGTGCGCAAGGAAAGCTGTTGCGCCCAGGGCGTTGCCCGTTAAAGAACTGCAGGACGCGCTGCAAAAAACCGGTGTCGTGTTGTTTGATTGACCGCGCGGGTTTCCCAAAACATGCCTGCGCATGACTAACCTAAGGGATGCCATCCTTGGCGGGGGTATGGGAAGAACCTCCCACGCTTTACCGCCCCGTACCGGTACGCAGCCGGCCAATGGCTGAAAGGAGAAAGAACGCGAGGATATTCACGACGATGACGCTTGCTCCGGAGGGAGTGGAAAGATAATAAGAGCCGACCAACCCCACAAGGAAGCATACGGCGGATATTCCCGCAGCCATAAGCACGACGCTGCGATAGCGAAAACAAACGCGCATAGCTGAAAGCGGAGGGAATATGATCAGGCTGGATATAAGCAGCGCGCCCACCATTTTCATGCCAAGCACGACCGTAACGGCCGTCAGCATGGCGATAAACGAGTTGTAAACCGTCACGTTGACGCCGGTAGCGCGGGCGAATGTTTCGTCAAATGTAATGGCGAATATTTTATGATAAAACAACACGAATAATAGCAGCACCATGGCGCACAGCATGCAAGCCAGTACCACGTCGCCGCTGCTGATAGAAAGAATGCTGCCAAACAGGAAGCTGTTGATATCGGCATTCATGCCTGATGTAAGCGAAACCACCATAATACCTACAGCAAGCGAGCCCGCCGAGATCATGGCGATGGCGGCGTCGCCGCGGATGCTGCCGCGGTCACTGGCGCGCAGAAGAAAAAAGGCGGCGGCGATTACAACGGGAATGGTGACGGCCAAAGGCGCGGCATGCAAGGCTGTAGCGATGGCCAGCGCTCCAAAGCCGACGTGCGAAAGCCCGTCGCCGATCATGGAATACCGGCGCAGTACCAGGCTTGTGCCCAAAAGTGCGGCGCAGAGCGCAACCAAAATGCCTACCACAACCGCGTGGATGAAAAAGGGGTAGGAGAATATCACCATCAGTTCATTCAGCATGTGTGCAAACCTCCCCCAACAGCATGCGCGCGGGCGCGCTGCTCTTGTATGCGTCGGCGGGGCCGAAGAAAAGCTGCTTGCTTTGCAGATGCAGCACATGGCTTGCGTGGTTGAGCGCCGTATGCAGGTCGTGCGAAACCATCACGATGGTGATGCGCAGCGTCTGGTTGATTTCGTCGATGAGGCGGTACAGCTCGGCGGCAGCGTTCCAGTCCAGCCCTGCCGCGGGTTCGTCCAGAAGCAGCATGCTCTGCGTGGCGCAGATGGCGCGAGCGAGAAGCGTGCGCTGCTGCTGGCCGCCGGAAAGTGCGCGGTAGCCCTGCTTTTCCATGCCGGAAAGGCCCATACGCGCCAGCGCGTCTTTTGCCGCGGCATGATCCGCTTTCGTGTAAAAGGGGTGCAGGCCACGCTGATTGAGCCGGCCAGAGAGCGCTACTTCAAACACCGTTGCGGGAAAATCGTGCTGGATGCTGGTGCGCTGCGGCAGGTAGCC
>JAVBPK010000033.1:0-22855 GCA_031549625.1 Eubacteriales bacterium
AGACGGTTTCGCAATTCGGTTTCCTGCCAAATATCCCATTCCAGCACCGTCTTAAACGGCGCCTCGCCTTGCAATTCGCCATCCGCCTGATATCGCGTACGCAACCCGCACGCACAAAAAAACGCATCACCTTCGCTGCGCAGCTTGCCTATTTCGCCGCAGCGCGGGCAAATATACAATGCCATCTCTAAAAACTCCGCCAAATTTCGCCCCGGATACAGCTGCCTTTTTTCTGCCTGTTTGGCATACGCATCCTCAAACAGGTCGCGCTCGATAAGCTGCTGCACTTCTTCGTTGCTCATGCTTTTCAGCTTGTCCGGCGGATAGATATTAACCACTTTGCCGCTCATACCGCCCCTGCGCAACGACTTTGCCCAGCGCGGATTCGTGAAATAGCCGCCTTCAAACAGAAACGTAACCAACGTAGCGCCACTCGCCTTTACCAGCTTGCCCGTGGACGCCAATATGGGGCCTGTGACACCATTATATGTGCGGTTTCCCTCCGCAAACAGTCCAACGTTGTGCCCCATTTTTAGCTGTTTGAGAATATCCATGACAGCGCGCGCGTCCGTAGTGCCCTTTGTTCGCGCTATGGGCGCCAAAAAACGGGCAAGCAGCCATGAAAAAAAACCTGCTCGATATACATGTTCGCTGGCAACATAATACATATGCTGCTTGAACGTAATTCCCAGCAACACCGGATCTAAATTGATTACATGATTCGCCAGTACGATGAATGGAGGCTGTACATCGCGCACAACCGCCGCATGGTACTTAAAAATAAAACGCAGCATAGGCGCGGCAATTGCCCTTAGAAACTTATATACTTTTACGTGAAACTCATAATTTCCCATATTACGCCTAATTATACATATACTATACAACTATCTTATACCAAAGTGCTGTTTTTCGCTATAGCAGATTTTCATTTGTTTTCGTAATAGCAGATTTCTATTACGAAGTTTGTATATAGATTTTGCGACATTTGTACATAAAAAAGAAAGGCCCCGCCCTTCTAAATAAGCAGTTAATGTTGATTATTCAATGATGAGTGTTGGGTTTTGCGGCACTTCTATGGTTTCCGCCAATTCACGCTGCAAGGCGGCTACAAGCGGCGTCAGCGCGCTATACACACGCAGGGGCTCGTTTTCCTGCCGCGCGTATAACTCTTCGCCGTTGATTTGCACATATCCCTGCACGGGATTCACAGGAAAAAGATATGGCTGCTTGCTATCCGGCCCATAGCTTAGGAAGAACAGATAGATGCCGCCCTCGCACAAAGCGGGCACAGCGCCTTTTTTTAGATCAACCGGCTGCAAAGTGGCAGCATTTAACATACCTGCCGCGCAATCCGGACTATAGACCATTTGAATCTGTTTGCCATACGCGAGCGCGCCTTTGATATCGCCATAGGTTTCGACCGTGACAATGGAGGTATCGTACTGCGCCTTTTCTACGCTGCCGCCGTTTTTGATGGAGAACGCGCGCCTTTGCAGCGCCGGAGCAGAAATGACTCGCCCGATAAAAATTTCATCCGCAGCTTGCGCCAGCGCAGAAAGCTCGGTATAGTAGTATACCGGCCTTAACGTATTGATTGTTTCTTGCAATTCGGCCATTTCACCACGAATGGTATCCATAGGGATATGGTTGCCGTTCCAAATCACTTCACCTTTTGAAATGGGCAGCATTTGTTCGGAAAGCAGCGTATATCCCGGCGTATCTTCGGCATGATTGACATCCGCGCCCGTTTCCAGGAAGAGCAAGTATTCCTCGCCTTGCTGCATAGCGCCCTGCTTGCAATGAACGACGCTGCCGACTTCCGCTTCGCCCGCCAATACTTCCGCCACTTCGATATCGGAGCAGGCTTCGCCTTGCGGCGTTTTATGGTCGCTCACACATACACCGGATATGACGAGGCTGGCGCTGCGATATTGCGCGTGCAGATCAAGGATGGCACGACTTTCGCCTGGCGGTGCGGTAGGAACAGGCACGCCAACGGGCGCCGCACAGGCGCTAAACAACAGCATGCTCAACAATGTGAGCGAAATGATGTTTCGTTTCACGCGTTCCTCCTCACGCCATGGTTTGGCCGGCCTTCGCTTGCTTCACCGCTGCCGCGGCTGTGCCGCATAAAAACAAAAAATATATCTGTTACTATTTACAACGGCAACATACGCGCAATCTTTAGTATATATCATAGACGATTCTCGAACGAAAAAGGTTGCACACCATTTAAAATTAACAAAAGTTTCTTATTTGCGCCACAAACAGCTCTTTCATCGTGGTATTTGCCATATTCCTTTCGCAAAATAACACAATAATCATAAGGAAAATTTATATTTCCCGCCGGCCGACAAACGCGCGCGCCAGTGTCACTTCGTCGGTATATTCCAAATTGCCGCCGATGGGTATGCCATGCGCCAAGCGAGTCACTTTTGCGTTATATTCCTTTAAAAGCTTCGCGATGTACGCGGCCGTCGCCTCGCCTTCGACATCCGGATTTGTCGCCAATATAACTTCTTTGACCTGGCCTTGATTCATGCGCTCCAATAATTCGTTGATGCGAATGTTTTCCGGCCCGACGCCGTCCATGGGTGACAACGCCCCATGCAACACATGGTATTTGCCGTGAAATTCACGCGACTTTTCCATGGCGGCAATATCTCTGGCTTCTTGCACCACGCAAAGCAGGCTGTCCTCCCTTGTGGCATCTTTGCAAAGCGCGCACGGGACTTGATCGGTATACCCGCCGCAAATGGGGCAGCTATGCACGAGCTTTCGCGCCGATACGATCGCTTCCGCCAATGCCAGCGCTTGCTCTTCCGGCACGCCGAGAACAAAATAGGCCAACCGCTGCGCCGTCTTTGCGCCTATGCCGGGCAAACGCGCAAGCTGAGCGCTGAGCTTCGCAATGGGCTCGATCATTGTCAGCATGCGTTAAAACCCAAGATTCAGGCCGCCGGTCAGCTTGCCCATTTCGGCGTTCATGGTTTCGTCCGCCAAACGGAGCGCGCCGTTCACTGCCGCTAAAACAAGGTCCTGCAGCATCTCCACATCGTCCGGGTCCATGCAAGATGGATCTATTTCGACAGATTTGAGCTCTTTGCGGCCATAAACCGTGGCTTTTACCACGCCGCCGCCCGCTTGCGCCGTGAATTCTTTTGCGCCTAATTCTTCTTGCGCCTGCGCCATGTCCTGCTGCATTTTTTGCGCCTGTTTCATCATTTGCTGCATGTTCATGCCGCCCATGCCGCCCATGCCGCCCATGCCGCCCATGCCCGGAAAACCACCTTTTGCCATATCCAGCCTCCTCGTTTGTACGCTATTATTTTACCATGCATTCATGCAATATTCAACATTTACCATAAGCATTAATTATATACAAATTATTCTTGAATCGAGAATTTATCGCCAAAAATTTCTTTTAACGCGTTTTCCTCTTTTTCAACCGGTTCCCGCGCCGATGGCGGCTGCGCGTTTACGCCGCGCTGCACCACAATCTCAATTCCACGCAACTTTGGCTCCACCTCACGCAAAAGCCCTGCCAGCGTATCCAGACTGCGCTGGTTGCTGAGCGCCCTAACGGCGGCCTCCTTTGCCTTTGGGAACACCACAACGAGCTTGTCGCCCGCTGGCTCCGCGCTGCTTGCCCCCGCCGAAAGCACATACAGCGACGCGTGCTGTTTTTGCATGGCCTTGCGCATAGCCTCCCAGGCGCTATGTATGCTGCCCGCCTCCGCCGCATTGCGCGGCGCGCTTTCCGCTTGTGCTTCAGGCTGCGCCTTTGCCCGCCCATCAGCTTTGGGCATCGCCAGCTCCGCCTTCCCCTCACCGGCCGGCGGCTTTGCACGTTCCGGTATGACCGGTCCTTTTTGCGGCTCTTCGTCCCACGGCGGCGCACTTTCCGCTTGTATGACGCTTTTTTGCGTTTCCAGCCTTGTTACACGGTCCTGCAATGCAAGCAGGCTTTCTTCGTCTTCCGGCCTGCATATGCGCACCAATGCGGTTTCCGCCAATATTTCAGGCTGGCTGGCCCATTTCATTTCGCTTTGCGCCTTTGTAAGCCATTCCAGCGCGCGAAGCAGCCTTTCTTCGGATACGCGCGCACTTTGCTGCTGGTATATTTCCATGATTTCCGGCGTGCATTCCAGCAGCTCGACACAATCGCCGCATACACGCGCCAACATCAGCGCACGAATATGCTGCGCCAAATCTTGCATAAACACATGCAGGTTTCTGCCGCTTTTAAGCAAATCGTGCATCATACGCAACGCAAGCGGCGCATTGGAAGCGATAAGCGCCTCAGCCATTTCAAACAGGAACGCGCTGTCCATGCTGCCCAATACGTCGTATACGTCCTGCTCTGTGATGGTTTTGCCGCAAAACGCAAGGCATTGATCCAACAGGCTGAGCGCGTCGCGCATGCCTCCGTCCGCCGCGCGGGCGATTACATACAATCCGCCTTCTTCTACGCAAAAACCGGTATCTGCTAATATACCGCGCATCGTTCTGACCATATCCGCCATCGTCAGCCGCTTAAAATCGAAACGCTGGCAGCGCGAAATAACTGTCGGCAGTATTTTTTGCGGCTCGGTCGTTGCCAACAGGAATTTGACATGCTGCGGCGGCTCTTCTAATGTTTTAAGCAACGCGTTGCTTGCGTTACTGGAAAGCATGTGGACTTCGTCAATGATGTATACTTTATATGGCAGCTGCAACGGCATGAACCGCGCTTGCTCAATAAGCGCACGCATATCGTCTACGCCGTTGTTGCTTGCCGCATCTATTTCGATGATATCTACTTCGCCGTCCTTCATGAGGCTGCATGCTTCGCACTCACCGCATGCTTCCCCTTCCGAAGGATGCAGGCAGTTTACCGCTTGCGCAAATATTTTTGCCGTACTCGTTTTTCCTGTGCCGCGTGAACCGCAAAACAAATAGGCATGCGCCGTATGCCCGGATTGGATTTGATTTTTAATGATGGTTGTGATATGCGACTGCCCCACCACATCATCAAAACGCCTTGGCCGAAATTTGCGGTATAACGCCTGATACGCCATATATTCTCCTCCTGCAATTTCCTTTAACATTGTACCATTCCGCGCGGTACTAAACAACACCGGCCGAGCGCTGCGCGTATTCTTTTCGGGGTTTCGCTTGAACACTCTGGAGCATGCAATATGAGACGTTGCCCTAACCTTAGCCTGAAGGCACGATGGAGTGCTGCCCCATGTGCCGCGGAATGCCCTGGCACTCCAGCTCCACCAAATGGATCAAATAATATATTTGCGCGAATATTCGAATGCTTTTAAAATGTAACTAGGTAACCGATGCTTAAATGCAGGAATATCTAATGACAGGAGGGATACCATGCGCAAATATGCAGAACGCATGAACCGACTTTCCGGCAGCGCGATCCGCGAAATTCTCAAGCTTATGAGCGACCCTGAAATCATTTCTTTCGGTGGCGGCAACCCAGCAAAAGAATCTTTCCCCATCGCCGCCGTGGACCAGATTGCCCAGGAAATCATTCAGAAAAACGGCTCCATCATCCTGCAATATGGCAGAACCGAGGGATATGCTCCCTTGCGTGAATCCTATCTCGAATATATCGCTCGCCCCAAAGGATTGACCGATCTTACCGAAGACAATGTTTTGACATTGACCGGCTCCATGCAGGGCGTTGACCTGGTTACGAAAATCTTTGTGGATCCCGGCGATGTCGTTTTAGTGGAATCGCCCACTTTCCTTGGCTCCCTGCAGGCCTTTACCGCTTATCAAGCAAAGCTCGTCGCCGTTGAAACGGACGACGAAGGCGTAATTGTGGAGGATTTGGAAGAAAAAATCAAGAAATACAACCCCAAACTTTTCTATACCATCCCCACCTTCCAAAACCCGACCGGCAAGACGCTTGGCTGCGATCGCCGCAAGGCCATCGCCGAACTCGCTGCCACATATGACATAGTCGTGCTGGAAGACGACCCCTATGGCGACCTTCGCTATCGTGGCGAGGCGATGCCCTGCATCAAATCGTTTGATACGTCCGGCAATGTCATATTGCTAAACAGCTTTTCCAAAATTTTATCTCCCGGCCTCCGCGTTGGCGTTGCTGTCGCCGCATCCGACATCCTCGCCAAAATGACCATCGCGAAACAGGGCAGCGATACACATACTTCCAACCTTTCACAAGCCATTGCCGACGCCTTTTTGCGCAAACAAATGCTTCCCGGCCATCTGAAAGAGATCATTCCCCTGTACGCGGAACGTTTGGACGCCATGCTGGACGCGCTTGATACATTCTTCCCCGCTTCCTTCCGGCACACCAATCCTGAAGGCGGCCTCTTCGTTTGGGGCGAGTTCCAGGATGACATAGACGTGCTCAAGCTTTTGCAGCGCTCTATAGCGGAACAAAAAGTGGCCTTCGTACCCGGCCAGCATTTCTTCATCGACCCGAGCACGATGGGGCTGAGAACTTTGCGGCTGAACTTCTCCTCGGCGGCGCCGGAACAGATTCGCACAGGCCTGCAACGGCTTGCCAGCCTGCTGTAAATGTTTTTCTTGCCCCTAATCAAGGTTTCGGGCAGAGCCACTGACCAATGCAACAAGGGAGCTAATCAAAAAAAGGATTAGCTTCTTTTTTTGTAGCTTTTTTCCTTTTATGGCTTATGTCCTTTGTGTAAAAATCGTTTTTTTTCACATACTAGATAACCGATGATTAAAAAATCAAACGAGGATATGTAGCATGAATAAGCAACAACGCAAGCAAGCTTTCGCAACAAACGCGCTTTTAGAACATAACACGACCGACCCGCAAACAAACGCGCCCCGCCCCTCTCCGGAAGCTATTCAGCAGGCAAAGGAATGGGTGGACGAGAACCAACTTTGAAAACTGCCGCGCTGCGGTATATGCAGCGCCGTTCACAATTACCTCTTTCACATTGCCCCGAATTACGATATAATTGTTTTATTATTAAGAATTGGTACGGGGTACAGCTATGCTCAACAATTATATCATCGTTACGGACGCCACGGCGGATTTGCCGCAATCTTTGGTTGAAGAATTATCCTTGGAAGTCATTCCTATGGAGTGTTCCCTTGACGACCAAACCTTCGAAATCGAGCCTACCAACCGCTCTCTGGATCCAAAAATATATTACGAGCGGATGCGTGAGGGCGCCGCAACTTCCACATCGCAAATCAACGTATTCACATACAATAGCTTTTTTACGCCTTTGCTTGAAAAAGGCTTCGATATTCTCTATATCGCGTTTTCTTCCGGCCTTACCGGCTCGCAGCAATCCGCGGCTATATCCATCGAAGAATTAAAAGCCAAATTCCCTGCCCGCCGCATCATTATGATCGACAGCCTGGATGCTTCTATGGGCGAGGGCCTGCTCGTTTACGCCGCCGCGCAGCAACGCGCCGCCGGACTCGATCTTGACGCTTTGGCCCAATGGGTGACCGACAACCGGCTCCGTATTTCCCACTGGGTCGCCGTGGACGATTTAAAATACTTGGAGCGCGGCGGACGCCTTTCTTCCACTGCCGCTTTCTTTGGCCAGGCATTGCGCATAAAGCCCATTATCCACATGGACGACCACGGCCATCTGATTGCTATCCACAAAGTGCAAGGGCGCAGGCATTCCCTGAAATATCTTGTAGAGCGCATGAAGGCCACCTATACGCCCGCTATTTGCCCGGCTGTGTTCCTTGCCCACGCCGACAGCGTGGAAGACGCACAATATGTTTGCGACTTGGTAAAAGCGGAGTTTGGCGTCGATGTACTCGTCAACGATATGTCGCCCATCATCGGCGCGCATGCGGGCCCCGGCACCATCGCCTTGTTCCATTTTGGCGCGCGTTCCTAAACCCGCGGCAGCTTACACCCCGATACCCCATACGGCAAACTTACCAATCGGGACGCGCGCTGCGCGTCCTTGCCAATTTGCCGCATACGTGCACTTTACACGTTTTGCTATACAACCCGCCGCCGCTTTGCAGGCTGCCTGCCGTTTCGGCCGCCTATGCCGTGACGCCGCTATCCTCTTGCGCGGCCATACTACCACGAAGGAGATCCACCCATGAACAAGATCATTATCCCCGAAGGCTATGCTTCCTCACTCAACTTGTACGACACACAAAGCGCTATCGCTTTGATTAAGCACAATTTTCAAGATACGCTAGCCGCGGCCCTGCACTTAAAGCGCGTATCTGCACCGCTTTTTGTGGAACCTGCGACGGGCTTGAATGATAATTTAAGCGGCGTGGAACGCCCCGTCCATTTTGACGTGCCCGCCACCGGCTCTACCGCCGAGGTGGTACATTCACTGGCCAAATGGAAGCGCATGGCCTTGCACCGCTATGGTTTTCGCGCCGGTAAGGGCCTGTATACGGACATGAACGCCATCCGCCGCGACGAAGAGCTCGACAATTTGCACTCGATCTATGTGGACCAATGGGACTGGGAAAAGGTGATCACGCAAGAGGATCGCACCGCCGCATATCTTTTCGATACTGTACGCGCCATCGTTACATGCATTTGCCACACGCTCGACACCGTGCACGCGCACTTTCATACCTCCGATGTACAATTGCGCCGCGAAGTCAGCTTTGTTACCTCGCAGGAATTAGAGGATGCCTACCCGGACTCGACGCCGGAAGAACGCGAATACCTATACGTGCGCGAGCATAAAACCGCGTTTATCATGCAAATCGGCGGCAAATTAAAATCCGGCCAGCCGCATTCCAAACGTTCGCCCGACTATGACGATTGGGCGTTGAACGGAGATATTTTATTCTATTACCCGCTTCTGGACTGCGTAATGGAAATTTCCTCCATGGGCATTCGCGTAAACCGTGAATCGCTGGATCGCCAGCTTACCTTATCCGGCTGTGACGACCGACGCCAGCTGCTTTACCACCGCATGCTGCTCAACGGCGAACTGCCGCTTACCATGGGCGGCGGCATCGGGCAATCGCGCCTATGCATGCTGCTGCTGAACAAAGCGCATATCGGTGAAGTGCAATCTTCTGTTTGGGACGCCGAAACCGAACGGCTTTGCAGCGCGGCCGGTATTACACTGCTATAGCGCGCTGTCATATCTGGGATATGGATAACCAAACGCCGGAGAATGCTTGCTTCTCCGGCGATTTTGCTTTGCGATGCTATTGCGCGCTTACAGGCTTTTCAGCACACCCGTTTCTTCGTTGAACGCATCGATAAGGGCGTCGATGTCTTTATTTTGTTTATGGATGCCGCCCCAATATTGGTCGTATTCGTACCATTGGGCATTCAGCTCTTCTACCGTGCGGCCCTGCTGCTCAACCCAAGTGTAATATTTGAGATTGTGTACGCGCTTTCTGGCTTCGTACGTGAGCTCTTCCATGCTGTCCGTGCGCACGCCGCGCATATGCTCGTAATAATCGGCAGCCGCTCTGTTTGCGTTGTACGCGCCCTGCTGCTCGTTTAGCTCTTCGATGCGCGAACCGTACATTTCGGCGGAATCTGTGCCAACCGTGAACAGCACATCGTTGCTGTCCAGCTCATAGTACTTGGCCATTTTGATGCAGCTCAGCACGTTTGCTATGCCGGAAATGCCCAGCAGCGACAGTCTTTCGATGAACGCTTTTTCCAACCCCAATTCACCGGCAAGGTATTCTTTGCCCGCTTCCGTGTTGAACAGACGCAATAGATTCTGGCTGTCGTTATCGTCTATGGCTACGACCATGTCGGTATTCTTTACGTTGTGTACCCACGGCACATGCTTATCGCCAATGCCTTCGATGCGATGCCCGCCAAAGCCATTGTTCAGGATAGTGGGGCACTGCAGCGCTTCAGCGACCGCCAGCTTGGCATGAGGGTATTTTTCTTTTATATAGTCGCCGCTGGCCATGGTGCCCGCGGAACCGGATGTGAACGCCATGCCTGCCAAACGGCCATCTTTACCCTTGATTTCTTCGAATAAATCTTCGATGGCTTTGCCCGTTACGGTATAGTGCCACAGGTGGTTGCCCATTTCTTCGAACTGGTTGAATATCACGACATCTTCACGCGTGGTGCGCAGCTCCCATGTTTTGTCAAATATTTCTTTCACATTGCTTTCGCAGCCGGGCGTTGCGATGATCTCTCCCGCTATGGTTTGCAGCCATTCGAAGCGTTCCCGGCTCATTTCCGCCGGCAATATGGCGATGGATGAACAGGACAAAAGCTTGGAATTGTATGCGCCGCCGCGGCAATAATTGCCCGTGGACGGCCACACAGCTTTATGGTATGTTGGGTCGAACTGGCCTGTTACCAGCCGCGGCGCCAAACAGCCAAAGGATGCGCCGACTTTGTGGCAGCCTGTAGGGAACCATTTGCCCGTGAGCACCACAATACGCGCTTTTACCCCGCTAAGCGCGGCGGGGATTTCGAGATAGTTGACTCCGCCGAAGCCGCCGCCGCTCATTTTAGGCTCGTTATGCCAGCTGATGCGGAACAGGTTGAGCGGGCTGATGTCCCATAATCCTACGTTTTTCAGTCCCTGCTTGATTTTGTCGGGTATGAGATTTGGATCGCGCATTTGCGCCAGCGTCGGGATGATGATCTTGTTTTCTTTTGCTCTTTGTATTGTGCGGTTTAGATTCTCCCTATTCACTGTAAGATCGATCATGGTGCTCGCTCCATTTCTTTTTTTGGTTGGTTTGCATTCATATAACAAAACACTGCTGCAAGACGCGCATTTGCTCTTAACAACAGTGTATCGTATTCTAAATTGTTTGTAAATGGATTTGCTAAATATTTTTTATTTAGTCTAAATATTTTTTTGATGATTATTCGGAAAGCTTGCAAACATCCACCCACCGCGCGTTCGCGACCTCTTGCAGGCGCTGTGGCGTAATCACTACGCAGGACGACGCGCTGCCCGCCGCCGGGTACACCGTGCTGAAGCGCTGCAGGGACACATCCAGATAGACGTCGAGTGGCGTTTTTAATGCAAACGGGCATACACCACCCACCGGATGGCCCGTTATATTTAGCGCTTCTTCCGCGGCAAGCATTTTTGCCTTTGTACCGAAGCAGTCCTTATATTTTTTATTATCTATGCGCGCATCCCCTGCCAACACCACCAGCACGGGCACGCCATTCACATCAAAGGAGAGCGTTTTTGCTATGCGCTGCTCTTCAACGCCAACTGCTTTTGCCGCCAGCTCCACCGTGGCGCTGGAGATTGTAAACTCTTTGATTTCTTCCTGTATGTTGTTTTGCGCGAAATATTCGCGTACTTGCGCTATGCCCATGTGTGCTTTTTCTTCTTTCTTTTTCTATTTAAACAGGCCGCCTACCGCCGCCAGAAAATCCGGAACCATCCAGGCGAGGAGTATGATTTCTCCCGCCGCCAATGCCGGTATGCCCAGCCGAAATTCTTTTTTGTAGATACCCCTTGGCGCCAGAAACAGGCCCAGCATCACGCCCAACCCACCCAACAGGCAGGCTAGGCAAAAAAGAACTATTTCCGGTATGCGAGCTTTTTTTGCTGTTTTCGCCAATATGCGATCCAGCACCGTCAATACAAATCCCAGCGCGGACATGCCCACAAAGGCATATGCAAGTATTTGTGTTAGCATGGGGTTCCCTTTCATGCCGCGCAACGCGGCTGTTATGCACCGTCTTTTGATTTGCTGCCGCGCCACCTGCGCGTTTGTTTGCAAGGCCGGCCCGGCCTATAGCACCGCCTGCACCGCCGCTTCGACGAGTATTGCAATATCCTTTTCGGATTTCATTTTTCCGCCTTCCATGCAGGGCACTACATACAGGTTGTTTAACAGCGCAGCGTATTCTAAGTATTTTGCGCGCGCGCGCGTTTGGATGCCCACCTGGCTTTCGTATACATCGCGCGCGTTGCCCGCGTATTCGCGGTAGCCCTTACGAAGAACATTTTCGCCGGCCTCGTCCGTGCCTACGTCCAGGTAGATATGCGCATCCGCTATGGGGATTCCAAAGCGGTCGTATTCGAGCGTCATGACAAAATCCAGCATGTCCGGCCCGTCGATATCCCTGTCGCGGATGCTTTGGTATACGGCGTTTGAAAGGATATAGCGGTTGATGAGCAACACGTCTACATCCCCATCCTGAAAATCGCGCAGGGCCTCAAAGCGGTCCAGCGCAAACCAGAGCGCCATGCTTTTGCTATCTACTTCGGATGCCAGCACGCCTTCCGCGCCCGTGAGATATTTGCCAACCTGGCGGCCAAAAAAACTACTATACACCGGGAAAGAATACGTTTCAACTCGCATGCCACGCTTTTTTAAGGCACGTTCCAAATAATTCATCTGAACCGTTTTGCCACTGCCGTCTATTCCTTCAAATGCAATTACTACCGTGCTGGCCATGCTTTCCTCCCAAAGTGTTATTCATAATCTATGCATTCCATAACGCATCAGAATTATATCATACGTCTCATTTCCCTGCAACAAAGCGCCCTTTTGTGCAACAGAACGCAAGACACTTTATATACGCAGGTTGTCCGATCTTGTTGATTTATGTTATAATGAAAAACAGATTTAACTTTTGTTTGCGCGCGTCTCTTTCGAAGCGCACTTTGCGTTTCTTTGGCATATGCCGCCGCACAAAAGGGCAAGAGGCACAGCTACATGGCAAAACGCTACAAACGCAGCAGAATAAAACGCAAACGCACACGGCTTAGCGCCAGCAATGCCGGCCCTATTCTCGCTTTGCTTTCCACAATTGTGGGCATACTGGGCGCTCTGGCGCTTATTGCTTTTGTTGCTTTGCCGCGCATACTGCCCCTTGTTGGCATAGACCGCATGCCCTGGCAGCCCACGCCGTCGCCCAGCCCCACCATGCGCCCCACTCCTACGCCGTATCCCCTTACAAACGTAGACTTAATCGAACTGCAGCATGAGGTCGTACTGCCTAGTACAGGCTTCAATGCCTACCGTTGGTTTGCCGACCCTTACGCATACGGCGACCGGCTTGTTTTCGTCGCCGGACAGCTTGTGGGCAATAACATCCATATGGACGCGCTTTTTTCACTGGATATGAAAACAAACGAAACCACAAAACTGACTGCCGAGCGCAAAAACCAAGATTACGTATACCCTGTGTGCAACGATAAATGGCTGGTATACCTAGACGGCATGCCCGGCGGCGGCGGAACAATCCGCGCTATGCAGTGGAGCACCAGCCAAACCATCAAAGTGGCGGATGTATACACCGGACAGCCGCGCCTGCATTTGGACGGCGATACCCTTGCCTGGATGCAGCGCACCGGCAGCAAGATGGACAAACTCTATGTTTGCGACCTGAACACGCTTGAAAACGTCGCCGTGGAAACGTTCAACAATTCCTCCTATGGGCAATCCGATATTTCACTTTCGCGTGGCGAATTGCTTTATGCATATCTGGATAAGGATGTGGACGAAACTGTGCAGGGCGCCCGCATAACAAGCGGGCTGTATAGCGTTTCGCTTTCCACGGGAAAGTCAAACGTGTTTTTGCCCGGTACATACGCGCATGATCCTCTGACCAACGGCACATACTGGGTGTGGCGCGACGGCCTGCACGGCGAAAACAACGCCCTATACTACAGCAAACAAGGTTCCCCGCCGCAAAAGATTGCCGATCAGATCGTCGACTATGGACTTTCTGATTCTTTCGTGGCATACAGCAAAAATAACGCGCAGATTATGGTATATATCTTTGACAAGAAAGCCGCCTTCCCCATCACGCCGGAAGTGGAACGGGAACGCACACAACTTTTGAACGTATCCAACGGCGTGGTGATCTGGATGGATATCACTTCCCGCGAGCGCGATATTATGAAATACGCACGGGTGGAATAGCAAATGGCAAAAGCACGTAATCCACAATTTTTTTGCGGGGAATGCGGATACGAAAGCCCCAAATGGCTCGGCAACTGCCCCGGCTGCGGCAACTGGAATACAATGGTGGAAACCGCGCCTTTTGCCGCCCGTTCAGATAGCCACAAAGCACGCTCTGCCGCGCAGCCCATTTCTTCCATCGCCTATACAAAAGATGAACGCGTGAGCACCGGCATGCAAGAACTTGACCGCGTGCTTGGCGGCGGTATTACGGACGGCATGGTCGCTCTGCTCGGCGGCGACCCGGGTATCGGCAAATCCACGCTGCTGCTGCAGGTGGCAGGCACACTTGCCCGCACGCGCGCGGACGGCGCCGCCGCCCCCGTCGTGCTGTATATCTCAGGTGAAGAATCGCCCTCACAAATCAAATCCCGCGCAAACCGGCTGCACATCGACGCGGACATATTTTTGCTGAGCGAAACAGATCTTTCCGCCATTGAGGCTGAGATTGACCGGCTGCAACCCGGCTTTATAATCGTCGACTCAATCCAAACCATGTACAATGCTTCGCTTTCCGGCACCGCCGGAAGCATCAGCCAAGTGCGCGAGGCCACCTCCGTATTTACACGCATTGCCAAACAAACGGGGGCCGCCGTGCTGATCGTCGGGCATGTTACAAAGGACGGCGCTATCGCGGGGCCGCGCGTTTTAGAACATATGGTGGACACCGTGCTCTATTTTGAAGGTGACCGGCATGCCGACCTGCGTTTGCTGCGCGCCGTAAAGAACCGCTTTGGCTCTACAAACGAAATCGGCGTGTTTGAGATGAGCGAGGATGGCATGCGACAAGTACAGGATCCTTCCCGCCTGTTTCTTTCCGGCCAGCATTTTGCGGGCTGTGCCATTACCTGTGCTATCGAGGGCACGCGCCCCATGCTTGCTGAAATACAAGCGCTGCTTTCTCCTACTTCGTTTGGTTCGCCGCGGCGTATGTGCGCGGGCATCGATACAGGCCGGTTAAACCTGCTGTTGGCCGTGCTGGAAAATAAAGCACGCCTGAAATTATCCGATAAAGACGTATACGTGAACGTTGTGGGCGGCCTACGCCTTATCGAGCGCGCCGTCGACCTTTCCGTAGCCTTATGTTTGGCATCCTGCTACAAAGAGATCCCATTGCCGCAGCAAACCGCGGCCATAGGCGAAATCGGATTGACCGGCGAAGTGCGCGCCGTTTCCCAAATGGATAAACGCGCGCGTGAATGCGCGCGGCTTGGTTTCACCACGATCATGGCGCCACGCTCAGAAGGGCTGCCTGATATCCCCGGCGTAACGTACATCAGCGTGCGCAACATCGCCGAGGCCGTCGCCCTGCTATAAACAGGCGTAAAAAGCGTTGCGGGCGCATACCCTACATGATAGAACCGTGACTCACCCATTGCCTTGCGGAAGAGCATCCGCATACACGAACCGAACGAAAGGAACAACAACGCATGCGCAAAATCAGACGGGCCGCCTATATCCTTTTGGCCGTTTCTGCGCTGCTTTTTTTCGCCTCGTTTTATTTTTCGGTTTTCGCTGATAAGTTTCCTTTGCCCGCAAAAACAGCCGCTCCCCCGCAAGCTGTGCCTACCGCCGCGGCGGAAAACGCGCTGCCCGACCCGCAATGGGTAGATTTGGATGTTCCCAATCTCAGCAGTACCTACTTCATACAGCGTCTTTCTGACGAGCAACGCCAGATTTGCGCGGGCATATACAAGAGCATAGCCGCCTTTGAGACGGAAATTGCGCTTCCGGAACCAATCGATGAGAAAACGCTCAGCGAGATGATGTGGCTCATCAGCTATGATTGCCCGGAGCTTTTTCAGATCAGCGGCGATTACACCTATTATGTGCGCCCGAGCGACCCCAACCGCGTGCTTTCCATTAAACCCAGTTACGTCATGACACCGGAAAGCTATGGAGATGCCCTGCAAAAAATCACGGATATACTCAACGGCTGGCTGGAAGACGCGCACGGAATGAATGACTATCAAACAGAGAAGCTCCTGTATGAAAGGCTCATGCAGACTTGCGTATACCAGGAGGAAGGACCACACACCGGCACGGTGTATGGCGCTCTGGTAAACGGCCGCGCGCGCTGCGAAGGCTATGCCAAGGTTATGTGCATGGCGCTGCGTATGGCCGATATCGAATGCCTGATACTGACCGGCGAAGCCACTACGACGGCGAGCAACGAAGAGCCGCGCGTGGAAAAACACGCATGGAACATGGCGAATATCGATGGAAGTTTTTGCCAGATCGATGCAACATGGGACGATATGGACGACGCGTTTGCGCATACAACCTGTTACGCGTATTTTAACCTGACCGACGAGGAGATGTACAAAAGCCGTACGTTGGATGAGGTATACCTGCGCTGGGATTTGCCGGCATGCACGAACGACGCGTACTCCTATCACGCGCAAGCTGATACGCGCATAAGAGCGCGCGAAGATATCAAAACGCGCTTTACCGATATGCTGGAAGCCTCATATAACGATGAGCAGAATTTTGTGATGGGACAATTTGAGACCGAGGAACAGCTCGCCACGTTCACGGAATCGATGGAAGACTGGATTTCTGCCTGGTACCGGAAAAAGCACTTTTCTTCCGGCTCATACCACTGGGTGACTTACGCGGACAGCAAGGTATTTCTTGTATTTAATCTTTCTTACGATTAACGGCTATATTTTTATATTTGTCATCGCATTCTATGGCACATGCTTATTTGCCGTGCATGCGGGCTTTCGGTTTTTTATGTCGCCTGCGTATCGGATATGGCTAACACCTCGATTATATCTGTTGGCAACAACATGCGTTCGCCCAGCAATGCAAACGCTTGATCCGCCGCTATGCCCAGCAGGTATGCGCCCACGCAGGCGGCCTCGTACGGCTGCAAGCCTTGCGCCATGAGCGCAAGCAGTATGCCTGTCAGCACATCACCGCTTCCGCCCTTCGCAAGGCCAGCGTTGCCTGAAATATTGACGCAAACCCTCGTTGGGCACGCGATTATGCTTGACGCGCCTTTCAGCAACACCGTACAGCCCCATTCCATTGCGGCCTGCTTGGCGTATTCCAACGGGCGCATCGTTATCTGCGCGGCATCTTTTTGCAGCAGCCTGCCCATCTCACCCGGATGCGGTGTGAGCACTGCTTTTTCAGAAAGCAGTTTTAATAATTCCCGGTTTTCGGCCATGGCGTTCAGCCCATCGGCGTCTATTACGACCGGCAAAGCGCTTTTCAACGCCGCTTCAACTAAAAACGCGACTCCTTTTTCCCGCCCCATGCCCGGGCCAACCGCCAGCGCATCATTGCCCGCGATAAGCGGTAAGGTTTCTTCCGCCGCCTCTATCGTCCATTCCACATCCGCTCCCCCCACGGGCACTGCAATCACCGCCGGATACGGAGCGAAAGCGGCACGCAAACCATTTGGCACCACTGCGCGCAGCAACCCAATACCCGCGCGCAACGCTGCGTTTGCGCTCATGCATGCCGCGCCCATGTATTTTTCGCTGCCCGCCAGCAGCAGCCCCCGGCCATGCATGCCCTTATGGCTGTTTTTTTCTCTTTTGGGCAGCAACGCTTGTATATCCGCGGCTTCCAACTCTTCAGCCTCGTATAGATTCAGCCGCTGCGGCCCTATGGGTATTACCGTTACCTCGCCCGCACACGCGCGGCCAGGAAACAGCATGTGGCCAATTTTTTTATTTTGAATTGCTACCGTGCAGCTTGCCCGCACCGCATCCCCCAGCACCTGCCCCGTAGCTCCATGCACACCAGATGGAATATCCACCGCTATGACAGGTTTATTCGCGGCATTGATACGCTGCACCACTTGTAAAGGCAGGCCTGTGAGCCCCCTCGACAGACCCGTACCAAACAGCGCGTCCACCAGAACGCCCGCTTCCGCCCACGGCAGCGCCTCACAATCCGCTTCGCATAACAGCAGGCGCACATCCAAACCCGAACGCACCGCCATATCATATTGCAGGCGCGCATCGCCCGTTAACCGTTCCGGCTGGCCCAGCAATGCCGCCCACGCCGTTACGCCCCGCATATCGAGCTGGCGTAACACGCTTAGCCCATCCGCGCCATTGTTTCCCATGCCGCACAGGATGCCCACGGATTGCCCCGGCCGCAGCAACCCCAGCACAACACCGACCACACCCGCCGCCGCGTGCTCCATAAGCACCACGCCTGGTATACCTTGCTTTTCGATCATGTAGGCATCCAGCAGCCGCATTTGTTCCGGTGTATTTATCTTTTGCATGCGCTTGCCTCCCCGTTATGCGTTGGCCTATTCTACATACAATACACACGCGGAACGCGGGCACTGATGCTCAGCAATACTTCATAACTGATGGTACCCGCCGCCCAAGCGGCCATTTCATCCGCGCTGATACATGCTTCCTTTTGCCGGCCCAGCAACACCGCCTCGTCGCCAACTTGCACGTTTGGTATGTCTGTGACGTCTACCACGAATTGATCCATGCAGATTACGCCAAGCACCGGCGCGCGCTGCCCGTTTATCAAAACATGCGCGCGGCCTTCCATGCAGCGCTTGAATCCATCGCCATAGCCAAGCGGCAACGTCGCCACCCTTCGCTTCCCTTGCGCCGTATAATGGCGCCCGTAGCTCACCGTGTCGCCGCGTTCAATCTCTTTTATGAACACTACTTTGGTTTTCCACGTCAACGCGGGAATGAGCTTCTCGGCGTCGCTGCAATTTTTTGCGGGGGCGTAGCCATACATGGCAATGCCGCAGCGCACCATATCGTAAGCAAACCCTTCAGGCATATCCAGCGTGGCGCCGCTGTTTGCCGCATGCAGCAATGGCGTGAAGCCCATTTCTCTGGCAAGCTTTGCGGCTGCTTCAAACCGTTCGCATTGCTGCGCTGTGAAGGTTTTATCCGGCAGCTCGCTGACGGCGAAATGCGTAAACATGCCTTCCAACCGCAGATTTTTACAGCCTTGCAACATAGTTAAAAGCACGCGCAGGCTTTCTGCCCCCTTCACGCCAATCCGGTTTAGGCCCGTATCTATTTTGAGATAGACAGATGCCGTTTTCCCTTGCCTCTTTGCTTCGGTTTCAAGCGCTTGCAGCATATCTTCCGTAAACACCGTGGCTATCAGATCGTATGTTACCACCGTATCCGCGCAATCCGCCAACAACGCACCCAATACATGGATGGGCGCCGTTATACCCGCCTCCCGCAGTTCGACGCCTTCTTCCACTATTGCCACGCCCAGTTGCTCCGCGCCCGCCTCCAGGGCAATCTTAGCCACTTCAAGCATACCATGGCCATACGCGTTTGCCTTTACGACCGCCTCAAACTTTGTGTCCGATTTTACATGCGAACGCAGGATTTGGATGTTGTGTTTGATAGCGGAAACGCTGATCTCCGCAACTGTTGCACGCATGATCGTACCTCTTTCTATCCGTATTTGCGATGGGATATCTGGGTAACCGATGATTAAATGATGGTGGCGGATTTGTGAGGAGTTTTTTCTCCTGCAAGGAAGATGAACGCAGGTATAGCGGCGCTATTTCAAATTCCGATGACGCCGCCGGAGGGATAAAGCACCTCAAAGACATCTCCGCCTGCATTAATCAGCGTTTACCTAGATCTGATATACGATATTGCCGTTGATAAGCGTATACCGGCAGTGGCTGCGGAAATCGAGCGGATGTGCGTCGAAAATGGCGATATCGGCATCTTTGCCTTCTTTCAGGCTGCCCACACGGTCGCTGATGCCTGTTATTTTTGCTGCGTTGATGGTTATCGCCCGCATGGCGGCTTCTTCCGGCAGGCCAGCGCGCACGCATAGCGCCGCACATACGGGCAAGTATTGCACAGGAATGACGGGATGATCTGTCATAATCGCAAAGGGCACCCCGGCCTGATATAGCTTCAGCGGCGCTGTGAGGCTGAGATTTTTCATCTCTATCTTCGGCCTTTCGCTCAGTACAGGCCCAATTATGACTCCTGCCCCGACCTGCTCTATTTGCTCCTTTAACAAATCCGCAATCAAATGGCCTTCTGTGCAGTGTTCGATTGTGATGGCGATATCGAACTCCCGCGCCAGGCGCAATGCGGTTAAGATATCGTCCGCGCGATGCGCGTGTACCTTTAACGTTAATTCCCGCCGCAACACCGGTAACAGCGCTTCGAGCGCGATATCCCTGTCCGGCTGCTTCTCCGGATCTTGCTTGCCCTGTTCCAGTTTGCGCGCGTATTCTTGCGCTTCTACCATAGTCTTTCGAAACAACGCCGCAATCGCCATACGGGTATAGGGACTTGTTTTTTGTTCGGTATACACATGCTTGGGATTTTCGCCCAGCGCCGCCTTCATGGCCACCGGCTGGCGCAATGTCATCTCTTCGACGGTACGCCCCGCCGTCTTTAACGCCACGAACATGCCGCCTATGACATTTGCGCTGCCCGGCCCCGTCAACACCGTCGTTACCCCGCTTTCGCGCGCTTCGCAAAAGCAGGGGTCAAACGGATTGATGCCGTCTATGCCGCGCATTTCGGGCGTGATGGGATCGGAGCTTTCGTTGCCATCCGCTCCTTCGTCGCCCATGCCGTCTTCCCACATGCCAATATGGCAATGCGCATCCACGAAACCCGGCCAAACCTGCAAGCCGGCGCAGTCTATTTCCTGCGCGCCCTCCGCCGACAGGCCTGTTCCCAAAGCTGCAATTTTACCGTTTTCTATTTTTACGTCGCCTACGAACGGCTCGCGTTCCATGCTTTGTATGAGTCCATTCTTTAATACAATCATCGTCTCTATACTCCCCGGCCTGTCAATGCCCTTTTAAAATACATATTTGCGCGGAAGGCACACCGTCCCGCCTCTTTATTATGAACGATTAAACCTCCACTTTCAAGCCCGCCCGTTTTCCCTGCCGCCTCCACTCCCCACCTACCGCCCTTCGCACCTTTTTTCCTTTCCACTGGGGCCGATCTATGTTACAATATTAAAAAATATGGGAGGCAAATTCTTTGCGCATAATCGCCGGTTCCGCGCGGGGACGGCCGCTGCTTTCGCCCAAGGGCCTTTCTACGCGCCCCACCTTAGACCGCGTAAAAGAATCGCTTTTTAATATTTTACAGTTTCAGTTGGCCGGCGCGCGTATCCTTGACTTGTACGCCGGCAGCGGCAATCTTGGTTTGGAAGCGCTTTCGCGCGGGGCTGACTTTGTCGTATTCAACGACCATAGCCGCGACTGCTGCGGAATCATCCAAAAAAACCTGCAAGCCCTCCACTTTGCCGATAAGGCGCAGGTGCTGCAGATGGACGCCCTTTGTGCGATCCACGGGTTTTGTACACCGTTTGACATCGTGTTTTTAGACCCGCCTTACGATGCCGATCCAGCAGCCGTCATCACTGCGCTTTTTGACCGCCAGTTGGTCAAAGACGTTCTTGTGCTGGAGCACGCATGGGACAAGACGCCACTTTTGTCCGCGTCCGCGCTTTTTACCAAAACCGGCGCGCGAAAATACGGCGACACGGGGTTGAGCTTCTTTGCCCCGAGGAAGGAAGAAAGCTATTGAATATTGGCGTTTACCCCGGCAGCTTTGACCCCCTCACCTCCGGCCATATGGATGTATTGCGCCGCGCCTCCAGCTTGATGGATCGGGTCGTTGTAGCCGTGCTGTGCAATTCCGCCAAAGTTCCCTTCTTTACCGCGGGAGAACGCGTGGCCTTCATCGAAGCCGCCATCCAGGAGGAAGGGCTAAAAAATGTTTCCTCCCTGCTATTTAACGGCTTGCTTGTCGATTGCGCGCACCAGCTTGGCGCCAAACATATCATTCGCGGGCTACGCGCCGTTATGGATTTTGAATACGAGTTCCAGATTAATTCCATGAACCGGCACTTGGCGCCGGATGTCGATACGGTCTACTTCATGGCAGAACCGGAGCATGCCTATCTAAGCTCCAGCATCATACGCGAGGTTTGCTCGCTGGGCGGCTCCATTGACGGCCTGGTGCCAGATATAAACAAACGCAGCATTACAGAAAGGTTGAGGAAAATATGAGCAGCGGACAAAACGAGCAATCTTTAAGAATATTTACTATCATTTCGCAAATCGAACAATTGCTGGAGAGCGCGCCAAAGCCCAAGCTCGGCGCGGGTGGCCCTACGCGCCGTTTGATCGACACAAGCGAGATGTTTGATTTGCTTGGCGACCTGAAAGTGACCATTCCGGAAGATATTCGCCGCGCCAACAGCATACTGATCGAAGCGGACTCTTTGCTGGAACACGCCAATCAAGACGCTTTGGATATCATCGACCAATCCCAAAAAGAAGCGAATGATTTGCACAAAAGGGCCCTGCACGAGCTGGAACAAACCCGCGCCGCTGCCGAAGAAGAATTCGAGGCGCGCGTCGCCGAAAGCAACGTGCTGCTGGAAGTGCAGCGCCGCTGCGAGCTGTTGCAACAACACGCCGAACAAAGCGCCACCGTCGTATATGACGGCGCCAAACAATACGCCGACGCTATTTTGCAGCAGCTGCAAAACTACCTGGTGGAATACTATAACCGTGTTGAACAAAACCGCGAAGAACTGGGCATGTCCACCGGCATGCCCACTATGCCGCAATACGCCCCCCCCACGCCTATCCAGCCGCGCCAGCCGCGCGCTGCCTCTCCCGTAGAACCTATCGACCCGCCCACCGTGATACGCGCTTTTGAAGAAGATCCGGATGGCGATGCTGGCGCATTTGAGGCCCAAGCACAGCAAGAAGAGCAGCAAGAAGAGACTTGGGCGCCCAAACGCAAGCGCGGCGGCTTTTTCCGCCGCAAGAGCGACGACCTCTTCCCCGATGAAGACGATGAGGATGAGGACGATGAGGATGAAGACGATGACATATCCGCGCCCTTAAATGAAGACGTGAGCGTACCGCCTTTTTCCCGGCACCGCAAGGCACGCCATGTGGCCGCAAAAGAATTGGATATGGATCTGGAGGAATAGCAGGGCTCTC
>JAVBPK010000007.1:0-11616 GCA_031549625.1 Eubacteriales bacterium
CTACGGCAGTTTCCACTTTGTTGGATACGCCGAGGAACGGGCAGCAGCCAAGGAAACGTGAAAATATGAAGTTGTTCGTCAGTACGCAACTGAGCATGAATAACAGGATCTTTGTAATACCGGTTGCTTCTGCAATCATGCGTTATCCCCTCCTTCGCGTGCGTCTATTTTCTTTTTGTCTATGCGTTGCATAATAAGGTTCATGAGCGCCAGCAGCAGGCCAAATGTGATAAAGCCGCCAGGAGCCATGATTAAGAGAAGCATGGGCTGGAAGGAGGGTATCGTGGTCATGCCGAAGAATGTGCCGCTGCCCAGGAATTCACGAACCATACCCATGATGGTGATAGCCAGCGTAAAGCCGAGGCCCATGCCTATGCCGTCTATAGCGGAAAGGAACACGCTGTTTTTGCTGGCGAATGCTTCCGCGCGCGCCAATATGATGCAGTTCACCACGATAAGCGGGATGAATATGCCAAGCGATTCGTAAAGGGAAGGAACAAACGCTTGCAGCAGCATCTGTACGATGGTAACGAATGTGCAAATAACCACGACAAATGCGGGAATGCGCACTTTATCGGGAATGAAATTGCGCAACAGTGAAATAACGATATTTGAGAAAACCAGCACAAACATGGCGGAAAGCCCCATACCAAAGCCATTGATGGCTGTGGTGGAAACCGCCAGCGTAGGACATGTGCCCAGCACAAGACGGAACGTCGGGTTCTCGTTTATTATGCCGTTGATGAAAACGCCGCTCATTGTCTTTTTAGGCATTGGCTTTTACCTCCTTTGCGGCTTTTTCTTTTTTGGGTTGGCCATATAGCCTGGGGCGCATAAATTTGTCGATCAAAGGCGTGGCGATGTTCATGAGGAGGATAGCGTATGTCACACCCTCCGGATATGAGCCGAATTTACGAATGATGGCCACAATCAGGCCGCAACCGGCCGCAAATACCATTTGGCCCTTGGCGGTCATGGGGGTTGTGGTGTAATCCGTCGCCATAAATACGGCGCCAAACAGCAGACCGCCGGAAAGCACGGTGTATAGTGGGCTTTCGCCAAGCAGCCAGCTCACCAGCGCCGCGCTGCCTATCATGATGACAGGGATGCGCCAGGATATTACCTTGGTGAGCAGCAGGTATAAAAGGCCCAGCAGGATCATCATTTTGCTGACTTCGCCGAGCGTACCGGGGATATTGCCCATGAAAAGGTTCCATATATCGGCGGATTTTGTGGAAAGCGGCGTTGCGGTTGCTACCGCGTCCACGGTGGGGATCAGCTGGTTCAGCGGCAGAATGAATCTTGTCATATGCACCGGCCAGGATGCGAGCAATATGGCGCGCGCCGCCAGCGCGGGGTTCATGAAATTGTCGCCCAACCCACCGAAAATCTGCTTGACGAGCAGTATCGCCAAAGCACTGCCAACCATGGCAAGCCACCATGGCGCGTCGGGGGGGAGATTGAGCCCCAAAAGAAGGCCGGTTACCAGCGCGGAATAGTCATCCACGCGCACGGGCCGCTTTGTGATCTTTTGCCAGAGAAACTCCGCTAAAACGGCTGTTACCATAGCTACGACGAGTAAAATGGCCGCATTGTAGCCGAAACGGTATACGCCGGCTATAGCGCAGGGAACCATGGCAATCAGCACATGCGTCATCAAAGACCGGGTTGTATTGCCCTCGCGAATATGCGGCGCGGTTGAGATGCGTAAATTCATAGTTTATTTCCCCCTTTTTGCCGCGAGCGTTATTTTATCCTTCGCGTTCTTGAAGGATACAGTCAGCCACCTGCGTGAAGGGCATACATAAGAACAGCAGCCGCATACGGTGCAGTCCATGACATTGTGCGCTTTCGCTTCGTCCAGGTTATCCGCGTCGCAATAATGCTTGAGTAAATAGGGGTTTAAGCCCATGGGGCAGGCCTCTACGCAGCGAGCGCAGCGCAGGCACGCGGTTTCTTCGAGAGACTTGGCTTCCTGTTCGTTGTATACGACCACACCGTTTGTCGCTTTGCTCATGGGGATATTGTCGTTCGGCGCGCAGATGCCTGTCATGCCGCCGCCCATGGTGATCTTGCCAACGGGGCTGGAAAAACCGCCGCATTCGCCGATAGCGTCGCCAATGATGGTGCCGATGCGCAATACCAGGTTGGCAGGCGATTTCACGTGGCCCGTCACGGTGGTGATGCGGGAGATGAGCGGCTTACCGTCGAGCACCGCGTCGGCGATAGCGGCGGCTGTGCCAACGTTGAGCACAATCACATGCACCGCCAGCGGCAGCTTCCCGGAAGGAACCTGACGGCCCGTTACAGAGTCAATCAGCTGTTTTTCACCGCCTTGCGGGTATTTTGTGCGCAAGGGCATGATGGAGACGCCCTCTATGCCTTCGGCTGCTTTTTGCATGGCAGCTATGGCTTCAGGCTTGTTTTTTTCGACGGCGACTAAGCCTGTCTTAACATCGAGAGCGCGCATGGCCAGGCGCAGGCCGGCTATGATGCGGTCTGGTTTTTCGCGCATCAGCCTGTCGTCGGCGGTGAGGAATGTTTCGCATTCCGCGCCGTTTAGGATGATGGTATCACAATATTGGCCTTCACCGACGGACAGCTTAACATGGGTGGGGAAGGAAGCGCCGCCCATGCCGCAGATACCCGCATTCTTGATGGCGGGCACGATCTTGGTAGGGTCAACGGATTCAACGGTGCCAAGCCCATGCAGGCCTTCTATCCAAGTATCCTGAAAATCGTTTTTGATGCATACGCACATGACAGGCACTTCCGTCAGGTACGGCTTATAGCCGACTTCCGTTATTTCGCCGCTGACGCTGGCATGCACCGGCAGGCCCAGAAAGCCAACCGGCGTGCCGATTATCTGGCCAAGCTTAACGGTATCGCCTACTTTTACGCACGGTTCACTCGGCGGCCCTAAATGGGCGCCCAGAGGGATGCAAACCGAGTCGGATATAAATTCACGCAGCGGAATATCTCGTGTGGGCTTTTTACCCTCATGCATACCGTGCATGGGGTGTGTGCCTCCCTTGAAACTATTCAAGTGCAACTACCTCCTTTGTAAAAAACAGCATATACGCTATTTATAGTGTTGAAGCTTAAAATGATAGCGAGGGACAAGCGCAATCCGCTACTCGAGGCGCTGTTCTTCGTTTTTGATTTCCCAGTGTATAAGCAAAGTGAGCGCGCCGCGCAAGAGGATGATGGCGCCCAATATGGCCAACTCGCTCCATTCGCGCACGATAACGGTACGCAGCACTTCGCCGCCCAGTTTGAATTCCAATGCGAGTGCAATGCCCTGCGCCAGTTTTAGCCGCACATGCTCGTCCTTTTTGAACAGGCCGATGATGCAGCGGATAGCCGTTACGATGACGATGGCAACGCCAAGAAATTCAAGCAGCATAATGCCGCTTTGCACTATGATGTGGAAAATATGCTCTAAATTTTCCATCATATTATTTTCCTACCATTTCCATCGCACGGTTGACAGCGGTGATAACGGCAGTAGAGCTGATGGTGGCGCCGGCAAGCGTATCTACGCTTACGGGTGCGGATTTGCCAATAAAGCTTTCGCCAAAAGAGGCGTCGGACATAACGCGTTCGCCAAGGCCGGCTGTTTCATTGGGCGCGTCGATAACGATACCGGCAATCGTGCCGTCGTTATAGATGCCAACAGTGACTTCGATATCGCCGCCAAAGCCCTTTTCGGATACGGTAACCACGATGCCCTCGTCGGCCTTCGACCAGGAGACGATGCCATCGGCAGCGGGTTGCTCCGTGAGGTTGGTTGCGCCGGGCAGAGGACCTTCGCTTGCGCCGCCCTCCGCGCCGCCAGAGCCGCCAAGGTATTGCGCCTTCATGAAATCAGCGGCCCTGTTCACCGCGGATACAACAGCGCCTGAGCTGATCGTGGCGGAAGTGACGCCTTGCACATTGTCGCCAATGGCGGCCGGCGGCGTAACGCCACGAAATTGATCCGTAAAAGCGGCTTCTTTTGTTCGCGCACCAAGGCCTGCGGTTTCAGCGAAGTTTGCGCCGCCTACGCTGATGCCGGTGAGGCTGCCATTCGTGTCTAAACCAACGATGACTTCGATTTCACCGCCGTAGCCCTTTGTGGTAACTTGTGCGGTATACCCAACGATGGTTTCGCCGTCTTTGCCGACGTAGCAATTGTCGACTTTGGCATCTGCGGCCAGCTCCTGCTGTTCGAACACTTTTGCCGCGGGCAATACGCCGCGTCTGGATGTTTCGCTAGCGGCCTGCGTCTGTTCCTGGATACGGTCAGCGGTCATCGCGTTTGTAACGCCAAGCAGTAAACCGGCAATCAAAGCGATGATGCACAATGCGGCCCACGCGGGCAGTTGTTTTTTCATGAGTAATGCCCCCCTGTTGAATGGTAATAGTAGGATAAGTGGATTATTTCGCGAGGGTTAGCAGCGCTGCTGCGCCCTCTGTTGCGCGTATGGTACGGTCCCGGTGGATGAAGATGGCCTCTGTATCCGGGAACTGTTTTAAAAACTCTTTTCCGGCCTCTTCACCCAGCACAAAGCAAGAGGTGGATAGCGCATCCGCAAGCATGGAGCTTTTCGTGAGTATGGTGACGGATGCGAGCTCGTTTTGCACAGGCCAGCCGGTGGAAGGAAGCAGGAGATGGTGGTAGCGCACACCGTTCAGGTCGAAGCCGCGTTCATAAATGCCGCTGGTAACAACGGAGCTGTTTTCCACAGCAACGGCTGCCATGTACGCGCCCGTGGGTTCGTCCGGATCCTGCAGGCCGACATTCCAGGGCTTTCCGTCTGGCTTTACGCCCAGTGTAACGACATTGCCGCCAAAATTCAGCAGGCCGCTTATAATCCCGCGGGACTTGCATAACGCGGCAATTTCGTCTGCAATATAGCCTTTTGCGATACCGCCCAGGTCTATCATCATGCCTGCGGGCAAAGTGACCATATCGCCTTCTATTACGAGCTTGGTATAGTCAACGAGCGCCGCGGCGTCGCTCAGTGCCTGCTCGTCCGGCAAAGTTGGCTGCTCGCTCTTGAAATCCCATAATGCGGATGCGGGTGCGATAGTGACATCGAATGCACCCTGAGAACGGGCGGAAATATCCTGCGCTACGTTTAGTACGGCAATGGTGTGTTTGCTTACCTTGGTAGGTTCGCCGTTCGCGTGATTGATGCGCCAGACGTCGCTGCCCTCGATGGTTTTGGAAAGAATGGCCTCATATTCCGCGCAATGGGACAGGATGTCGGCCAGTTCGCTCTGCTCCACACCATCGGCGGAGAGCGTGAGCACGGTATCCAGATAAAACGCGATTGCCGATTGCCTTTGCGGCGGAGTGGAAGGCGTAGCCTCCGGTTGCTGCGGGGTTTGGGGAGGAACGGCACAACCGGCCAAACAAAGGAGGAGGGCAACACTACAGCATATTGCTTTTATATAGGGTAATAACTTTCTCAAGGCAATAATCCTTTTCTGTTTGCGCGGTGATCCTTAAGTGCGACCGCGGGTTGGTTTCATATTTAAAACGCCGGAAGGTTGGCCTCTTGGCAACTGCGGGCGTTGTGGCCAGAGGAATTAGCTTTTTGTAGGCGTATGCCGGTTGGAACTATAGGCTTGCAGTCCCTTCATGGCATATTTTGCGCTTATACCTGTGAGCATGCCGGTTATAACCGCAGCAACGCCCAAAATAGGCAGGTATATGAGTATAAACGACCAAGGCGCCATGTGAAATAATACGATGACCAGCAACTGGCCGACCATATGGAAGATGGCACCCGCAACGCTGACGGCGACCAGGGGCATACGGGGAATCAGCAGGAACAGGATCATGACAAGCAGGCTGGCGATCCCGCCGCCAAGACTGACAAGGAATGTCCAGGCGGATGAGCCAAACAACAGCGCCGACAGCGATACTTTTAAGAGCATTAGCATGACGGCGCTTTTTCTGTTCATAAGGCAAAGCGCATATAGCAATACCGTGTTTGCCAAACCAAGCTTTATGCCGACAATGGGCATGGGGATCATGCGATCCAGCCAGCCAAGAACCAATGCCACAGCGGTCAGCAGTCCGAATTGTGTGATGGTTCGCGTTTTCATGGGGTTGTGCCTTTCGGCCGCAATTCGATGGAAACCTGATTGGGCAGGCATATTACCCAGCCCATGAGAACGCGCGTATCGAAATTTTCAAGCGTGGCTTCGCCTTGCTGAACGCAGTCCTGGTTTTCGCATGTGGAATGGGACATATGCGCACCATGAGGGGTGATGGTTATTTCGTTTATTTTGCCGTCGCCCTGATCGATGGTGATAACGTCATCTTTTAACGGAACGATGTCGTATATTTTGTCGCCGATGTAGATGACGACTTGATCTTCTGTGGAAGAGAGCGCGGGCGTTTGGGAAGCAGGATTCGGAGCGCTTTGAGAGGGCACCGCTGTGGCTTCGTTTTTTTGGCCAACGGCGCTGGCCATCGATGGTAATACGAAAAACAACACATAGGCGATTGCGGTTATAAATAAAATGGCGACCACGATAATCAGCACATCTCGTTGAGATAATTTCTTCATGAAACTCCTTGCGGCAAATATATATTTAGTATGCACAGTTGCAGCGCAAATGTTGCTGCAATTGCAAATCCAATGCAGTTTAAGCAAATTCTTGATTATTATAGCATAGAAGATGCAAAAATCCTATATATTAAAAAACGTTTATTCTTTAACAAATAGGGCGATTTTTCAATGCGGAAAGGGAAATAACGGCGGTAAAAAGCGGATGTGCCCCTGGTCAATTTGATGGTTCGCTTTCGCCTATGTATTGCGTAAAGGTGCTCGCAAATACATATATTGTATTTGCGAAATTTGTAGTATAATGCAAACGCGGCGTCCGATTTTTTCGGGCGGTTTTTTTGGAGGCGCAGAGTGAAGATTGGTTTGGATATTGGCTCCACGACGATAAAGGCAATCATGCTCAGCGATAATGGGCGTTTGCTGTACGCGAACTACCAGCGGCATTTCAGCATGATCGTTGATAAAACGCTCGAATTGCTTGCGGAACTCGAACGGCAATTTCCGGCCGTCGACGAAATGCATATCGCGATCAGCGGGAGCGCGGGCCTTGGCCTTGCAAAGTTGTGCGATGTGCCGTTTGTGCAAGAAGTGTACGCAACGCAAATCGCCGCGGAGCAGCTGCTGCCTCAAGCGGATGTATTGATCGAGCTTGGCGGGGAAGACGCTAAGATTCTCTTTTTGAAAGGCGTTATCGACGCGCGCATGAACGGCAGCTGCGCCGGTGGCACGGGCGCCTTTATCGACCAGATGGCCACGCTGTTAAAAATGACGCCCGCGGAGCTGAACGAACAAGCGAAGAAAAAAGAAAAGATATACGCCATAGCCAGCCGGTGCGGTGTTTTTGCAAAATCGGATATTCAGCCGCTGCTGAATCAGGGCGCGCGCAAGGAAGATATTGCGGCGTCCATCCTATATTCTGTAGTCAACCAAACCATCGCGGGCCTGGCGCAGGGCAGGCCGATCGCGGGCGTGGTGGCGTATCTTGGCGGCCCGCTCACATACATGAGCGAACTGCGCGCCGCTTTTGACCATGTTTTGCGGCTGGAGGGCCGATTGCCGGAAAACAGCTTGTATTTTGTATCGATCGGCACGGCGTTGCTGGCGACGCAGCCCATGAAACTCAGTGAGTTGCGCAACAGGCTGCAATACAACCGCAACCGCATAGCATTTGAACATACGGCGCCCCTTTTTAAAAATCAAGACGAATATGAGGCGTTTTTGCGCAGGCATAACGAGGCGGCTATCCCCGTGATTGGGCTTGCCGGGTTTGCGGGCAAAGCGCATTTCGGCGTTGACGCCGGGTCGACCACGGTGAAAACCGCACTGATCGACGGCGAAGGTAATTTGCTGCATACCACCTACCAGCCGAACACGGGCAATCCCGCGCCGCTGGTGCGCAACATACTGATGCGGCTGTATGAGGAGTGCCCGGGACTTTCATTGGCCAGCATGACCACAACGGGTTATGGAGAAGAACTGATCGCCGCCGCGTTTCAAGCGGACTATTCACTCGTTGAAACCATGGCGCACTTTACAGCGGCGAGGCATTTCCAGCCGGATGTGGACTTTATCATCGACATCGGCGGGCAGGATATGAAATGCTTCAAGATATCCGACGGCGTGGTGAGCGATATTTTCTTAAATGAAGCGTGTTCGTCTGGATGCGGCAGTTTTTTGCAAACATTTGCCGAAGCGCTTGGCTGGGATATGGCGGCTTTTGCAAAGATGGCGCTCTTCGGGGATGCGCCGGTGGAATTGGGCAGCCGGTGCACGGTTTTTATGAATTCCAGCGTGAAGCAGGCGCAAAAAGACGGCGCGTCCGTTGAAAACATTTCTGCCGGACTTGCCATCAGCGTTGTGAAGAACGCGCTGTATAAAGTGATACGCACACAGAACCCGAAAGAATTGGGCAGCCGTGTACTGGTGCAAGGCGGCACGTTTTATAACGACGCGGTTTTACGCGCATTTGAGCTGGAGATGGGACTGGAGGTCGTACGCCCGTCCATTGCCGGATTGATGGGCGCGTTTGGCGCGGCCCTGTATGGCAAAACGCAGGCGGGCCCGCAGCAGCATAGCAGCTCTTTGGGTCGCGAAGCGCTGCAAAAATGGGAGCATACCGTTAAAACGGTTACCTGCAACCTATGCACGAATCATTGTACATTGACGGTCAATTCCTTTTCCGGTGGCATGAAGTATTTGAGCGGGAATCGCTGCGACAGGCCGCTGACAAAGCGGGAGGCCGGCTCGGCGCTGAACATATATGAATACAAGCAGCAGCTGCTCGGCGCGTATGTACCCAAACCCGGCCCGCGCGGCAAAATCGGCATTCCGCTTGGACTTAATCTATACGAATTGCTTCCGTTTTGGCATACGCTGTTTTCAGAGCTGGGTTTTGAGGTGGTAACTAGCCCGCCTTCCACACGCGGCATGTATTTTGCGGGGCAGAGCACCATACCGAGCGATACGGTCTGCTATCCCGCCAAGCTGATGCATGGGCATATCAAAACATTGTGTGAAATGGAAGGCGTGGATACGCTGTTCTATCCCTGTATGACATACAACGTAGACGAAGGAATATCGGACAACAAATTCAATTGTCCCGTTGTGGCGTATTATCCGGAGGTTATCAAGGCGAGTTGCGGCGAGTTTTTAGCGAAAAAACGGTTTTTGTATGATGATGTCGGCATTCATAATCCTCGAGGATTTGAACAAAAATTTTATGCTGTGCTTTCCCGTGAATTTGCAGGAATCACAAAAAAGATGCTGCACACGGCAGCAAAAAAGGCATATGCGGAATATGATGCTCATATGGCGCGTATTCGCAAGCGCGGCCAAGAGCTAATTGCCGCCGCGCGCGCGGAGGGCAAACGCGTAATCGTGCTGGCCGGCAGGCCATACCATGTGGACGCGGAGGTAAACCATGGAATCGATAAATTGATCGCCAGCAAAAATGCCGTTGTAATCAGCGAGGATTGCATGTATTCTGATAGCGTTACACGTACAAATGTATTAAACCAGTGGACGTATCACGCGCGCATGTACGCGATTGCGGAAGCGACAGCCAAAGAACCGGATATTGATTTGGTGCAGCTCGTCAGCTTTGGTTGTGGGCTGGACGCCGTGACAGCAGATGAAGTGCGCGAAATACTTACCAAACAAAATAAGCTTTATACGCAAATAAAGATAGACGAAATTGTAAACCTGGGCGCGGTCAATATCCGCTTAAAAAGTCTTTTTGCCGCGTTGGATGCGGCTGCGACGCGCAAAACGCGCGTGTGAAGGAGAGAGTACCCCGTGAAAAAAGAACTACGTGAAGAGTATCCCGTTTTTACGCAGGCGATGAAGGCAACGCATAAGTTGCTCATTCCACAGATGGCGCCTATTCATTTTCGCATCATCGTGGACATCATTCGCCAGGAAGGTTACGACATTGAGGTGCTGGAAAACGCGAGCCCGCAAGTGGTACGCGAAGGGCTGCAATATGTGCACAATGACGCCTGTTATCCGGCATTGCTCGTTATAGGGCAGTTTATAGACGCGCTGAAGAGCGGCAAATATGATGTGGAAAAAACAGCGCTGATTATTACGCAAACAGGCGGCGGATGCCGCGCTTCCAATTATATTTATTTGTTGCGCAAAGCACTGAAAAAAGCGGGCTTTCCGGGCGTGCCTGTGGCCAGCATCAATTTTTCAGGCCTCGAAGGCAAATCCGGCTTCAAGCTGCCGCTGCGCGTGATACGCAAGGCGTTTGCCGCATGCCTGTATGGCGACGAGCTGATGACGCTATATAATCAGGTCGTGCCCTACGAGAATAACAAAGGCCAGACGCTGGCGACCCTGCAAAAATGGCAACGTGAAATTGCCAGCCGGTATGCTCATGGGCAAGGCAAAAGCTTGTACGATATGAAAAAACTTTTTGGCGAAATTGCAGCCGATTTTTCAAGGATTCCAACCACACGTATGCCGAAAATCAAAGTAGGCGTTGTGGGCGAGATTTACGTGAAGTATTCACCGCTGGGGAATAACCGGCTGGAAGAATTCCTCGTGAACGAGGGCTGTGAGGTGAGTGTGCCCGGCCTGCTGGGCTTTGTGCAATACTGCATCGTGAACGCTTACGAGACAATTCGAATCTATGGCGGCGCGCACATCAAACACTTTGCATTGGAGAAACTGCTTCAGTTCACCATGAAATGCGAAAGATTCATGGCGAGCGCCATACAACGGTATCCAAACTTGCGCGCGCCCGCTTTGTTTCAGGAAGTTATGCATTTAAACGAAGGCTTTATCGGCCGCGGCGTTAAAATGGGAGAGGGCTGGCTGCTTACGGCGGAAATGGTGGAACTGGTGCGCAGCGGTTTTTCCAATATTGTTTGCGCGCAGCCTTTTGGATGTTTGCCAAACCACGTAGCGGGCAAAGCGATGATCGCGAAGATTCGCGCGGCGTATCCGGAAGCGAACATCACGGCTATCGATTATGACCCGAGCGCAACGCAGGTGAATCAGGAAAACCGCATCAAGCTCATGCTTGCCGCCGCCGCCAAGATAAGCGAGGCACTGCCGTTTTCGCAAAAGAGGCCGGTGCAGAGCGGCAGCGATTTCATGCAGCGCATGAAAAAAGAAGCCTATTTTTTGAGCATATAGCAAATAGGCTTCCTAATGGCCGGCGGATCCCTTAGGCGGGGCATGCGGCGCGCCCCATCGTCCTTCCAGCTCCAACTGGTTCGGCCAGTCAGGTTTTATGGAGGCTCTGCCTCCAAACCGCCGCCAAAGGAACCAGTCCCTTTGGAAACCCATAGCCGGAATGCCAGGGCATTCCGTAAGGGCCACGGTTGAAAACCTATGGAACAGAGATTTTCTTTATAAGCACAAAGCGCCCTGTTCTGGCTCTTCAGACTGTCAAAAAAGGTTAGCAAGAAAAAGCTTTCAATCCGTGGGCAAGGACGACATGTGCGTCCGCAGCCCACACCTTGGGCATTTTGCCGCCCGCGAGCCCGGAGGGCGAGAGGTAAAATGCCGTAATCCCGTCGAAAAACAGCGTTTTTCGACGGCC
>JAVBPK010000095.1:0-5867 GCA_031549625.1 Eubacteriales bacterium
CGTGACGTTTTACGATCATGAGATATTTAAAATCATCGCCCTCAAAAAGCTGCAGGAGGCGGGCGTAGACATCCTGCTGCATGCCGAGGCAATCGACGTTAACGTGGATAACGCGCGCCTGTGTTCCGTCACGCTCAACGGCAAAAGCTGGCAGGTGGAAGTTTCGGCGAAGATATTCATAGATGCCACTGGCGACGGGGATGTGGGCTATCTGGCCGGAGCGTCGTACGAAATGGGCCAGGAAGGCACAGGTAATCTGCAGCCGCCAACGTTGATGTTTACTGTGGCGAATGTGGATATCGAAAAGACCGTTCAATTCATTGAAGACGACCCGGAACAGGCTGTGCTTTGCGATACCATAGAGGTGGGCAAAGGGTATGACGCCTCTTACTATCGTGCGCATCCCATGCATGTCATGGTAGGTTTACGCAAGCTGTTTTCGGAACTTAGAGCGGCGGGGAAGATGCCCATAGAGCGCGATACCATCATATCCATCCAGAGCCTGCTGCCTGGCGAAGTACACCTGAACTGCACAAGGCACCTAAACACGGATTGCAGCGATTTGTTTAGCCTTACCAAAGCGGAAATAGAGGGGTATACGCAAATCGAAAAATTCATGGAAACCTTGCACAACTATGTGCCCGGGTTTGAAAATTGCTATATCACGCGCATTAACCCCGGCATGGGCGTGCGCGAGACGCGCCGCTTCAAGGGTATCTCGCGGCTTGTGGAGAAAGATTTGCTCGAAGGCCGCGTCGGCGACGACGCCGTGGGTATGGGCTCCTACATCATCGATATCCATCTGGCGGACGGTTCCGGCACCATCGTGAAGAAAGTGCCGCCATACGGCCTGCCCTATGGCATGACGGTCAGCAGCGAAATCGAAGGGCTGATGTATAGCGGGCGCTGCGCGTCCATGGACGCCGTTGCCTTGAGCTCTGCGCGCGTCATGCCTATTTTGATGGTCATGGCGGAAGGCGCGGGCGTGGGCGCGGCGCTCGCCGTGAAAAAGGGCATTTCCGCAAAAGATGTGGACGTGCGCGAAATACGCGCCATACTCGAAAAAACGGGCGTTATGCTGCGCGTGTAAGCGCGCAGCCTTATCGGATATTGCGCAGGAGGTTTGAGAATGAAACAGGCGGTAATGTCAAAGCCGGGCGAGATATTCTATCAGGAAGTGCCCGTGCCGGAAATGGGGCCGAACCAGATTAAAGTAAAGATGCTGCAAATCGGCGTTTGCGGTTCGGATATCCATGTGTGGCACGGCAAACACCCATTTACCTCCTATCCCGTTGTGCAGGGGCATGAAATTTCGGCCAGAGTGGAAGCGGTCGGCGCGCATGTGCGCGGCTTTAAAGTGGGCGATTTGGTCACCATACAGCCGCAAGTGGTTTGTGGAACCTGCTACCCTTGCACGCATGGCATGTACAACGACTGCAATTCACTGAAGGTGATGGGTTTCCAGACAACCGGTATGGCCAGCGAATATTTTGTGGTGGATGCGGATAAAGCGCTGGTATTGCCCGAGGGCATGAGCGAAGAACACGGCGCCATGATCGAACCTTTGGCCGTGGCCTGCCATGCCGTGGGCCGCGCGGGTGATGTGGCGGGGAAACGCGCCGTGGTTACCGGCGGCGGCCCGATCGGCAACTTGGTGGCGCAAGTGCTAAAAGCGCGCGGCGCGAAAGCCGTGCTGCTTTCGGAAGTGAGCCAATACCGGCTGGAGACCGCCGCGAAGTGCGGAATCCAAACGATCAACCCGCAAAAAGAAAAGCTGCAGGACGCGATACTTAGTCATTTTGGCTCCGACGCGGCGGATGTGATATTCGAATGTATCGGCAATCCCGCAGTATTGAAAGAGGTGATCGACATCGCGCGCAAGGGCAGCACGGTAGTGGTTGTGGGCGTTGTGCCGGGCGCGTGTGAGATCAATATGTCGCTGCTGCAGGATCATGAGCTTACCGTGCTGGGCTCCGCCATGTACCGCGTGGAAGATTACATGGCCGCCATTGAGCTCGTAAACAAAGGCGAGATTGAGTTTGACGCGCTTATTACGCACCGCGTCGGTTTTTCAGAATATAGCAATGCGTACCGCCTGATCGAAGAGCAAAAGGATAAAGCGATGAAGGTCATGATTGACATGAATAGGTGAGCGCATGCAATACGGCATCTACTATGCATACTGGGAAAAAGAATGGGGCGGCATGTTCGCCCCATATATTTCTCGCGTTAAACGGCTTGGGTTTGATATACTGGAAGTGGCCTGCGGCAATTTTCACTTGGAGGCGGATGGCTTTTTTCGGGAACTGAGGCAGGTTTCTGAAGCGGAGGGCATCGTGCTGACGGGTGGGTATGGGCCGCGGCCGGAGCACAACCTCGCGTCCTGTGAGGCTGTTGACGACGCGTTTGCTTTCTACAGCGATGTGTTTCGTAAAATGGAGCTTGCAGGCATCCGCTCCATCGGCGGGGCGCTTTATTCGTATTGGCCGGTCGATTTTAAAAGCGGGTTTCATAAGGACGCGGATTTTGCGCGCAGCGCGGAACGCATGAAAAAGCTGGCGCGCATGGCGGCTGAATATGGCATTACCCTGCAAATGGAAGCGCTCAATCGCTTTGAGGGCTACCTCATCAATGATTGCCGGGAATGCCTCCGTTATGTGCAAGCTGTCGGGGAGCCGAACGTGCGCGTGATGCTCGACACCTTCCACATGAACATAGAAGAAGATTCCATGCTCGGGGCTATTCGGCTGGCCGGGGAGTTTTTGGGGCATGTACATGTGGGCGAAGCAAACCGTCGCCCGCCCAGCCCGCGGGGGCGTATGCCCTGGGCGGAAATCGGCGAAGCGCTGCGTGAGGTACATTACGACGGGGCTGTTGTTATGGAGCCGTTCGTGTGCATGGGCGGGCAAGTGGGGAAGGATATTTCCATCTGGCGCGATCTTTCAAACGGCGCGGATGAAGCGCGCCTCGATCAGGACGCGGCGGATTCCGTGCGGTTTTTGAGAGAACTGTGGAGATAACGGGCGGAAAGGGCATGAAGCTATATTGTAAGGGGTGAATGGTATCTATCGGGCTATTATTGTAGACGACGAGAGCGCGGTTCGCCGTGGGCTGCAAAACCATTTTGATTGGGACCGCTTTCATATTCAAGTGGTGGCCGATTTTCCCGATGGCCAAAAGGCATGGCAATATGTGCAGGCCAACCCTGTAGATTTAATCGTGACGGACGTGCGCATGCCGAACATGGACGGCATAGCGCTCGCAAAGGCCGTTCGTGAGCGGTTCCCCAAAGTGAAAATTGTATTCGTAAGCGGCTATGAAGATACGGAATATTTGCGTAAAGCGCTGAAGATGGACGCTGTGGACTATATACTCAAATCCATCGATTTGGATGAGTTTATGGAGACAATTATGCGTGTGACCGCGAAAATGGAGCAGGAAACAACGCAGGAACGCACCATCGCGGAACTCGAGGAAAAGCTGATAGAAAGCATTCCCCTGCTGCAGCAGCGGCAGCTCATGCTTCTGGTGCGTGAGGGCATACTGGACATGCGCATGTCCGAGCAGCGGCTTGCGTATCTCGATATTCCGCTAAGCTCCCATACGCCTTATTGCGTGCTCGTATTGCAGCTCAAGGATATGTGGCGCTCGTTTACGGATATGCCGGAACGCCAGCGCTTTATGTTCACGGTGGAATTTCAGCTTCGCTGCCAGGAATTGCTTTTGCGGTATAACAGCCATGTCGCGTTTGAAAACCGGCTGGGCGAATACATCATGTTTTTGAACGCGGAATCAGATGATTACGAAGAAGTGCTTATCGCGGTTTCCGAAGAGCTTCGTGAACTGCTGCAGCACGAATATAAGTTCGATTGCCGTATTGGCATCAGCAACCGATTTACAGGCCTGGAGCACATATCCGCCGCGTTTGAAAGCGCGGTAAACGCTATCCATAAACGCTACTATTTCGATGAAACGCTTGCCATCTCGGTAGATAAATACGAGGAAGTCGTAACCATACGCAACGCGCAGGAACGCGCGCAGAAGGATATCTGCGACGCGCTGATGTCCGGCGATATCCAACGGATACGCCAGAAGGTAGAGGGCGTGTTTGCCGATTTGGACGCGCTGCCGACCGCGAACGACCAACAAAATTTTTTGCTGTATCTGCTGCTTTTGCCCACACAAGTGCTTACCAATGTGCGTACGGGCGAAAAGGGCTCCTACGATAACCACCGCATTCTTACGGAGCGCTTTTTGTATTGCGCCGACATGCGGGAGCAAAAGCTTTTCCTGCTTAAATTATTCGAAGAGGTCGCCCAAATTATAAACAGCCGCAGCGAAGCGCACTCGCACCATATCGTTGAAAAGGTGCAGGATACCATACAAGGGCGGTATATGGAGCAGATATCCATCACGTCGCTTGCCGAGGAAGTATACTTAACGCCCACGTATCTTTGCGTTTTGTTCAAACAGGCTACAGGCCAGACGATCAACGAGTTTATTACGCGCGTGCGTATCCAACGGGCAAAGGAATTGCTGGCTAACCCAAACATCAAGCTATATGATGTGTGTTATCAGGTAGGCTATCTTTCCCCAAGCTATTTTTCCAAACTTTTCAAGAAAGTGACGATGTTTACGCCAAGCGAATACAGGGAAGCGGCTTTGCAAAAGAATTGACATGAAACAGTTCATTCGCAACCTAAAACTAAATGAAGATGTAAGCATATGTTTTTTTAGGCGGCAAATACGCACGTCGCGCAAGATGGTGACGATGTTGCTTGCTATTATTATCGTGCCTATCGTGCTGAGTTTATTTTTGTATTCCGCTTATTCCGCGGATACCATGGAAAAAGGAATATTGCGCAATATGAAGGTGACCGTGGAACAGGGCAAAAGCAATATCGACTACCGCATGGAGCAGGCTGAAGGAAACGCGCTTGCCATACTGACTACGGTGTATCCGTATATCGCTTCCGAAGTTTCCGTGGAAGCGCAGATTCGCGAATACAACGAGCTGATGCGCATACTTGCCGAGTATAGAAGCAGGCATCAGATAACCAAGCTGCGCCTATATGTGACGGGCAACAAACGCTACAGCACGCAGAGAGATATTTTTTACCCGCTGGAAGATTTGCTTTTGCTGGATGGCGCGGCTTCCACACAAACGCTGCGCGGCTCGCGCTGGCTGGAGCCGCATGCCGTATCGCTTACCTTTGGCGAAAGGACCGTGCAGGTGATTTCCTGCCAAACCACGATCACAAGCACCGATAACTATGAACGCATTATGGGCGTGCTGTTTATGGATTTGAATGTATCGGATTTTAATACCGTGCTTTCGGCCGGCGTGGGCGAGCAGGAGGCGCTGTTTCTCATCAATGCGGAAGGCAAGGTGTTGGCGCACTCAGACAATGCGCGCATAGGCGAGCAAGCTTGTTCCGAGGCGGAAATGGAAACGATACGGCGAAACGCGTCCGGCAGCATGTCTATCCAGGGCGATAAAGAGGCGTCTTTGCTCGTGTATTCCCGCCTTTCTGCGACGGACTGGTACTTGGCCATGATGGTGCCGCGTTCGGAGGTGTATGCCACGGGTTTCTTCTCGCTGGATATGGTGCGCATCATTCTGATACTGCTCATGTTGATTTCCTTTGTGGTGGCGGTGGTGCTTGCGTACAACATGGTAATCGAGAGTACGCTGCTGCGGTTGAACAACGCCATCAAGCGGCTGGAAAGCGAAGGATTGGAACAGATAGCGGACGAGCAGGGCGATGTGATCATCGTGAATAAAAACAATCGGCCAAGCTCCCTGGCTACGCTGGAACGCAATGCCGATCATTTGGTCATGACGGTAAAGACGCTGCTCGATAAGC
>JAVBPK010000054.1:0-29545 GCA_031549625.1 Eubacteriales bacterium
TTAAAACTTTAAAATATGCATGGAACGGTCGCAGACGGGAGGGGGGATTGCTTGACAACATGGTGGATATGTTTTACCATGCTGATATTTGATACGATTCGCTTATTATAGGGAAGGGCTATACAAAATGTTTAGTTCCGAGCTTTTACAGGAGCGCCGCGTTACGGTTTCTTGCGAACTGTTTCCGCCGAAACAGGATGCGGGTTTCCAAAACGCGGAAGGGATTGTGCGGGATACGGCAGCGCTAAATCCGGATTTCATCAGCGTGACATATGGCGCGAGCGGCGGTACCTCGCAAAATACGTTGCATATGGCCTCGTACATTGAGCGGCAAAAAGCTACGGCGCTGGCGCATTTGACTTGCGTATCCTCTACCAGAGGGCAGGTGCAAAAGCTGCTGCAGGAGCTGAAGCAGCGAGGCATACAAAACATACTGGCGCTGCGCGGGGATATTCCCGCGGACAGTGAATTCCCTTCGCCCAATCAGTATCAATACGCCGGTGAGCTGGTACGCGAAATCGCGGCGTATGGCGGCTTTTGCATCGGTGGGGCATGCTATCCCGAGGGGCATGTAAGCAGCCGGAGTCAGGCGGAAGATATTCTGCATTTGAAAGAAAAAGTGGACGCGGGTTGCTCGTTTCTAACCACGCAGATGTTTTTCGACAATAACGTATTGTACCGCTTCCTTTACCGCATACGTGATCGAGGCATCCATGTGCCGGTGCTGGCCGGCATCATGCCCGTTACAAATAAAGCGCAGATCACCCGGATCGTAAAGCTGTCCGGCACGATGCTGCCGCCCCGCTTTCTGAATATATTGGACAAATTTGGCGAAAACAGCGAGGCCATGCGGCAGGCGGGCATCGCCTACGCGACGGAGCAAATCATCGACCTGATCGCAAACGGCGTGCCGGGCATTCATATTTATACCATGAATAAACCGGCTATCGCGCAAAACATCATGGATAATCTTTCACACATCATAAAGGCGGACTGATATGGAGATTTCAAGCCAGGAAGCGCTTCGGTATATGGGCATACACGGGCAAGCCGACGCGCAAACGGACACGAAAATAAAAGAGATGATTCCCCTACTGGAAGAAGCGGCGCTTTTTCGCCATGCGGAAATTTGCCTGCCGCTTTTGCATGAAAAGGCAAATATACTTCTTTTAGGCGGCCTTCGCATACAAAGTGCCGCGCTTTTCGAACACACGCGCGGCTGCGGGGAGGCGGTGGTATTTGCCGCCACGCTTGGGCCGGAAGTGGACAGGCTTATGCAGCGCATGAGCAAAACGGACATCAGCGGCGCCGTTGTGCTGCAGGCATGCGCCGCAACGCTGTTGGAAAGCTATTGCGACGCGGCGCAGCATCAGCTTGCCGCGCGATACCGCGCGCGGGGCCTGTATCTGCGGCCGCGCTTTTCGCCGGGATATGAAGATTTTTCGCTTTCGCATCAACAGGCGTTTTTGCAGCTTTTGGAGGCGCCCAAACGCATCGGCGTTTGCTGTACGCAGACGAATATGCTGGTGCCGACCAAATCCATTACAGCGGTGATCGGCCTTACGCAGAACAGCGCGGGAGCCGGCGCGGAAGGTTGCAGCGGCGCGGGACGCTGTTCTGCCTGCAAGAAAGCGGACTGCGCTTTTCGGGGAGGAGAACATGGGATTTCGTGAAGCCTTGCTGGGCGACAAACTATTGTTTTTTGACGGCGCTATGGGCACGATGCTGCAAAGCGCCGGTTTGCAGCCGGGAGAATGCCCGGAAACATGGAATCTGACGCATGCGGACAGCGTGCGCAACATTCACAAAGAATATGCCCGCGTGGGCGCGGATATCCTCATGACGAATACTTTTGGCTGCACAGAAAGCAAGCTGAGCGGCATTACGCCTGAGGATGCCGCCGCCGCCGCGACGCGTATCGCGCGGGAAGCGGCAAAGGGGGGCGCATTTGTGGCGCTGGACGTGGGGCCGACTGGCAAGCTTTTACGTCCGATTGGCGATCTTGCGTTTGAAGAAGCGGTGCGCCAGTTTACGCCGTCTATCCAGGCGGGTTGCCGCGCGGGCGCGGATCTCGTCATCATCGAAACGTTTTCCGACATGTATGAGCTGAAAGCGGCCGTGCTTGCGGCGAAGGAATGCTGCGGTTTGCCCGTGCTTGCCACGGTCGTTATGGATGCCAGAGGCAAGATGCTGACAGGCGGCGATGTAGACGCTGTGGTGGCGCTGCTGGAAGGATTGCGGGTGGATGCGCTGGGCTTAAACTGCGGCCTCGGCCCTGCGCAGATGATGCCGCTGCTGCATCGCATGCGCGCGGTTTGTTCGCTGCCCATCGTTCTAAACCCCAACGCGGGGCTCCCGCATGAAGAAGATGGGAATACCGTGTTTGACGTGAGGCCAGAGGCCTTTGCGGCACAGATGCGTCAGGCCGCCGAGGCGGGCGCCCGCCTGCTTGGCGGCTGCTGCGGTACCACGCCGGCGCATATAGCGGCATTAAGGAATGCCTGCGCCGGTATACAGCCCGCAGCGGTAGAAAAGAAAACGCATACCGTCATCGCCAGCTATTCGCGGGCCGTGGCTTTTCAAGGCGGGCCTGTATTGATTGGCGAACGCATCAATCCCACGGGCAAGCCGCGCATGAAGCAGGCCCTGCGCGACAAAGATATGGATCATGTGCTGCGTGAAGGCATCATCCAACAGCAAAACGGCGCTATGGTACTGGATGTGAACGCGGGCCTGCCGGAGATAGACGAAGTGGAAGTGCTCGCAAGCATGGTGCAGCAGCTGCAAAGCGTGACGGATCTGCCGTTGCAGCTGGACAGCGCCGATCCTGCCGCTCTGGAGCGCGCCATGCGCTTGTACAATGGCAAGCCTATGATAAATTCTGTAAACGGCAAGCGGGAAAGCATGGACGCGGTGTTCCCGTTGGTGCAAAAATATGGCGGATTGGTTGTGGCGCTTACGCTGGACGAAAGCGGCATACCGGAAACCGCCGAAGGACGCGTGGCTGTGGCGGAACGAATCATCGCGCGTGCGGCCGAATTTGGCATAGATAAAAAGGACATCATCGCCGATACGCTGACCATGACGATCAGCTCCGGCGGGGAAAACGCCAATATTACACTGGAAGCGCTGCGCCGCGTAAAAGCGGAGCTAAACGTGAAGACTACGCTTGGCGTGTCGAACGTATCGTTTGGTTTGCCGCGCCGTGATCTTTTGAACGCATGCTTCTTTGCGCTGGCCATCGAGGCGGGGCTCGACGCGGCTATATTAAATCCAAACGACAGCGCCATGATGGATATGTATCACAGCGCGCTGGCCATCACCGGCAAAGACGCGCAATGCGGCGCGTATATCGCGCGCCATGCCGCAGATCCGGCAGGGGGCGCGCCAAAATTGGAACCGACGGATATTACGCTATACGACGCCGTGCGCCAGGGGCTGCGCCAACGCGCGCAAGCGCTGGCGCAGCAGGCGCTGAAACAAAATGAGCAGGCGCTGGACATCATCCATAACGGGCTGGTGCCCGCGCTCAACGAAGTGGGCATAGCTTTTGAAAAGGGTACATTGTTTTTGCCGCAGCTTCTGATGAGCGCGGAAGCGGCTAAGGCGGCGTTTGAAGTGGTGCGCTCTGCGCTGGGCGATGCGGCGGGCGAAACCGTTGGCTGCGTCGTGATCGCCACCGTGGAGGGTGATGTACACGATATCGGCAAGAATATCGTGAAAGCGCTGCTGAGCAATTACCGCTTTGACGTGGTGGATTTGGGGCGTGACGTACCGGCGGAAACCGTGTTGCACGCCGCAAAAGAGCGCGGCGCGAGCCTTGTAGGGCTTTCCGCGTTGATGACAACTACCGTGCCCAGCATGCAGCGCGCGATCGGCCTGCTTAAAAAAGAAATGCCCGCCTGCCGTATCATGGTGGGCGGGGCTGTGCTGACGGAAGAATACGCCGCTATGATCGGCGCGGATAAATATTGCCGCGATGCCATGAGCTCCGTGCGTTACGCGCAGGAAGTATACGGCGTGCAGGAATAGCAGAATTGCCGCGCGCTGTTACCAGAGCTTTTCTGGATAAACGCCGGCGGCCTTCAGCCGGGCGATAGCGTCCCACACCAGCGGGCGATCCTGCTGGTATGTCATGCCAAACCAGGTGTCCTGGCTTTGCAGCATGGATACGCTCGCTGTTTTTGCTACGATAAGGTCGTGTACGACCGAAGGCAGCAAATACTCGCAGGAGAGCGGATTGTTTTGCATCCCTTGCTGCCAAAACGCTGAGAAACCGGCATATAACCCGTCAAACAGGCTTTTGTCAAACCCCCAGCAATTCATGGAAGCGATGGTACCGGCGGGGAGGAAATATTCCTTTCCGTCTTTTTCATATGCGCCGCCGCCTGCCGCGCGGCGCACGCCTTTTGTTTCGATGATGTGCGTGAGCGCGCCGCTGCTATCCTGATGGCAGATGCCGCGCGTGACCTCGCCGCTGTCGGATAGTGTGTTTTCCAGCGGAAAGCCGACCATGCAAAAGTCGCCGCTTTTGTGCGGGACGCTTAAATAGCCGTGCAGCAATTCAAAAGCGCGCGGGCCGTAGTAGTCGTCGGCGTTGATGACGGCAAACGGACCGTCCACATGGTCGCGGGCGCACAGCAGCGCGTGCCCCGTGCCCCATGGCTTTGTGCGTTCCGGCGGCATGACACAGCCTATGGGCAGCATGTCAAGCTCCTGAAAAGCGAGGTCAAGCCGCACATGGGCTTGCACCCTGTGTGCGAACATTTCCTGAAAATCGCGCTCAATCTCTTTTTTTATAATGCAAATCACGCGGGAGAATCCGGCGCGCAGCGCGTCATATATGGAATAATCGATGAGAAAATGTCCGAATTCGTCCACAGGATCCATTTGTTTGAGACCGCCATACCGGCTTCCCATACCGGCGGCTAATATGATCAAAGAAGGCTGTTGCATATCTATCTGTTTCCCCCTGTATGCGCGTTAGATGTAAAGGAATACCCTGGCATGCCAGCAAGGTTTATACCATAACGATACTCCAAAGCGGCGTGGGTTGCAAGCGGTATTGCAGCGGACTATACTATATGCATATGTGAGACAAGGAGATTGCTATGACGAAACGCTTATTCCTTTCCGACAGCTACCTGAAAGAATGTGGGGCACATGTGCTTTCGTGTAAACAGGCAGAAGGCGGATACGAAATCATTCTCGACCAAACCGTCCTCTTTCCAACCGGCGGCGGGCAGCCGCACGATACGGGGTACATTGGCGGCGTGCGCATAAAGGATGTTTTTGAAAGGGAGGATGTGGTTGTCCATCTTGCGGAAGCTGCCCTTCCGGTGGATACGCAGGCGCGCGTTACGATAGATTGGCCGCGCCGTTTTGATCTTATGCAACAGCATTCCGGTGAGCATGTACTTTCCTTTGCGGCCAAAGACCTTTTCGACGCAGCAAATGTCGGTTTTCACATGGCGGAAACCTATTGCACAGCGGATTTTGAAGTGCCGCTCGACGAGAGCCAAATCAAGGCAATCGAACAGCGTACAAACGAGCTGATTTGGGCGAACCTGCCCGTACAAACCATATACGTCACAGCCGAAGAGCTCGAAGGGTTGGCGCTGCGTAAAAAGGCAAAGGGGCTTTCCGGCAGTATTCGCGTTATTTCCATGCCTGGCGGCGACAGTTGCACCTGCTGCGGCACGCATGTGGCGCACAGCGGCGAAATAGGGCTGGTGAAGGTGGTAGCTTCGGAGCACTATAAAGGCGGCGAGCGGGTAACGTTTGTTTGCGGCGCCCGCGCCTTACGCGCGGCCCAGCAGGCGCAGGAGACCATGGACAGCCTTGCCCGCGTCTTCTCTTGCGGCACCGAAGCCGTTTGCGCCGCGGCGGAAAAGCAACGCCAGGATCTTGCCGGCGCCAAGCGAGACGCCAAGCAAATGGCGAACCGGCTGATGGCGTATCTTTCTAAAGAGGCGCTGGAACAGGCTCCCCTCGTTCACGGCGTGCGCCTGTGCGTGCTGGAAGTGGAGCTGGACGCCGCCTATTTAAAGCAGCTGGGGCAGCGCATGTGCGCCGACTCTGCGGCGCTGGCATTTTTGCTGGCAAAAGGGGACGGCGTATTGCAGTATGTGCTGTGTTGTTCGGAAAACGTAAAGCTGGATATGGGCGAACTGATGCCCGCCGCAAACGCCGCCCTCAACGGGCGGGGTGGCGGACGCGGCACGCTTGCGCAGGGCAGCGCCAAACAGGCTGCCGGCGTGCCGGAAGCGCTCACGCAGCTTGCCAATTATTTTACGCAGGTTTTGAAGAATAGATAAACTGCGGAGGGCTGAGGGATGCGGAGCGCTGCCCCGTATCCCTCAGCACATAGGAAACCCGTTGCCATGCCTCATGCAGGCATAATTTCTGTTTATAGCTGACCGCGCCATGTTTGCGGGGCCGCGTTAGGCGGCTGTGCCGGTTTATATGCCGGCGGTATTGAAGCCAACGGCTTCATACGCGCGTTTGAGCGTTTTTTCGGCGGTTTCACTTGCCTTTTCCGCGCCGCGGCTAATGGCGGCGTTGAGATAGCTGCGTTCTTCCAGCACATGGTAATAGCGCTTTTGCAGTGGTTCCAGCACGGAGACGACAGCATCCGCCACTGCGGATTTTAGCGCGCCATATCCTTTGCCTTCAAACGTAAGCAACGCTTCATCTAATGTGCAGTTTGCGCAAGAGCAGTAGATGGAGAGCAAATTGCTCACGCCGGGACGCGCTTCTTCGTCGTAGGCGATGGTATTCTCGCTGTCTGTGACGGCGCGCTTGCATTTGCGTACGATAATTTCCGGCGTGTCGAGCAAGGCGATGTACGCATTTTCGTTTTCGTCGGACTTGCTCATTTTTTTGGTAGGCTCTTGCAGGCTCATGATGCGGCCGCCAAGTTTGGGGATATACGCGTCCGGTACCACGAATGTTTCGCCATAGGCATTGTTGAAACGGATGGCGATGTCGCGCGAAAGTTCCAGATGTTGCTTTTGATCCGCGCCAACGGGCACCAGATGCGCCTGATACAGCAGGATATCCGCAGCCATCAACACGGGATATGTGAACAGTCCGGTATTGATATTGTCCGCGTGGCGCTGGGATTTTTCTTTGAATTGCGTCATGCGGGACAGTTCACCCATGTATGTGTTGCAGGCAAGCACCCACGTGAGCTCGGCATGCTCTTTTGCGTGCGATTGTATAAACATTGTGGAACGCTCCGGCTCGATGCCGCAAGCTATGAGCAGCGCCATGGTTTCCAGCGTGCGCCGCCGCAGCGCTTCCGGATCCTGACGCACGGTGAGCGCATGCATGTTTACCACACAATAAAAGGCGTTGAATTCGTCCTGCATGGCAGACCAGTTGCGCAACGCACCGATGTAATTGCCTAGTGTGAGCCCGCCGCTGGGCTGGATGCCGCTAAATACGGTTTGTTTGTCCGCCATACAGATATACCTCCGCGTTCGTTCGTTTAAAAATATGAATTTATTATAGCCTTATGCACGGAGCAGCGCAAGCCATGCGCCAAAGACGATGCATGGCTTTTGCATAAAAGCGGCAACTTTCTTATAAAAAACACAGCGCAATTTCATTGTGACAATTCGTTGTGAAACTGGTATACTAGTAACAATTTGGGCAAAAGAAGGAAATAAATGATGAATTCCTACAAAAAAGCGTTGCGGGCGGCCTTTCCGCACACCATTCCTATCCTGATTAGTTTTTTGCTGGTGGGCCTTGCTTATGGTATTTTTGCCGCAAGCAAGGGCTTGCCGTTTTGGGTGCCCATGCTTACCTGCCTCGTGATATTCGCTGGCAGCATGGAATTTGTAACTGTCAATCTGCTCCTTGGCGCGTTTAACCCGCTTGCCGCTTTTTTTATGGCGGTGGTCGTTAACGCCCGGCACTTTTTTTACAGCATTTCCATGGTGGAATCTTTTCGCAACATCGGCAAGAAAAAGTGGTATATGATATTTGCCATGTGCGACGAATCGTTTTTGGTGTATAACGCTGTCAAACCGCCTGAAGACATAGACCGCGGGCAATTTATGATGGCAGTTACAATGTGGAATCAGCTGTACTGGGTGACTGGCGCCTCGCTGGGCGGGTTGCTCGGCACTGTGCTGCGCTTTAACAGCCGCGGTATCGATTTTATACTTGTAGCATTGTATGTGACGCTGTTTTTGGATCAATGGATGAGCACAAAGCAGCATATTCCGGCGCTGACAGGCGTGATCGCTTCGGTTGGCTGCGTGATCGCGCTCGGCGCGGATAACTTTATGCTGCCCGCGCTGCTATTGGTGCTGGTGACGCTGCTGTTGCTTAAAAACAAGCTGCAAGCGCGCAAACAGGAGGAGGAGCGAGTATGACCATGACGAATGTGCAAGCCGTGTGCCTTATTTTCGTCGTGGGACTGGGTACGATGCTGACACGGTTTTTGCCGTTTTTTCTTTTTCCGGATAACAAACCGACGCCCAAAATCATACATTATCTCAGCAGCGTGCTGCCTTACGCGCTGATCGGCGTTTTGGCCGTATATTGCCTGAAAAATACAAGCGTCACGACAGCCCCCTATGGGCTGCCGGAACTGATCGCCATACTTACGATCGTTGGCTTGCATGTTTGGAAGCGCAAATCTTTGATTTCCATCGCCGGGGGCACGGTTGTTTACATGGTGTTGATTCAATTTGTGTTTTGACGCTACCGCCCGTGAGCCCGGAGGGCGAGATGTAAAATGCAGTAATCCGCCGAAAAACAAAGTTTTTAGACGCCAAAAAGACGGCCTGCGCCGTCTTTTTGTTGTCCTCTTTTGCCGTTTATTCGGCAGCCGGTTTGGTAGCCGGATCATCAGCCGCTTGCGTGGCGGGCGGCTCGTTTTCGCTTGCCTCTGATGGGAACAGGCGTTTTAACCGCCAAGCCCAGGCGAGTATGGCGGCGGAGCACAGGAGCACGATGCCCTCAAGCGCTATTGCGGGCATGGGGAACAGCTGAGGGAGAATGACCACCATATCCACCGCGGTATGCGCCAATATGGCATAGAGCAAATACTGCCACTTCTTGTTTTGTACGAATCCGGTAAGCACAACGACGCTCAATCCGATGTGTATGCCCAGCGTCAATACGCGTTCTACGCCGCCCAGCAATGCTGTTAACGGCGTGAGATCCTGCAAAGAGGCCAATATGGGCGCCAATTGATCGCCAAGGCCCAATGCGGCAAGTTGGCCCGCATTTTGCATGAATATGATGACGAGCGTGTTGATAAGGGAAAGCCCGACAAGCAGAACAGCCTCGCAGCCGCCATGTCCAACGCCAAACGCCAGGCCGTCTATATAGCGGCGGCGTTTTTTTAACAGCAGGGCAAAGGCCAGAAAACGGGCGCATTCTTCAAACAATCCGGCTGTGAATGCGTGAAAAAGGCCATTGGGCACGGCGCCGGCCAAGTGCGTTTGCGCCCACGGCGTGAGCGCGAAAAGCTGCAGCAATGGTATGCGCAGCACGATTTGGGAAACGAAGAAGGCCAGCGCGCCAAACCAAAAAGCCCGCGCGATATGGGAAGCGCGCTTTCGCAAAAAGATATATCCAACTATGGGCAGCGCGAAACAGACGCAGATGCTGATGATTAAACAGATAATGATGGAGGTGGGTACGGAAAAAGTGGACATATATGTTTCCTTTCTGTCGGGCGGCAGCACGGCCGTGATGGCAGGAATGGCTGCGCCGCTCCCGCCTGTATATGCATGATGATACGTTATTCAAAATAGTCCAGAATGCCTTCAAAAATGCCCTGTGCCATCTTTTTTTGGAATTCTTTGTCGGAAAGCTTTTTGTCTTCTTCCGCGTTTGTCATGTGGCCCATTTCGATGTTGATGATGGGCCGCTCGCACCAGTTAAAGCCCGTTTGGTCGCTGCGGACGGTTATTCCCTTCTTTATGCCTATGCCTGTGGTTCTGCCGTATGCGGCGAGCACCAATTTGGCGGCCTTTTCGCATTCCGCCTTGTAAGGATTGGATTTCGGTATGAGCATGAACGCACCCGTCACGCTGTTGTCCGTAGAGCCGTTGCAGTGCAGCCGTATGCCCAGCGCAACATCCTTTTTGTTGAACAATTGCGCGCGCTCGGCGTTGCTGATGTTCACATCGGCGGTTTCTCTTGTCATAATGACGGTTGCGCCGGCGCCCTTTAAGAGGTCGCGCAGGTACAAACCGACGTTGAGATTTACTTCGTGCTCCGGCGTGCGCGTAGATACGCCTTGCGTGCCGGAGGAAACCTTTTTCTTCATGGTGGAAGAGCCGGGCGATTCCGGTTCGAGCTCGTTGTTTGCTTTGCCCTGGTGCCCCGGATCTACGCCGATGACCAAGCCGTTAAGCGGCTGGCCCTGCACAGCAGCAGGTTTTACGGTGCTCGTGGGGGTTGGCGTATCGGCAGGTGCGGGCGTACTTGTAGCGGCGGGCGTACTTGTAGCGGCTGGCGTATTTGTGGGCGCGGGCGTGGCCGCAGGGCCGGGCGTATTTGTGGGCGTGGGGGCAGTAGAATGAGAGGGAGAAGAGGTGGACGGCGCCGGCGTCGGCGCGAAGAGCTGCGCTGCCGCAGATGGCGCAGGCGAGGCCGTTGCAGCGGGAGGCGGCGTGAAAGCGGTTACACCGCCAGGCGCGAGCGTTGGCAATGTTTGAGGCGCAGCCACTGTGGGCACACGCGGGCCGGAAAATGCCATGACGCCCAGCGTGGCTACCACGATGGCCAGACCAATTAGAATGAACAGCCTCTTTCCCATGTCTCGATCCTATCCTATTATGTTAGTCAGCGGCATTAATATGATGCCCGTGAATGTAGAAACCAGCGCCAGCCGGGTATGATCGTATTGGCGTGACGCCGGAATAAGCTCCTCGATGGCGATATAGAGCATGATGCCGACCACGATGCCGAAAACAACGCCCATCATGATGTCGCTAAGGAAAGGCCGCAGCACGAGAAAGGCCAGCAATGCGCCGATGGGTTCCGAGATACCCGAAACGAGCGTATACAGGAACGCTTTTTTGCGGCTGCCTGTGGCATAATACACGGGCATGGCCACCGTGATGCCCTCGGGAATGTTGTGCATGGCAATGGCCAGCGCCACGGAAAACGCAAGCCGGATATCCGCCATGCCCGCCATGAATGTGGCGATGCCCTCCGGAAAGTTATGCACGGCGATAGCCAATGTGGACATCATGCCCAAACGGTACATGTTGCCGTGGGATTTTTCGCCGTGACTGTCCTTTTCGTGCGGAACCAGCTTGTCCAGCCATGCCGCTATCAGTACGCCCGTAAGCAGCGAGAGCACGGCGTATACCACTCCCAGCTTTGCGCCGGCCGCAGCGGAAAAAACGTTTAATGATGTGGGAAACATTTCTACAAAGGATACGCTTATCATGACGCCGGCGGCGAAGCCAAGCGAACAGGTTACAAGCTTTTCGCTGTCGGCCTTTATAAATACGATCAACGTGCCAAGCAATGTGGCCAGGCCCGCGCCCGCGGCCAGAAGCAATGGTATCCACGCGTTTTGCATAGGCGCCTCCTTATTGCCGATTGCGCTTCGCAGATAGCTTTAACAGCACCCGGATGAATATGTAGAACAGGACAAGTGAGCCAAATACGCCCACCAGCCCCAAAGCCATCAATGTCCAACCTTGTTGGAAAGCGTTCATGTTGTTGCCTCTCTTTCAAAAATGAAGGGTATGCGGAATCAAGTGCTCCATGCCCCATCAGAGGGAATAATTCCTTTGAAACTCTAAACGGATGCTTGGAGGCGAGCCTCAAAGGCCTGACCTTGCCGGGTGTCAGCCCAGCAGCGAAGCCAGCCAGGGCGTGACGGAGAGTATAATGCCGCCTGCGATCACAGAGCCAAGCTGACCAGCCACGTTTGCGCCCGCGGCCTGCATGAGCAGGAAGTTTTGCGGGTCTTCTTCCTTTGCCATGCGCTGAACGATGCGCGAAGCCATGGGAAAAGCGGAAATGCCTGCCGCACCGATCATGGGGTTGATTTTTTCTTTGGAAAACAGGTTGATGAGCTTTGCAAACAATACGCCGCCCGCCGTATCGAACACGAACGCGACAAGGCCCAGCGCGAGTATGACCAGCGTTTGCAGTTGGAGAAACCTTTCATAATGCATGGTAGCGCCTATGGTGATGCCAAGCAACAGCGTGACGATATTGCTCAGCTCGTTTTGAGCGGCGTTTGAAAGCCGCTCCACCACACCTGCCTCACGCAGCAAGTTGCCAAACATCAGCAGCCCGATCAACGGCACGCTGTACGGCGCGAGAATGCCCGCGAGCACGGTTACGCCGATCGGGAAAAGCACCATCACCCATTTGGGCGTTTTTACGTCGCCGTATTTCATGCGGATGCGCCGCTCCTGCTTTGTTGTAAGCATGCGGATAACAGGCGGTTGGATGATGGGAACAAGCGCCATATAGGAATAGGCGGCTACGGAAATCGGCGCAAGCAGTTTTGTGGAAAACTTGGACGCTACAACGATGGAAGTGGGGCCGTCCGCCGCGCCTATGATGCCGATGGATACGGCGTCGTACAGCGAAAAGCCCAGCGCGGGGAAAATTTTTGTAAGCCCCAGCACGGCCAGCACGGTAAAGAAAATGCCGAACTGCGCCGCGGCGCCAAAAAATATCATCTTTGGCGTGGCAAACAGGGGGCGAAAGTCTGTCATGGCGCCAATGCCTATGAATATCAGCGCGGGGAACAGCTCGGTCAATATGCCTGAATTGTATAAGAGCTGCAAGAGCCCGACCTCGGCTCCGCTGCCCCATATAACCGAGAACGGCAGGTTTACCAGTATAGCTCCAAAACCGATGGGCAGCAGCAGCATGGGTTCGTAATCTTTTGCCACAGCGAAGTAAATCAGCAGCCCGCCGATTAAGTACATGACGAGGTAACCAGGCTGAAATTCCAGCACCCCTTCAACGAGTTTTAGCAGTCCTTCCATTTCCATCCTCTTTCATGGATTATTTACCTGAGCATATTTTGGCCTGACGATTGTACCACATTGCGGTTCACGGCGGTATGCGCTTGAGCAGGCGGATTTATGGCAAGAATTCCTTGATTTTATCTATGTTTTCACTGTAATTGGTGAAAACATGAACAAATTGTGAACATTGCGCGCCTTATCGTCCTTTTAGTTTATCATGTTTCAGTAAAAATGTAAAAATGGCGAGTATTTCAACAAAAAATGCGCTTGTTTGGGCGGTACCCCGCTAATCTAAATGCAAAAAAACGGCCTGCCGCAATGGATACGGCAGGCCGGATTGTGCTGCGGGGGATTATTGGCCGATGGCCTTTTTGTTCTGCATGGCGCCATACAAAAACAGGCAGGGCAGTATCAAGCCGATGAGCATGTTGAGGATGCTGAACGAGCCGGAGACCATGTTTATGATGGAGCTGACGATTTGCAGGCCGACAAGAATGATGCCGAGAATGAAGCAGCTTTGTGCTTTTTCGAGGTTTTCGCAGTTTTTCACGCCAAAGATGCCTACGAAGATGTTGGCGGCGCTGAGCACCAGTGTGACAAGACCGCTGAATACGATGAGGCCGGCGGCGACGCCGCTGACCTGTGCGGCAAGGCCGGCGCCCAACATGGCGATTAGCCCCAATACGGCGGCAATGGCGCCGAATACGATGAACAGAATGCCGGTTACCTTCAGAAAGCTTTTACCAGGTGCGTTTTGCATGATGTCCTCCTAAAATATTACTTAAAATAAGAGCAATGCCTTTCGCGCGGCGTTTTGGAATTTATGCATTTGCCTTGGCCAAACAGCACAAAAAACATAGTGGACATATTCTGCGGGGAGAATGGCGCAAAGCACGCCATAACTATAGTATATCGTTGGATGTTTGTCAATCTGGCAACTGCTTGTTCCTTCCGTACGACAATTATAAAATGTATTTTTTGCTATAATTTCTCAAAAGTCGATCTTATTTGCTTGCAAGCGGCTGTGAAGTTAGATATACTTGAAGAAACGGCGGAAGGGGAACATGCATATGCAGGACACACGGATATCCGTACAGGTGGCAGGGCAAAATGTGCGCTTGCGCGGCACAGATGACGAAGCATATATCCGCTGTGTGGCCGCGTTTGTGGACGAACGGGTCGAAACGATCCAAAAAGCAAATTCCGTGCTGAGCACCAGCAATTGCGTGGTATTGGCCGCGCTCAATATTGCGGACGAGCTGTTCAAACTGCGCCAGCAGTACGCAGAACTTGACAAGCGCATTGAAGAGCTTCGCCGCCTTACAACCGGCGAAACCGAAGAAGCAAAGCGCGCACCGAAGGGCCCCGTAAAGCGTCCGTTCGAGGAAGATCGTGTGACCATTTTGCACAGATAATTGCATTCAAAGTCAAATAGAGCACGGGGCTGTAGCATCTGCGACAGCCTCGTTTTGCGTTTGCCGTTGCCCAGCATGGGGAATACGCTTATTCCTACGGTGGGGTTCCATCCTGCGGGATCAGTTCCTATGCCGCTTCGCGCCGGTGCTGTATTCCAAATGCCGATATCCCGGACTGCTGTTGCAATCTCTTTTGAGAGAGCTGGGAATGATGGCTATACTTAAGGCCTTACAATAAAGCAAATGGGCATTAATCAGTGTGAAAACTGATGCACAGAATCTAGCAGACAACCTGAACCATAATACACAACATGTATGACAATGTTTCCTGAACGAAGAATCATATTTTCCAATCCCTCGTCAACATAATAGGTAGTGCTTTCAAACCCACTCACATATATGCTGGTTAAATCACCTGAGCTTCTGTTGTTGAGCAATTCATCTTCGTAACGAACGGCCAAGTCTATCGTCCTCATTTCATAATAATCCACATTATAACCAAATCGGATTTCTTCAGAATAACTATGTTGCCTGAAATATAGTATTTTGGGCGCCACATAACGACTTGGCATCATTATGAAACTATTCATATCATCCTTACTGGCGCTGGCCCATTCTTCCGGCGAAATTTGTTCAAGCAGGGGAAAATTAAATTTGCCGCTATATTGTGACAGTGGAATTACCTCAGCACCCCGCGAATATGCAATAATTCTAATATTTATCGCTAATATACATGCTACGGTTATGATCAGCAGGCACACCTTCCAAGCGCTACGATACTTTATAGTCTTTTGCGGGTTATTATTTTCATGCAAATTTCTCTTCAATTGAGTCACTGATAGTACTCCCAATATAGTACAGCAGAAAAAAATTCCCAACGCAGCGGTGGGTAAGATTAAACTGTAGTCAATCAAAGCAGAGATAATACCACCAGAATCAATTGATGTCCAAACAATCAGAAATACGGAGAGAATAGCAGCGATGAAGTATATTATTGCATGTACTATTTGCTTTCGAGTACTCTCCTCATGTGTTGCTTTCCCGTTCTGTTCGGCTGTAGGAATATTTAGGGCCATATGGTATTCCTCCTTACTTTTTTAGAAGGCAAAACATTCAAGTTGGTCAGCCCCCAATCGTAGTACCAACGAAAGAGTGAGTAATCCTTACAATTGAGCCGCACCTACGTCGGTGGTAAAAAGATCGAGCGCGACGTCACGTTTGAGAAATACGCCAAAGATTGGTTTAAGGCGTATAAAAAGGGCAAGTTTTCAGCAAGCACGGATCAAAACTATAGAACAGCCATATTCCACCACTTAATACCAGCGTTTTCCGATCGGAACCTAAACGGGACATCCGTTTTGAAAAAACGTAATCTCAGTACGCCGCGATATTGAATATAAGGCCGGCGGGATAGGCGGGCTCAAATCCCAAAGTTCCCTTCGCGACATACCTATGCCGTATGCGTTGTCTGTTATGCTTGCGAAACGGCGGGGCATAGGGGGATAAGGTACAATAAGTTGCGCAAATTTAGAAGCGAATAAGAAACGACATATTTGCAGCCATTTGGTAGAATGAAGTTACCACACAAAATTCTGCTAAAGGAGACTGCAAACATGTCTAAGAAAATTGTACAGTTTAACGAGGAAATCATCAAGAGCGAATTGAAGGAACTGGTGCGCAGCAGCGTAAACGTGACAGCGTCCGGGGGGAGCCGGACGCTGTCATATCTAAGGATGGTTGGGGGTATGTCATCGCCCGTGCGAGGCGGTATGACCTTAGTCGGGGATGTATTCGTCGAACACAACATCAAAAGTAAGTTCTTCGTTCTCCCGTTGTACCGTTATTGTTGCCGAATCTCCGGCATTATATTCACCGATCTTTTTTTGCAGTTCCGTGCCGGTGCTGATGCTTGCGCCATCAACGGTGAGCAGGATGTCGTTTGCCTGAATACCCGCGTTGGCAGCGGCGCTGCCGGGGTTTACGCTAACGATCTGCACGACCGTTTGCACGCTTTGCCGCTGCCCGCCGATGATGCCAAAGAAGTCTTGGATGCCATAGTCGCCACGGCCATCCACGGAGTTATTGCTTTGCAGCGCGATGTTTTGCGTGTATACGCCTAGACGGGCACGCCCGCTTACATAGCCGCGGTCAATCAAGTCGGTGATTACACTTTTTACGTTGTTGACGGGAATGGCAAAACCGAGGCCCTCGGTGGAAGAAGAGGCGACTTTCGCGTTTACAACGCCCACGAGCTCGCCATGCATGTTAAACAGGCCGCCGCCGGAGTTGCCGGGGTTGATAGCCGCGTCGGTTTGCAGGAGCGTCATTTCCTGATCCTCGATGGTGATGGTTCTCGACAGCGCGCTGATCATACCGCTTGTCGCCGTGCCGCGCAGTTCGCCAAGAGGGTTGCCAATGGCTACGACGTCATCACCAACGGCCAAGGCGTCGGAGTCACCTAAGCGCGCGGCGCTCAGGCCTGTCGCTTCGATCTTGATGACCGCAAGATCTGTTTTTTCATCCGAGCCGATCAATTCGGCGGCATATTCGCTGTCATCATTTAAATATACTTTGATAGCCGTAGCGCCGCTTACAACGTGGTTGTTTGTTACGATATACCCGTCCGTGGAGATGATGATGCCGGAACCGGAGCCCGAAAGCATCGTGCTGCGGCCATACCAGTCACTGCCGCCCTCTGCTTGAACGTCGATGCCGACTATGGAAGGCGCGGATATCTCAATGAGCTGCTTTTTTGTGTAAGTTTGTCCGGCCGGTAACGAGGCTGTTATTACATCGGAACCCGCGTTGCCGTGCGGTTGCGCGCTGCCGCTTGTTTCGGCGGAAGGTTCGCTGGGCGGCATGATCTGTTGCTGTTGTGATTCGGGTGGATTGGGCAAAGCCTGGCCCGCGATGGCAAATGGTTGTTTAGCGGACAGCAGTCCGCCGAATGCGCCGCCCAAAAGACCGGTTACCAGCATGCAGACGATTAATGTTGCAAAAGACACCGTTTTGGTGCGTTTTGGTGTGGAATGTTCCATGCCATTCAGGTGTTTTTGTTCTTCGTACCAATATTGTTGATCCATTATATTATCCTCCTTCGGTAGTGTTTGCTTTCTTGATTATGTTATACAACTGGAATTTGGCTCTTTTCGCATGCAAATGCGGTAGCATTTTGGAAAATTGTGTACCAAATATGAAAAGCTGATTTTTGCTGTTCTTTAAAGCAAGAAAAATCTAATTGCCGTTGCGGAAGAATGTGCGCCGCCGCGTTGCGCTTTTCCGTGCTGTGGAGTACACTTTGTATAAGTAATTCTGTAAGCTTGTGAAAGGGATCATGCGTATGGCGCTTAGCAATGATTTGACGCAGGGAAGTGTAAACCGCCATATTATCCAGTTTTCGTACCCCTTATTGATAAGCAATCTTTTGCAGGCGCTATACAACGCCGTAGATATGTATTTTGCGGGGAAATACCTTGGCACCGCCGGGCTAAGCGCGGTCAGCATGGGCGGGCCTGTGATGAACGTGCTGCTCATGACCATATCAGGTATGGGCGTGGGAGTTAGCGTAAACATTGCCGCGCTTTTGGGCCGCGGGGACGAAGAAGGCATTCGAGGTATGGCGGGTACCGCCATTTCCGTTTACGCCATGGCGGCTGTATGCATAACAGCGCTTGGCGCGGGCTTCGCGCCGTCGCTGCTGCGGCTGGTGGCCACGCCGCCTGAAGCGTTTGCTATGGCGGTTACGTATCTGCGCATCATATTCTTTGGCGTGCTCTTTACATTGGGCTATAACCTCATTTGCGCGATTCAGCGCGGCTTTGGCGATTCGCGTTCGTCCTTGCTGTTTGTAGGCATTGCCACCTGCACAAACGCGGCGCTGGATTATATACTTATGGGGCGTTTCCATATGGGCGTAAGGGGCGCGGCGCTTGCGACAATCACGTCGCAGGCGCTTTCTTTTGTGCTGGGGTTGCTCTATTTTCGTGCGCGCGGGCATATCGTATCCTTTGCGCCCAGGGCATGGAGACTACAAAAAAAGGCGCTTAAGGATTTAACGCGAGTCGGCTTGCCCTCGGCCTTGCAGCAATTGCAGCTGCATGTTTCCCACCTGACGTTAAACGGCATTGTAAACACATACGGGGTGGTAGCCAGCGCGGCCTACGGGATAGGCGTGAAACTTGACAGCTTTGCCGTGCTGCCCAGCATGGCCGTAAACGACGCGGTTGCCTCGTTCACTTCGCAGAATTTGGGTGCAAAGAAAGAAGACCGCGCGCGAAGCGGCGTGCGCGCAGGCATGAAAATAACGGTGTCCTTCAACCTTTTGTTAATGATAGCGGTGTTTTTATTTGCGCCGCGCTTTGCGCATCTCTTTAAGGCCGCAGAGCCTGTGGTGGTGGCGGCAGCCGATTATTTGCGCATCACGTGCTTTATGTTCGTGCTGTATGCGATTGTACACCCGATGCAAGGATTTATCCGGGGCACGGGAGACACGATATTCACGCTGAAAAACGGATTGATGGCGCAATACCTGATCCGCATACCGATCGCGCTGCTATTAAGCAAGGGACTGGGACTGGGTCTGGCCGGTGTGGCGCTAGCCTGGATCAGCGCGCCGCTGTTTTCCTGCATGACGTATTATGCATACATGCGCGCGGAAAGCTGGCGCAAGAGCTATGATAAAAACCGCGATAAAAACGCGGAGAAAAAAGCCGTGCCAACCGTACACTGATAAACGCGGCGACAAAGGCGCATTTTGGGGCTGGATAAAATTGCAAAGCTGCTATATGATTATTACGCGCGTAAAACGGGCGCGGCAGCAGTATTAAACTTTTAAAAGGCGCAGGAATGAATAATACATATTTTTGCAAACATAGTATTCCCGCCCATGAAGCGGATGCTTTTGGACTGTGGCGAGCCGACGCGGCCTTTCGCCTGATGCAGGAAGTGGCGGGCGCGCATTCTACGCAACTTGGCCTTTCGCGCGATGATATGCTGAAAAAACACAATTGCGTATGGATGATCGCGCGGGCGCAACTGGTGGTAAACCGGTATCCCAAACTTCGCGATACGCTGCATGTAACCACCTGGTATGGCGAACCGGGGCGCATCACATACCCGCGTTACGTTTCCATTTTGGATGAAGCCGGCGCGCAACTTGCCGCCATGGCCACAAGTTGGGTTGTAGTGGAAGCGGATACGCGCCGCATTTTACTGCCCGCAAAGGCAGGGCTCGTTTTCCCGCCCACGCACACGCAAGCGCCGCCGCTTTCGGAGCCGGACAGGCAGCGTTTGCAGAAAAGCGGCAGCTCACGCGCATTGCTCCGCGCGCCGCTTTACGCCGATATCGACGTGAACGGGCATATGAACAACGCAAATTATGTAAGCTGGCTGCTGGATTTGTTTCCGTTGGAATGGCATGCGCAGCATCGCCTGCGTTCGCTGTACATCAGCTATGCGGCGGAAGCGAGGCCGGATGAAGCGGTGCGGCTTACACTATATGAAAGCGAAAACCGCTTTGAAGCCGAGGGCGCGGATCAAGCCGACGGTCACATCGTATTTGAGGCTATCGGAGAATGGCGCTGACAGGAGGGCGCCCCATGGCTGTACAAGTAAAATTGCAGAAAGGACGACATACATGATTATCATTACAATGGAAAACGGAGGCCGCATTGAGGCCGAAATGGACAGGGCGGCGGCGCCAAATACCGTGAAAAACTTTGTTACGCTCGCGGCTGGCGGCTTTTATGACGGCCTGTTGTTCCACAGGGTGATTCCCGGGTTTATGATTCAGGGCGGTTGCCCGGAAGGCACCGGCATGGGCGGCCCGGGCCACAGCATCAAGGGTGAATTTGCGCGCAATGGGCACGATAACCCGCTGCGCCATACGCGCGGCGTGCTTTCCATGGCGCGTGCGGCGGACCCAAACTCGGCGGGTTCGCAGTTCTTTATCATGCATGCGGATTCACCGCATTTGGATGGCCAGTATGCCGCGTTTGGCCGCGTGACAGCGGGCATGGATGTGGTGGACGCTATTGCCGGATCGCCCACAAGAGGTTCCGACAGGCCGGTAACCGATATCCGTATTGCTACCATTACCGTGACGGACGACGAGGAGATCGAGCATCCGGAGATCCTGTAAGCGAGTGACGGCGCGACCTGAGGGCAGAAAATGTCCAAGGTGTGGGCTGCGGACGCACATGCCGTCCTTGGCACGGATTGAAAGCTTTCCCTTACGAACCTTTTTTGACAGTTTGCGGCCATAGGCCGCTTTCTTGTTTTTGACACTTTTTTGCAGGTTGGGCGCCAATTTTGACAGCTTGGGAAACAACGGTTGCTATTCGATGTTTGCAGCAATATAGTGTTCTTGTAGCTACAAGGGGGATCGTATGAAAATCATACTCAACGAAAATGCCAATATAGATGAAGCGGAAGTCGTGGTCAATTGCTGCGCGGTGGACGACGAGATACGCCGCTTGCTTGCTTTGCTGCATGCTTGGGCGGGTGACGGCGGAGCCGCCGCCCTGGTCACGCACATGGAAGAGAGCAAGCGGCTGACGGGCAACAAAAATGGCAAAACCTATGTGTTGCAAGTGGAAGACGTGCTGTATTTTGACACCGTGGATAAGCGCGCGTTCATCTACACGGCGGATGACGTTTATGAAACCGGCCTGAAGCTGTATGAGCTGGAAGAGAGGTTTGGCGCGAAACAATTCTTTCGCTCTTCCAAATCGGCCATCGTCAACATCGACAAAATCAAAACGATTGAACCCGATTTTGGCGGTCGCCTGGAGATAACGATGATGAACGGAGAACGGTTGTCCGTATCGCGCCAATACGCCCAGGAACTGAAAACAAAAATTGGATTGTGAGGAACGGAACATGAAACTTTTTATTGAAATAACAGGAGCGATCAAGGGTTTGGCGACCTTCATATTTTCTGGGCTGATTATCGTATATACGGTGTTTGGCGGATTCTTTGGCCTTACTTCCTTATCGTTTGGGCTGGTATGGCAAGCGATATTTATCGCGTTTATTGCGTCCGGCCTGCATTTCATCGTGTTTTCCGGCATGGCAATACAAATGAAAAGCGCTGTGGCGCGGCATCTGCTGTTTGGCGCGTCGCTGCTGCTGGTATTGCTCGGGTTTGCGTATTTGGGGGCGTGGTTTCCGGCGGGACGCTTGCTGAACTGGGTGATTTTTGTGGCATTGTGCGTGTTTTTCTTCGGCGCGGCATTTCTGGCGTTTCGCGCATATTTCCGCATAACCGGCAAAAAATATACAGAAGTGCTGCATGCCTATCAAAACAAGCAAGCATAAGAGCATAGCGGAGGAACGGATTTAAAAAGGGTCGGCCGGCAAAAACCAAACACTTGGAAGAGGCAGAAACAATTACCAAGCGAAAAGGGGCTGCTTCCTGCCATACTAGAAACGTCGTGGGAATGGATACCGCGCATGCGGAATCGTTTTCACGGCGTTTGGCATACTATGGGGATAAGGCGGGCATACCGCGCGGCCGCGCAAGAGCAAGCGGCGGTGCGGCCGTGTTTGCGCCCACGATGGCAGGAGAATATTTGCATGCTAAAACGCTGTATTGATATTGGAGAATATGAGTGGGATGTGCTGCGCCTGTTGGAGCGCAGGCTGCAACAAACCGCGCATGAATTTTCGTTAACGCCTTGTGAGAATGGCGTGGAAGTGGAACTTTCGGAACCCGGTGGCATGGAGGCGCTTTGCGTGGCACTTGCGCTATTGTTGCTGCGGGATTTGAGCCAGTTTGAACTGGCACAGATGACCGACCGTTTGCCGCTTTCCCTTGTGGAAAAGCAAGAGGTACTTACGGACAGCATTCGCTGCGCGCGAAAGACAGAGCGCCCTGGCGCCATACAGCGCAAGCTGAAGGCTTATCTCGAGGATGAACAGACACTGCATCTTTCCGGCTTTGTGCGCTTCCGCATGGCGGAGGCCATGGGTGCATGGAAGCTTTGCGTACAAAGCTCTCTGGAAGAAATGATGCTTGCGAAGGAATATTTGGAGCTGATGGGCGTGCTGCGCGCATTTGTGGATATCAAACCGGCGCGTGTGCGGGAGGTTTCTCTGCTCCTGCATCCGGACGGTTCCTGCACGCTTACAGACGACAGCGACGCGCGCATCGATTATGAATATTGCGACCCGGACCGGCTTGTAAGTGTGCTGGTGGAGCTGGCGCCGGAACGGCTGACGGTGTATGATTTGGGCGACGAAAGCTGCGAACAGCTTGTGCAGCTCTTAAAAAGCGTATTTGCGGGGCGCGTGCGCTTCGTGCACTGAAGAGGAAAGCACGGCTCGAGGGAACTGCCCATTTTGGATACGGGCGAGCGCATGGAATTGGCTGATGCTGTAAGAAGGAAAAAATGGTGATTTTTACATTCTAATACTTGCGTTTTATACAACATATAGTGTATGCTGTACAATAATAGCGAAAATATTGTAGTTTCGTGTTATGATGCGAGCGAAATATATCGATATATATACGAGCGCTGTTATGTTGCAAAAAAACGACAGAATAGGTAGAAGGAGAATGCCCGTGAATACCATTGGATCCATCTATGACATTTCTTCCACTCAAAAATACGGATCAACAGCCAGCTATTCTTCCACGGGAACCAATACTTTTTCAGATATGCTTGGAGTAGCCATGGCAAACAACGCGTCCACCAGCATGCCGTCCGTAGCGAACGCAAATATGCTTGGCGCGTCCGGAGCAAACAATATGGCCAGCGCGCTTATGGGCCTGATGATGGGCGGCGGATTTGAATCAGGCAGCGGCGGCATGGAAAGCGTATTGACCAGCATATTGCTTTATTTGCTGATGGATCGTGACCAGAGAACAGAAAACAACACCGTATATCCGGAAACGGACGGAAATTTCCAAAGCGTGGCCGATGTGGCGGCAGAAAACTCCGCGGCGGGTGCAGCGGCGCAAAACGCGCCGGATAATACGCAGCCGGCCAATTCCTTGACCAGTGGCGCGAGCTTGAGCGGCGCGCTGGGCGTGGCGACGCAAGGAGCGCTTGCTGGCACGGCGACAGGGCGCGCCTCTTCGGGCGTAATTGCCGATACGGCGGCACGCGTAAGCGCCGAAGCAACCCAAAACAATGCGGCGACCCGCCGCATAGCAGCCGCGGAGCCAAGCGCTGCGCCGGTCGAATTAGACGAGGAAACATTGCGCAGGCCCCTGAAAGGGACGCTGGCGCTGGGGGCTTTGGCGGGGAGAACGCAATCTTCCTCAGGCTCCAAAAGCGTACCGCTGCCTGCCGATCCCGCTCAATATGGCCCCATCGTAGAATCCGCCATCTCACGCCTCGGCGACCCATACAGCCAGCCGAAGGCGGGGCAAGGCGACTACACAGACTGCAGCTACCTAACACGCTGGTGCTATCGCGAGCTTGGCATGGAGCTGCCGCGCACGGCTGCGGCGCAAGCAAAGTATTGTTCCGATAACGGCCTGACCGTGCAAAAGTCCGAATTGGTGCCTGGCGACCTTATTTTCTATTCCCTAAAGGACAATGGGCGTTACAAAGATATTTCGCATGTGGGCATTTACGCGGGCAACGGCATGATGGTGGACGCGTCCAGCATCAACGGCGAAGTTGTTTACAGGCCTATGTTTCAAAAGGGCCTTGTGATGTTTGGCCGGCCCAATTTGGCTTATACATAAGCAAAAGAATCGGCCGGAGGGGCGGCGCGATATTGACTCGCGCACTTTACGGCGATATAATACGTGTGCATGGCAAGAACCCGGACAAAGTACCGTCCGCACTCCCTTTCAGAGAGAAGCGCCAAAGGCTGCGAGCGCTTTATGTGATGCGTACAGGGAATACCACCGGGGGATCATGACGGGTGGCGCCTATATCCGCCAAAGAGTGGTTTGGCCGCTTGTTTGCAAGCTGGCCACACAAATAGGGTGGAACCGCGGGAAATTCCCGCCCCTTGCTTGTAGCAAGGGGCTTTTTTGTTGGAAAACAAGCAATTGTGACAAGCAGCAGGGAAGCAACAGAACAGAAAACGAAACAGCAAAAACGCAGAGTAATGTAAAAACATGGAGGATGCAGCAATGAATATTACGTTTCCGGATGGAAGTGTGCGGGTTTATGAGGATGGCCAGAGCGCGCTGGATATCGCGGCGGGTATCAGCCAGCGGCTGGCGAAAAGCACGCTTATATGTGAGCTGGACGGCGAAAGCGCGGATGCGTTTCGTCCCCTGCAAGGCGATCACGCGCTAAAACTGCTTACATGGGAAGACGACGGCGGGCGCTGGGGCTACCGCCACACGGCTTCGCATATGCTGGCGCAAGCGGTAAAACGCCTGTTCCCCGGCACAGTGCTGGCCATTGGGCCCGCTATTGAAAACGGGTTTTATTACGATTTTGACAGGGCGGATCCATTTTCGCCGGATGATTTCGCGGCGATCGAGGCCGAGATGGAGCGCATCTCCAAAGAAGATCTGCCGCTGGAACGTTTTGAAATGCCACGCGAAGAGGCCATCGCGTATATGCGCGAAAACAACGAGCCATATAAAGTAGAACTTATTCAGGATTTGCCGGAGGACAGCGTCATCAGCTTTTATAAGCAGGGCGATTTCGTGGACCTTTGCGCGGGCCCGCATGTAAAAAGCACGGGCGTGGTGAAAAACGTCAAGCTGATGAGCTTAGCCGGCGCGTATTGGCGCGGCAGCGAAAAAAACAAAATGCTTCAGCGCATCTATGGTACGGCCTTTGAAAAGAAAGCGGATTTGGATGAGTACCTGTTCCGTATGGAAGAAGCGAAAAAACGCGATCATCGCCGCTTAGGCCGCGAGCTCGATTTATTCGATATACACGATGAGGGCCCCGGCTTCCCCTTCTTCTATCCCAAGGGAATGACCGTGCGCAATAAACTGGAAGATTTCTGGCGCCAGCAGCATGAAATCCGCGATTATCAAGAGATCAAGACGCCGATCATACTGAACCGGGACCTTTGGCTGCAGTCGGGGCACTGGGATCACTATAAAAACAACATGTATTTTACCGTGATCGATGAAATGGACTACGCCGTCAAGCCCATGAACTGCCCGGGCGCGATATTGACATACACGCGCAAAAATTATTCCTACCGCGATTTGCCGGAGCGCTTGGCGGAGCTGGGACTTGTGCACAGGCATGAGCTTTCCGGTGCGCTGCATGGTTTGATGCGTGTGCGCTGCTTTACGCAGGACGACGCTCACTTGTTCATTACGCCGGATCAGGTGCTGGATGAGCTTTGCGGCGTAATCGAAAAATGCAAGTATTTCTACAGCACGTTTGGGTTTAAATACCGTGTGGAACTTTCTACCCGCCCGGAAAACAGCATGGGAACGGAAGAACAATGGGAAATGGCCACGGACGCGCTGCGCAAAGCGCTGGAGCGTTCGGAAATCAGCTTTAAGATAAACGAGGGCGACGGAGCGTTCTATGGGCCGAAGATCGACTTCCATTTGGAGGATGCCATCGGCCGCAGCTGGCAATGCGGCACCATACAGCTGGATTTCCAGATGCCGGAGCGCTTTGACCTGGCTTATGTGGGCGCGGACAACGAAAAGCACCGCCCTGTCATGATACACACTACGGCGCTTGGCTCGATCGAACGCTTTATCGCCATATTGACGGAGCATTATGCGGGCGCTTTTCCGGCCTGGGTGGCTCCCGTGCAAGTTGTCGTTATGACGATTACCGACCGCGTAAACGGGGACGCGAAGGCCATTTTTGAAAAGCTGCGCGCCGTCGGTATGCGTGCCGAGCTCGATATGCGCAACGAAAAGATCGGCTTCAAGATTCGTGAAGCGCAAGTGCAAAAGATTCCATACATGCTCGTAATCGGCGACAAAGAAGTGGAGGGCGGCGTTGTCGCTGTTCGCAGCCGCAAGGAGGGCGATATCGGCGCGATGTCGCTGGACGCGTTTATGGAAAAATTGCAAAAAGAAGTGCAAGAAAAAATATAGAATTTTGATCGGGCCGAGGGGGGGCGAAGCGGGACACCACACCGCATCGCCCCCTCGGCTTATTTTTCGGCCGTGATCGTATATGCCTTTCCATTCATGCTGATATGGAGGGTTTTGTTTTTATCCGTGCGGTAAAAGGTGATTTTAGCGGCTTTCAGCTTTGCGATGATCTCCTTGTGCGGGTGGCCGTATTCATTGCCGATGCCCAAGCTGGCCACAGCGGCCTGCGGGTTTACGGCGGCCAGAAATGCGTCGCTTGTGGATGTGTTGGAACCATGATGGCCAAGTTTGAGCACGGTTGCGCTAAAATAGGAGGCAGGCAGTTCCTTTAGCATTCTGGATTCCGCCGCGGCCTCGGCATCGCCCGTGAGCATGACGGCGGTGTTTTTATAGCGAACGCGGCAGACTACGCTTTGGTTGTTCAGGTCTTCAGCGTTGGTGTCCGCAAAAGGCGAGAGTATGCGTATTTCGACGTCTTTATCCCAGGGGATAAAGCTTTCCGGGCCGGCAACGGCTTGCTCGACGAGAATTTTCTTTTTTTCCAGCGTGTCCAGAAGATTGTTGAACACGGCCGTGGTTGTTACGGCGTCGGGCATGTAAAACGTGCCGATCTCGTAGTTTTCCACTATTTTTTGCATGCTGCCGATATGATCGGCGTGCGGATGCGTAGCGATCACGACGTCCAGCCGCTTTACTTTTTGCGAAGATAAAAAGGCGTCGATGTTTTTGTATTGATCGGAAGTGGAGGCGTCTACCAGCATGGTTTTGCCGGACGGGCTTTTGAGGAAGATGCAATCGCCCTGGCCGACGTCCAGCACATATGTGTCCAGCGTTCGCCCGGGCAGGCTGCTTGTGGCCGCAGGGAGCGCTTGCGAGGATTTTGGTTTGGGCGTTTTTGCGGGCGTATCCTTGGGCGTGCCTGTGGGTGAGGGTAAAAAGGTGTTTTGCGCGGCGGGTATATTGTCTGGCGGCCCAAACATATTTGCTGGGTCATCCATGAAATAGCCGATGGTGAACACCAGCACAAATATGAGCAGTAGCGACAGGTAGAAACGGCTGCGCTTACTTAAACGCTGTGCAGCAGGCTTTGAACGGGATTTGGAGCCGGACTTGGATTTGGAACTGGGCATGGGCATCCTCCTTTGTGCTTGCAAGGAATATTATACTCCTTTTGTGGGCGTTACGCTATGTATATGGTATACTATGCTTGGTTACGCACAAAATGTTGAGGATTGGCATGAAAAAAGGAGCATGGTTTATATTGCTGGGCGCAGCTTTTTGGGGCACATTGCCTTTGTTTAGCCGCTATGCCTATGCAAACGGAGCGGATCCTGTGACAGCCGCCGCCTGGCGCGCGTATATGAGCGCGGGCATATTTGCGCTTTGGTTTCTTTTGGATGGCACGTTTAAACGGCTGCGCTTGCGCCAGCTTCCCTTTTATTTTGTGTATGGCGTTTGTGGGGTGGGCGGTACGTTTTTGTTTTATATGCTGGCGATTGAACGGCTGTCTACCGCTATGGCCGTGATGCTGCTGTACACCGCGCCCGCGTTTGTCATCGTATTCAGCCGTGTTTTTTATGGCGAGCGCATTACAAAAAAGAAGATTGTGGCGCTGCTTGCTACGGCGATCGGTTGTTTTTTTGTAGTACGCGCGTATGATGCGGCCGCATTCGCGGCAAATTTCACGGGGATCGTGATCGGCTTGCTTTCCGGCATCTGTTACTCCATGGTGACGATATTGGGGCGAAAGGCGCAGCAGATGCATGAAGCGCGCACAAATGCCGGGCTTATGATGATATTTGGCATGTTGGCGTTTTTGTTTCTGCGGCCCCCGTGGCGCCTAAGCGCGCCTACGCAGCCGCAATGGCTGGCCTTTGCGGGGCTGGCGCTGTTTGGCAGCGTGCTGGCGTATATCAGCTATTTATGCGGGCTTTCGCTGGGAGTGGATGGAGGCACAGCCAGCCTTATCGCTACGGCGGAGCCGGTGATTGCTACGGCGCTTGGTGCGCTGGTATATGGCGATACGCTGGAAGTGCTGCAGATACTTGGTATGGGTATCGTGCTGGCGGGCGTAGCGTTGCTTGCTTTGCGCAAAGATGGAGCACAAACGAAAAAGGCGCTCGAAGACGGCGGCATGCAAACGGCAGGCGTGAAAGAAAATGGAAACGCTACTCTGCGGGAACCAAATTGAGTTCGCCGGCGCTTTCGCTCCCCGCGTATGCGTTTGGAACGCGTCCGACTATGATGTGTTCCGCTACCGTCATATCGACTTTTGTCGTGATGTTGCGCGTAAGGCCGGGCAATACCAGTGCGATATCGGTGCGGACTTGCATGTGTACGCGGTGCATGGTTTGGTTGATGCCGGCGTCGTGAAATTCGCTGCTGAAATCCACCTGTGCGGTGCCCTCCGGCGCAAACGTAACGTGCACATTCGGGCCGCCGCCGCTGAGCAAAGGGATGCCGCTTGCTGTGCCAAGCGGGATGGTGATGCCTTGCTCGCCTACGTCATACAACCAATTTTGCACGTCTGTGGAGCACTGTGCGGCAAGCCGGTTTAGAGCGCGGTTGTTCATTTCGATATAATACACCTGGTCTTCCGAGCGCATAACCGTTACATAATCTTCTGTTGCAACGCCGTCTGTGGCCGTAAGTATGGCAGCATAGATGGCATCTGTGGCCAGCGCTTGCACGCGTGTTTCCGCGTATAGATACAAGCCGGGCGTTATGTATTGGTTTAGCATGTAATACAAGGCGGCAAGCAAAACAACAAAAAGCACCAAAAGCGCCAGCAATCTGTGGCGCTTGCGACTTGCCGCCGGAGTGGCGGCTGATTGCGCTGGTTTGCTTAGGCGCAGGGCCTGCGCGGCGGGGTTAATGCGCGCGTTGCGTCTCGCGCCCTCTACGGCGTTTAAGGAGAGAAAGCGCTTTTTGGGGGATGTAAAGGAGGCGAGGGGAGGGACATCCATAGATTGCCCGCCGCTGGCGGCGCCAGAAAAAATGCCGTAGTCGCCCTTTTCATAACGAACGGAATAATGACCGGCGCGCTGCTGTTTTAACAGGCTAAGAAGCTTTTCGGATCGACGGCGGCGCTTTCGAATTTCCATGTGGCTTCCTCCAAATGCGAAATGGTGCGATTATAACAAGGAATGGCGATCGGA
>JAVBPK010000021.1:0-15176 GCA_031549625.1 Eubacteriales bacterium
CGCGTAGTAACAGAAACGGAAAGAGTCACGTTTGACTCCGCGCCGAGCACTCGTCGGCACACCGTCCCCTTCCCTACTCCCGAAGGCCCTGATAGTACGATTAACAATCCGGCGTTACTTTCCCCCATGGTTCAACGAATCCTCCTGCTTATTATCATCCTTAATCTTCAGCAACCTCTTTGCTGTCCAGCCTATTGGCCACTGTTTCCGGCTGTACCGCCGAAAGCACCACATGTCCGCTATCCATAATTATAACCGCTCGCGTACGTCGGCCATACGTTGCGTCGATCAATCGGCCTTGCTCGCGTGATTCTTGCACGATGCGTTTGATGGGGGCGGAATCCGGGCTCACTATAGCAAGCAGCCGATTGGCTGACACAATATTGCCAAAGCCAATATTGATGAGCTTAATATGCATACGTTCCGCTCCACCCCTTTTTATTCTACGTTTTGCACTTGTTCTTTCAGCTTTTCAACTTCGCCCTTGCCAAGCAGCACAGCATTGACGAGGTCGGAATCATTCGCCTTGGAACCGATGGTGTTGAATTCCCTGTTCATTTCTTGCACGATAAAATCCAGCCTGCGGCCCGCCGGCTCGTTGCCGTCGATGGTTGCCCGAAATTGCTTCACGTGACTCCTGAGCCGCACGATTTCTTCGTCGATGGCTGCGCGGTCTGCAAACAAAGCGATTTCCGTACTCAACCTTGCTTTGTCTATTTCGGTTTCAGCAAGCACTTGCGCAATGCGTTCGTTTAATTTATCGCGGTATTCCTGCACAACTGACGGCGCGCGCAACGTGATCTCTTCTGTCAGCCGCAGCACTTCATCCGCGTGCACGGACAGATCATGGTATAAGCTCACGCCTTCTTTTTCACGCATGCTTTTCAGTTCGGCCAAAGCCTGCGCCGTCGCTTCTTTTGCAAGCAACACGACCGCATCACAGTCTTCCTCCGCTTCTGCGAGCACGGCGACATCCGGCAGCCGCAATACACTGCTAAGCGCAAGGTCATCGGTAATAGAAAGACGTTCCCCTAACGCGCGCCCCGCCAATATGTATTGTTCCACTAACGCTTCATCAATTTGGATGCTGCGCGCGTCGTTGCGTATATTTCGATAGTTTACAAAAACATCGATATGTCCGCGGCAAACGCTGTTGTTTAATTCTGCTCGGAATATTTCTTCAAGAAAGGTAATATGCCGGGGAAGTCGGATCGAAATATCCAGGTACCGGTGATTAACGGACTTTAGCTCTACTGTCATCATGCGGCCATCGCGGTTGACGCTGCCACGTCCGTATCCGGTCATGCTGAAAATCAAAATTCGTTTCCCCCTTGCGTATTACAGAAAAGTATATCACACATCCCAACGTTTTGTGAAGGTTTCAAAAACTAATTTCAAACATTGCGTTCCATGCCCCAAAGCGGCTGTATCGCGCTTAAAAAAGTTTATACAATTCATCCGCCTCCGGCGGTAATACGAGCGTGCCGTCCTGCAGGCGCAAACCCTCGCCACCCGCTTTGCCTATGACGGCCGCGGGAATCTTTTGCGCCTCAAGCCCTTCTGCCAGCTGTTCACCATCTTCACAAGCGATCAGCATGCATCCGCTGGAAAGCAGGCGAAACACATCCAAACCAAGTTCCTCGCATAGCAGTCGCGTCTCCGCAAGTACGGGAATACGCGCCGGGTCGATCCGCATGCCAACGCCCGCCGCGTAGCACATCTCCCACGCGGCGCCCAACACGCCGCCCTCCGTCACATCATGCATGGCCGTGGCGCCATGCCGCGCCGCGTAAGCGCCATCCGGCACAACGCTGAGCTGCTTGTATAAATCCTGCAATCGTGCCAGCTGCGCGGCGTCCAATGTGTGCAGCCTTTTTGCGAAATCATGGGCGATCAGCGCGCTGCCTTCCATTCCCGCCCATTTTGTAAGCACGATGTCATTTCCTTCGCACATACCCGCCAGCGCACTGCCCATACGCGCAACCACCGTGACGCTGGTCACATATCTTGTGACAGCGTCCGTTACTTCCGTATGGCCGCCTAAAACATCCACGCCAATCCCTTGCGCCGCCGCCGAAATATCCATCGCGATGCACTCCAGCTCCTCTTCTGTGGCGCTGGGCGGCGCTAAAAGCGTCACCATAATACCAACCGGCTCGGCGCCGGCCGCCGCCGCGTCATTGCAATTGATATGCACACTCAGCGTGCCGATATTTTTTGCGGCAGAGGTAATCGGGTCGCTCGAAAGCACGATGAGCTGCCCTTGCGGATCTATCACCGCACAATCTTCGCCCACGCGCGGTGCGCTGCGCACCTCCGGCCGAACCGATTGAAATTTGCTTAATATCAGTCGTTCCAATTGTTCGTTGTTTAATTTTCCAAGCCGCATGCTTACCTCCCAATCATACGCAAAAACGTTTCCTCATCCAAAACAGGTATTTGCAGTTCCAGCGCTTTTGTCAGCTTGCTTCCGGCGTTTTCCCCTGCCAGCACATAATCCGTTTTTTTGCTGACGCTGCCCGCCGCTTTGCCGCCCATTCTTTCGATTAATTGTTCCGCTTCGCGCCTGTCCAGCGACGGCAGCGTGCCTGTCACAACCACCGTCTTGCCGGCAAGCGGCCCCGCGCTTTCCACGCGCGCTTCAGCGCGCGGCGTTACCCCATGCGCCAAAAGCGCATCGATCTGCGCGCAGATGGATGCGTCCTGAAAGAAATCGATCACGCTTTGCGCCACGATCTGTCCAACATCCGCAATAGAACAAAGCTCTTCCATCTCTGCCGCGCGCACCGCTTCCAGCGTACCAAAATGGCGTGCAAGCTCACGCGCCGTTTTGCTTCCCACATTCGCGATACCCAGTGCAAACAGAAATACGCCTAAGGCGCAATCCCGGCTTTTCTGTATAGCGTCCAGCAAATTCTGTATTTTTTTTTGTTTAAAACCCGGCAAGCATGCCAAATCCTCCGCCCGCAATTCGTAAATCTGCGGGATGGAGCTGATATGCAGATAATCCACCAATATGCCCGCCGTCTTCCCTGCCAGCGTTTCGATATCCATGGCGTCCCTGCTTGCAAAATGTTTGATTCGGCCAACGATCTGCGGCCTGCACGAAAGCGAGTTTGTGCAATAGATATGCGCTCCGCGCTGTTCTAGATGCGCCCCGCAAGCCGGGCAGACTTCCGGCAGGCGTTCCAGTTCTACAGGCTCGCCGCCGGGCATTATGCCAAGTATCTCTGGAATAACGTCGTTGCTTCGGCGTATCAGTACCTTTGCGCCAACGCCCGCTTGCTTTCTGCGTATATCGTCGTAGTTGTTCAATGTTGCGCGGCGGATGGTTGCGCCGCCAAGTTCTACGGCCTCCACATGCGCCAACGGTGTCAGCTTACCTGTGCGGCCCACCTCCCAGGTTATTTGTTCGATCGTTGTGGTTACTTCCTCCGCCGGAAATTTATACGCCATCGCCCAGCGCGGAAATTTTTCCGTATATCCGAGCGCCTCCCGCACGGCCATTTGCTGTATTTTCAGCACCATGCCGTCGATTAAAAAGTCCAGCGCATTGCGCTGATCGCCGGCGCGCTCTATTTCGCCCAGCAGCGCCTCAATATCGCTGCTCTCCTTATAAAAAGGGCTCAGCGGCAGTTTGTTTGCCGCGAGAAAAGCGCGCATTTCGTTTTGATTGCCTAAGGATGCGCCCTCTATGTAGCCAATATTGTAGCAATAGCAGGAAAGCCTTCTCTCTTTCGTGACAGCCGGGTCAAGATTACGCAATGCGCCCGCCGCCGCGTTACGCGCATTTTTCAGCGGCTCATCCAATTTGGCGTTTAACTCCTCGAGTACGGAAAGGCGCATATACCCTTCACCTTGCACTTCCATCTTCCCTTTAAAGTCAATGCGATGCGGTATATCGGCCACTGTTTTTATTTGGGCCAGAATACCTTCGCCCGTCACGCCATTGCCGCGCGTAGCGGCTTGAACAAGCATGCCGTTTTCGTAGGTAAGGTTGATCGTCAAACCGTCAAATTTATATTCCAACGCATATGTGATGGCGGGCAGTTGCTCTCCCGTGCGCTCCATATAGTCCAAACGCAGCTTTTGCGCGCGTTTTCCCCAATCGAGCAGTTCCGCTTCCGTCCGTACTTTATCCAAACTCCACAAGGGCGCAATGTGCGTATACGGCAAAAAACCGCGCGAAGGCGCGCCTCCTACACGCTTTGACGGCGAAGCAGGCAGCACCATGCCGCTTTCCGCCTCTAAGGCAAGCAGCTCATCGTATAGCGCGTCATATTCCGCATCGCTGATAAGCGGCGCATCCTCTTCATAATAAGCGGCCGCATAGGCGCGCAGTTGTTCGGTCAGTTCCCGCTGCCTGTCTGTCATCGCCGTGAAGAACCCCTTCCATTTACTTCTATTTTCAGTATGGAATAGTATCCCCGTTCTCATACCCGCATACAGCCATCTGCAAACGAGGGGGGTTATTCCTCGGCCGTTATGGGCGCAAACGCCGCCGCAAACTTTTTGACAGTGCCGCCAAAGTCGATGCACACCACCTGCGCGCTGCCCGCGCCTTCTACAGAAAGCACAGTCCCCGGGCCATATGTGGCATGACGCACCTTTTGGTGCGCAAAAAACGTCTTGCTGGGCGTGTTGTTCTTCGGCATTTCGGCCGCAATCTTTTGCGAAGGCGCGCCAAAACCACCTTGCGCGCGGCCGGCGGCGGAAAAAGCGCGCACATTGTTTTGCGCCGCGCCATTGTCCTCTTGCTGCCAGCGCGGCGTTACATTGCGCAATTCCCGGCTCTCTTCCAGCTGCTTTAGTTCTGAAGGAATCTCTTCTAAAAAGCGTGAGGGCGGGTTGCTGGCGATATCGCCATAAAGCATACGCCTTTGCGCATGTACCAATGTCAGCCGCTGCATGGCGCGCGTAATGCCGACATAACACAAGCGGCGTTCTTCTTCCATTTGGGTGGGTTCCAGCTTGCTGCGGCGGGTGGGGAAAATGCCGTCTTCCATGCCCGCGATGAAAACTTGTGAGAATTCCAGCCCTTTTGCGCTGTGTAACGTCATCAGCGCCACGCTGCCATTGCCCTCTTCCATGGCGTCAATATCGGATATCAGCGCGACATTTTCAAGATAGGATGCCAGCACATCCACGCCCTCCGGCAACCCTTGCTCAAATTCGCGCATAGCGCCAATCAATTCGCTGATATTTTCCGCTTTTGCCTCGTAGTTTTCCTTTTTATCCTCCCGCAAGTATGTATCGTAATGAATACGCCTGAGCAGTTCCTGCGTAAAAGTGGAAAGCGGCTGTTCTTCGCGTACTGACAGCAATTCTGTAATCTGGCCCACGAATCCGGCAATCTTTGCCTGCACGCGCGAAGACAGGCCCTCCCCTTGCATGGCAGCGATAAACAGTGGGATATCCTGGCGCTGCGCCACGCCAAAAAGTTCTTCCATAGCCGCTGCGCCGATGCCGCGTTTGGGAACATTGATAACGCGCTGAAAAGCTACATCATCCGCCGGATTGTAGATAAGCCGCAGATAAGCTAATACGTCTTTCACCTCTGCGCGTTCATAGAAACGCATGCCACCATATACTTTGTGCGAAATACCAAAGCTCGTCAGCGTTGTTTCCAACATGCGGCTTTGCGCGTTTGTCCGATATAGGATCGCAAACGCATCATACCGCTGCCCCTGCTTCACACCCTCAAGAATACGGCGACAAATAAAGTCTGCCTCTTCGCGTTCATCCACAGCATGGTAAACGCAGATCGGCGCGCCGCCCGCTTGCTCTGTCCACAAGCTTTTTCTTTTTCGCCCTTTATTATTGGTGATTACGCTGTTCGCCGCATCCAATATCACGGAAGTGGAGCGGTAGTTTTGTTCCAGCCGGATAACTTTTGCGCCTGGAAAATCTTTTTCAAATTCTAGTATATTGCGAATATCCGCGCCGCGCCAACCGTAGATGCTTTGGTCGTCGTCGCCTACCACGCAAATATTATGGTGCGCCTCGGAAAGCATACGCACCAGTCTGTATTGCGCCATATTGGTATCCTGATATTCATCCACCAGCACATATTGAAACCGTTGTTGATACCGCTGCAATACGTCCGGATTTTGTTCGAAGAGTTCGATCGTTTTCAGCAACAAATCGTCAAAGTCGAGCGCGTTATTCTGTTTAAGCCGCTTCTGATACAGCTTATACACCTGCAGGTATACCACGCTGAAAGCGTCGCCCCGCAAATAGTCCTCCACATCAATGGATTGATTCTTCGCTTGGCTGATACGTTCACGCAAGCCTCTTTTTGTAAATTGTTTTTCGTCCAGCTCCAAACGCTTGATGATTTCCGCATACACGGCCAGCTGATCCGCGTCATCATATATCACAAAGCTTTTTTCATAGCCAATATGCTGTGCCTCATAGCGCAATATGCGAGCACAGCACGAGTGAAATGTCATCACCCACATATCGGCGGCACTCGTGCCAACAAGCTTCTCTGTACGCTCCACCATCTCTTTTGCCGCTTTATTGGTGAATGTCAAGGCCAGTATTTGATAGGGCCGTACATAACAATCGTTGATTAAATGCGCAATCCTTGCCGTCAATACGCGTGTTTTCCCAGAACCGGCGCCGGCGAGCACCAAAAGCGGCCCCTCTGTATGGGCCACCGCCGCCGCCTGTTCTTTGTTTAGCTGCAAATCTCCCACTCGTCCTACCCCCTGTTCTCAACAGACATTATTATACCATGCCGCACAATCCCATGCATCTGTATAATAAATATCACCTCAGCCGGGGATATTTATTATACAAAAAAGTGGCCACGCGGCCACTTTTTGAAGAAAATCGATATTAACGTTTGGAGAACTGCGGTGCGCGGCGTGCGGCTTTAAGGCCGTACTTCTTGCGCTCTTTCATTCTGGGATCGCGCGTGAGGTAACCGGCTTTTTTCAGCTGGCCTCGCAATTCCGGATCCGCAACCAGCAACGCGCGGGCAATGCCATGGCGAATGGCGCCTGCCTGGCCTGTTGTGCCGCCGCCAAGTACATTGACTTTTACATCGAACTTGCTAAGCGTATCGGTGAGCACCAAGGGCGCGCGAACGATCATTTTTAAAGTTTCCAAACCAAAGTATTCTTCGACATCGCGTTTGTTGACTGTGATGTTGCCAGCGCCTGGAAGCAGGCGAACGCGAGCGATGGACTTTTTACGTCTTCCTGTACCGAGATATTGAACTTGTGCCATTGAGCGTTTCCTCCTTCCTTATTTTAGTTCTAATGCTTGCGGCTTTTGCGCGGCGTTCTTATGCGTCGGGCCTGCGTATACGCGCAGTTTCTGAAGCATCTGACTACCGAGCGGGCCTTTGGGCATCATGCGACGAATGGATTCATACACCAAAAAATCCGGCTTTGTCTGCATGAGCGTGCGGTAGCTCGTCTCACGCAGGCCACCCGGATAACCGGTGTGACGATAGTATTTCTTTTGGTCAAGCTTTTTCCCGGTCATGACAACCTTGGAAGCATTGACGATAATCACATGGTCACCAGTGTCCACATGCGGGGTATATATGGGCTTATGTTTTCCCCTGAGAATGGCTGCGACTTGCGAAGAAAGGCGACCAAGCACCATACCTTCCGCATCGACAACATACCAATTTCTCTGGAGATCTTCGCCCTTTGCCATATAGGTTTTCATGGCGTTCCTCCGTATCATATTCTTTTCGTCGTGATTCCAGTGGGAACGCTTTGCTTCCGGGGCTGTGGCCGCACTGCGCCTACTTTATTTCACACTACGGTAGTTTAACAAATTCCCGGCATACATGTCAAGGAAAATTGTGCATTTTCGCTGAAAATTACGCATTTATCTGTTGCCGGCAACATACTGCCAAATCATATTATCATTATAAAAACCAAAAGTACAGAAAGAGGCCACGCGATATTTGATACGCATGGCCACATTTATATATATAAACCAGCCAAAACCGTTTGAAACAAAAAAACATAATTTTTCTTAACTATTTTAACCGCGCCATTTTACGATTTTTTGCTCCACAAACGCCACGATATAATACATAACCGCAGCCAGCACGCAAAGTATGATGATGCTTGCCATCACAAGATCAAGTTGGAATACCTGCCCGCCATACACGATCAGGTACCCCAATCCGGCTTTGGAAACGAGATATTCCCCGACGATCACACCCACCCAGCTCATACCAACGCTGATTTTTAGCGCGGACATCATAGTCGGCACAGATGCAGGCAGTACCACCTTTGTAAATATTTGCGTTTTTCCAGCTCCTAAAGTACGCATCAAAAGCTGCTTTTCTACGCTTATTTCCATAAAGCCCGCAAGCACCGTCATGATTGTAACCACAAGTGATACGAGCAATCCCATGGCTATGATAGATCCCTCGCCCGCCCCGATCCAAACGATCAGGATGGGTCCCAGCGCGATTTTGGGCAGCGCGTTCAGTATCACGAGATAGGGATCAAGAATTTTATTTATCGTGGGGCTCCACCACAAACCGGCCGCGGCCAATATCCCTATGGCGGTGCCCAAAAGAAAGCCAATCACCGTTTCCAATAGTGTGGTGCCAATATGTAAAAACAATGTGCCCTGCTTATATAAAGAAGCGATTGTACGCGCCACGCGCATAGGGCTGCTCGTAATAAAGGGATCAATCCACCCGGCGCGGGCGGCAATCTCCCACAAGCCAAACAACGATATCAGCAGCATGTAACGCATAAACGTAACAAAAACTCTGTTTCGCCGTATCCCTTTTAAATAAGCACGGTGCTCCTCGCTGCCTGTCAATGCAAAACGCATCAGGTATCCAGCTCCTTCCAGATGGCGTCAAAATAGTCCTTAAATTCTGGCGCGTTCCGCCGCGCAATCGGTGACGGGGGCGCGCTCATCGTAATCACATGCTCTTCTTTCACGCGCGCTGGCCGCTCTGTAAACACCAGAACGCGATCCGCCATGGAGATTGCCTCCGCAATATCATGCGTCACCAGCAGCGCTGTTTTATGTTCGCTCTTGATAATACCGTGTATTTCATCCGAGGCGCGCAACCTTGTCTGATAATCCAACGCTGAAAACGGCTCATCCAAAAGCAACAGCGCCGGATCAAACGCCAGCGTGCGAATGAGCGCCACTTTCTGCCGCATGCCGCCGGAAAGCTGGCGTGGATAATGCTGCCTGAATTCTTTCAGGCCATAGGTTTCCAACAAGGAAAGCGCATGTGCGCGTGTTTGTTCATTGAGCATGTTTTTTACTTCCAGGCCCAAAAAAATATTTCCTTCAATCGTGCGCCAATCCAAAAGGTGATCGCGCTGCAACATGTATCCAATTCCTTCGCCCGGCGCATGCACTTCCTCGCCGTTTAACATAACCTTGCCTGAAGAAGGGCGCAGCAAACCACAAAGCAGGCTGAGCATGGATGTTTTGCCGCAGCCGCTTGGCCCAACAATAGCTACGAATTCTCCTTCGCGTATGGATATGTTCAGTGTGTCTATTGCCAGCGTTTCCGCGTGTGGATCATGATAAGTGAGGCTTACATCCTTCAATTCTACAATGATAGGCTCCATCTGCCGCCTCCTAAAAAAGATCATAGTCCACAATATTCTAAACCGGGGAAAGGAGTGACCAACAAATGCTTTCGTTTGCCAAACTTCTTGCCGGGCCAAGCTGCATTCCCGCGCAATGCAGCCACTGCTGCACACTTTCCCCAAGATTTCCGTACTTATAAAAGAGAGAAGAAACGGAACGCATATGTGGGCCGTCGTGGCGATAACTGCGGCCCGCAATCCGATTGAAGCGCCTGCTTTGTTAATAAAGGCAAGGCGCGGGAGGGTAACGCAATGCTGCACTGGAAAGTATCCCACGTGAAAGATAAGAGCCCATGCGAGGCGATACGCCGCCGCAGGCGCCAACCAAGAACAAAAGTGATCGGCATTGCTTTGATCGCCATAGCGGCGCTTTTGCTGCTTCTCGTCATGCCGGTTTGGATGATTACCGTTATCATTTGTTCGGCGCTGATTGGGCTGGGCGTACTCTGGTTTTTATCCTGATAGTTGCCATAAACGAGCGAAGCGGCTGCCTGAACGGCAGCCACTTCGCTATATAGACGTAATTCTGCTGGATTCTTACGCGTTTTCCGGGCGTTATTCTATATCACTATCTCAGTCATCCCAGCGCTCTTTCTCCCATTCCACGATCTTTCCTGTTTGCGCATCAATTTCAAAGTCGTATTCATAATCCCCGGCTCGTATTTCGCCCTCATAAACTATGCGGCCATCATCCCGCTCCCGTTCGATATGTGTCACTTTCGCGCCCGCAACGTTTACTTTATCCAAAGCAATGATTTTCGCCTTCTCTTTTCCAATATCGCCAACAGCCGTCGTGCCGGAACCGGCATCGCCTGCGTTGACGCCCGGCGCGGCGGCGCTGGCCGCCTTCGCCTTCCCTTTTCCGTCCGGATCCCATTTGAGCAGTTCCCCGCTTACCGCGTTTATTTTAAAAGAATACTTCTTTTCCCCATCCACGATATCACCGTCATACACGGCGTGGCCATCATCATACTCGAATTCAAATTCCACAATCTTTGCGGAGCTGCCGCCTGCTTTTTGCAGCGCAATCTCTTTCGCCTTTGCCTCCGTTATAAAAGTCGTGGAAGCTGCGCTTTCGGCCTGCTGCGCATATAGATAATAATCGTCGTCTTTTTCTTTATGGTAGGAAAGCTCCTTTCCCGTTTTTGCATCGATTACAAGGTCATGTTCCATGCCATCTTTATAAATTTCGATCTCATAAACTGTCGTGTTGCTTCTCTTTTCATAATCGATATCCGTCACTAGTCCACCCGGAACTTTCTCAAGCGCCAATTCGCGCACCTTTTCCAACGACAGCGCGCCTGTCGCCGCAGCGGCAAACGCATAACCTGCAAACAAAAAAGCAATCAATGCTATTGCAATACTGCTCAATACGGCCTTTTTCTTCATAATTTTGTCTCCTTTTTACTTTATTGATTGTAGTATACGAGGGATTGATGAAAAGCAAATGAAAAACGGGAGCTCAATTAAATAAAAAAACGGGTAAACCATTACCCGCCCAGACTGTCAAAAAAGGTTCGCAAGAAAAAGCTTTCAATCAGTGGGCAAGGACGACATGTGCGTCCGCAGCCCACACCTTGGGCATTTTGCCGCCCGCGAGCCCGGAGGGCGAGAGGTGAAATGCCGTAATCCCGTCGAAAAACAGGTTTTTCGACGGCCTGAGCGGGTAAACCATTACCCGGCAAATGATATATATTCACTTCCTGCCAAGTAAGTCTTTACCCTTAGTGCTTGCAAAATTAATGTGCTTCGGTTTCCCATTCCAATATTGTGCCTGTGTACGCATCTATCTCAAATTCATATTCAAACGTGTCGTCGCGCATTTCTCCCTCATAAATAGCGCGGCCCCGTTCCTTTTTCAGTTTTATTTCGGTAATCCGGGCGCCCTCGGAACCAGCTCTGGCCAGAATGATTGCCGTGATCTGCTCTTCGCTCAGATATTCTGCCGCCTCTGAGGGCTGATCCTCTGTTTGCTTGGCCTCCCATTCCAAAATCACGCCACTTTCCGCGTCAACGACGAAAGAAAAAACTTCGCCGCCTTTGCGTACCCTGCCTTCATATAACGGCGGTTTGCCTTCTTTAAGCGTCATTTTCAAAAAGACGGCGTTGTCTGCGCGCAAATGCCGCACAATCAGCGCTTTTGCATCCTCAAGAGTGAGCATGCCGCCGGGCGCATGCATGTTTATTTCCCCGTCCGGCGGGCTGCCGGCCAACGACCCCGCCGCTGGCGTCGGCAACGGCATCCCTGTTTTAATCCCCCGCCGGCCCCGCCAATCCGCCTCTTCCTTATAAAAGAGCGTATCTCCCGTTGCTGCATCTAGAACCACCGTGTATAAATTGCCATCGCGCACGAGTTCCACATCGTAAACATATATGCCGCCGCAAAGATCAAATACAATATCCGTGCTGATACCGCCTGGCGTTTTGTTAAGCGCTATTGTTTCCGCCTCTTGTGGCGAAAGGTACTGTTTTCTTTCCGCCTGACCGCTTAGCACCGGCAATACAACGGGAACGCCCATGTGAACATCGCTCTCCAGCAAGGCGGCTGTAGTGGCGTCATATGTTAGTTTGCCATACCGGTCGCTCGCTTCAAATGTAACTTCGTATATATACACGCCGTTTTGCTCAAAAAATGCCAGTGATTTGACATTGGCGGACGGATACAGCGTCCGCGCAGCCTCATGCACATCCTCTTCCATAAGCAATGGTGCATTCCCAGCTGTACTGCCATCGTCATATAGGGCATACACGCGTTTTACGCGCATGGTGTCCGCATCCACTTCTATTTGCAGCAGTTCTTCTGGCAGCGGCAAAACGTAACGAAATACATATTTTTTATAATATGTATTTGCGGAAAGGAGCGAGGCGCCTGCGGGCGCGTATTGAGCTGCAGCCGCTTCCGCCGTTTTATGTTTTGAGCGCGGAAGCATCCAAAATACCGCTCCGGCCGCAATAGCAAGCAAAAGCACGATAAGAAACGCTGCAATTACCCATTTCTTTCTTTGCATATGTTGCCCTTTCATACAGGCGATTTTCCTTCATAGTATAAGTATATCCATCATCACAATATGACGCAAACATGAAAAAAGCATGAATCCTGCCAATAGCCGCATTTTTCATTCTTTTTTCATCTGACGCATGCTATAATTTTGAAAAAGAAAGGGGGATAACCATGCGCCTGTTGTTTGTAGAAGATGAGACTTCCTTACGGACGTTGACCGCAAAACGGTTAAAGGAAAAAGGGTTCAGCGTTGATGAATGCGACAATGGTATGGATGCGCTGGATTATATCTCTTTCACCGAGTATGACGGCATCATACTCGATATCATGTTGCCTCGCTTGGACGGCATATCCGTCCTAAAGGATATGCGTCTAAAGAAAAAGACCACGCCCGTGCTTTTACTTACGGCGCGTGGCGCGGTCCCCGATCGCGTTGAGGGGCTGAACAGCGGTGCGGATGACTATCTCGTAAAACCGTTTGCGTTCGATGAACTGCTGGCCAGGCTGCACGCCATGATCCGGCGCCAAAGCGCGCAAGTTCCCTCGAATCTGCTCATACTTGGCGATCTTACAATGGATCTGAGCGCGCATACCGCTACGCGGGGCGGTATGCCGCTTAATCTCTCCCAAAAAGAATTTGCGCTTCTGGAGTATTTGCTCTACAATCAGGGCATCGTCCTAACCCGGGATAAAATTGAACAACACATCTGGAGTTATGAATACGAAGGCGCCAGCAATATTATAGACGTGTACATCCGTTCTTTACGCAAAAAAATAGACGACCCCTTCCCTGCAAAGCTCCTTCACACGGTGCGGGGCGTCGGGTATGTCGCAAGGCTTGAACAATGAAATCGCCGTCTGTCATCAATCGGGTAACGCTTTTCTATGCTTGCGTGTTGTTTACCCTCACGCTGGTGATTTGCGCGTTTCTCTACATCACCGCAGAGCTGCAAGCCCAAAGCATCTCGGAAGAAACTCTTGAAACCACCGTAAAATCCTCAGTAGAAGACATAACACAGTATGAAGATCATATTGAAATTGAGCCATCTTTTAATTTTTATAAAAATGGCGTCGCAATTGTGCTCTACGGTGCAGCCGGTACACCGCTTGCCGGAACAACACCGGCCAGTTTTATCGCGGAAACCCCGTTGATGTCGGACAATCTCCGAAGAGTCTCTTCTCAATCCGAGGTATGGCTTGTATACGATTTATTCATTCGACATCCCGCCACAAAGGGCATCTGGATCCGGGGCATCTATTCTTTCAACAGCAGCCACCTGCTCCTGCAGTCCATCACGCGCGTTGCCTTTATCGCATTGCCCGTCTTTTTGTTGCTGGCAATATTCACGGGCTACGGCATTACAAAAAAAGCGTTCCAGCCTTTGAAAAACATACATGACACCGCCAGCAGCATCCAAAGCGGCAACGATCTTTCCCGCCGGATAACGCTTCACGAACCAAAAGACGAATTTTATGAACTTTCCGCGCTGCTCAATCACATGATCGGCCGCTTGGAGCTCGCCTTCGAATCCGAACGCCAATTCTCTTCCGATGTTTCGCACGAATTGCGCACGCCCATTGCAGTCATACTCTCCCAGTGCGAATACGCTTTTACCAAACTGGAAGACCCGGCGTTAAGCGAAGAATGCCTGCAGGGCATTCAAGATCAGGCGCAGCGCATGTCGCGGCTTGTTTCCCAGCTTTTAGAGCTATCCCGTAATCTGGATGCTAAATCCTTACTGAACATCGAACCCATCGCGCTTAATGAGCTTTGTGAGGATGTTGCTGAACAATTGGCAAGCGCTGCTGCAAAAAAAGACATTCGCCTTCTGCTGGATATTTGCGATGTCACCGCCGAAGTAGACCAAACGCAAATCATACGCCTGCTTCTCAACCTGGTCTCAAATGCTATACAATACGGCAAGGAGCACGGCTTTGTAAAAATCCGCCTCATGCAAAATAGCGAAAACGCTATACTGGCTGTCTCAGACGATGGCATCGGCATACAACCTGAAAATCTTGATAAAGTGTTTCGCCGTTTCTACAAAGAGGATAGCTCCCGAAGCAGCCACGAAGGGTTTGGGTTCGGACTTTCCTATGTGCAGTGGATTACGCAAGCGCATGGCGGAACCATCTCTGTTCAAAGCGAGGCCGGCATAGGCACGACATTTACCGTGTATCTGCCGCTTCGCTCCCAAAGTAACCGCTGATTAAATGGGAGCGCCGTTACTCCTGCACTTCGCTGCCAACGCCAAAGAGAAAAAGGCCCGCTAAGACATTTCCGTTTGTGTCAATCAGCGTTTGCCAAGAAGCCGGGCAAATCACGCCAATTCTATCTGGCGCAGAATGTCGCAACATTCCAAATATTATGCACATACTCCGCGCGCGCGCTTTTATATTTCAGATAATAAGCATGTTCCCACATATCAAACATCAGCACTGGGACAGCGCCCAATTCCAACACGGTTTCCTGATTTGCCAGCGAATAAATCTTCATATTTTTTGCGGGGGTCATCCCCAGGCACAGCCATCCGGATCCAAATATGTCCAGCGCCTGCTCAGAGAATGTCTTT
>JAVBPK010000077.1:0-5734 GCA_031549625.1 Eubacteriales bacterium
GGCGCGCTGGCGCAGGAAGAAAGCGCAAATACCAGCAAGCGCATTAAGTTCGGAAAGAAGATGAACGCCGAAAAGGGCACAGTGCCCAACATCGTGTACGGCTACAATAAGATCATTGGCGACTACTTTAATTTAGAGATCAACCAGCAGGAAGCGGCGATCATCCGCCAGATTTTCAGCTGGTATATTAACGACGGCCACGGCGCGGCAAAAATCGCCAATTTGCTCAATGAGCGAGGACAGAAGACAAAACGCGCCTGCGCGTGGAACCAGAACGGCATCTGCCGCATACTAACTAATGAGCTGTATACCGGCAGGGTCATCAACGGCAAGCAGGAAGTGAAAGACTTTCTAACTGGCATCCGCTCGGAAAAAGAAGAGAGCGAGTGGATGGTGACGGAAAACCCGGCGCTTCGCATCATAGATCAGGAGACGTTTGATAAGGCGGTGTGCATCATGGCGCAGCGCGGCCAGACGTTCAAGGTGGACAAGCAGCGCCACAGCAACCAGTATCTGTTTTCCACGCTCATAAAATGCAAGGACTGCGGCTACTCGTTCCGCCGTATGGTTCGCACTTATAAAAACACCTATGTAAGGTGGACGTGCTCCGGGCATAACGGCAGGGGCGCGGACAACTGCCCCAACGGAATCACGATCGACGAGGACGAGCTGATCGGCCAGCTGGACGGTTTCTTCGCCCAAACGCTTGCGAACAAGAAGGACGTAACGCGTAACTTAGTAAAAGAATTCAAGCGGGTTTACAAAGAAAAAGAAGAGAGCGAGAGCTATGAAAAAGAGCTGATGGACAAGCTCACTTCGCTCAAAAAAACGCGCCAGAAGTACATCGACATGTACAAGGACGATATCATCAGCCGGCAGGAGATGAACGACGCGGTCGGCGGCATCGTTAGCGAAATCGGCAAGCTCGAAAGCGCGCTGCAGCTGGTGGAGTACGACCTGAGCCGCAGCGACCAGCTCGAAGGGCTGATCAATAAGACGTTTGACTCGCTGGAGCGCATCACGACCGTGCGCGAGATGGGCAACTCCGAGCTGAAAGAGCTCGTGAAAAAAATCGAGGTCGACCACAAGGGCAACGTCGACATTTACCTTAGAATCATGGGCGAATTGGGGCTGGATGACACCGTTCTATTATGTGCTGACCGTACATAAAGACGTGTCAGACAGGCTGCTGGCGATCAGCCCGTCGCTTGCCAAAGATGTGCGGCGGGTGCTGGACGTCAACAAGGCAGAGCGGCATATCCGGGGCGGGCATGCCACATGCCTGAAATACAAGCAGATGTGCGAATAAACAAAAGAGATCACGCAGCGTAACGCCGCCCTACATTGCATGTTGCCGCGCCGTATGCGCTGGGTCGGCAGCGCATGCGCAGGCCGCATATACTTCCGCCGCGCCGTTTGCGCGCAAGGCGGCGGCACACGCGCTCAGCGTGTGGCCGGTTGTAAATATGTCATCGACCAGAAGAATGGTTTTGTCTTGCACGCCTTGAGCAGAGAACGCGTTGCTTACGTTTGTGGCGCGTTCTGCTTTGTTTAAAGAGGCTTGCGGTTTCGTTTCACGCACACGCGTCAGGCAGCTTTGAGAAACGGGGATATCCACCATACGGGAAAATTCCAACGCAAGCAAAGCGGATTGGTTATACCCACGGGCGCGCAGCCGCTTTGGATGTAGAGGCACCGGAACAATGAAGTCCGGCTTACAGCCCGCAGGCAGCCGCATCAGCCTGGCCAGCGGCCGCGCCAAATATTGCGCGTCGCCATATTTTAAATGGTATATGCAGGAGTGGAGCGCGTCACTATAAAATAACCCCGCCGTGATGGCCTGAATGCCCGGCGGTGGGCAAAATGCCTGTTCGGGCGAGTTGATTTGGGGGGCACATGTCTCGCATAAGCCGCGGCTATCAAGAGCGGCTTCGTTGTTGCAGGCAAAACAGGCCGCGTCGGGTGGGTATAAGGCGTCTAAAAACCAGTCAATGCCTTTTTGTATGGGCGTGGGCAGCCTCATGGACGTGTGGGCGGTAGCTTGTGCGCCATGGCAACCATGTGTGTATGCAAGGCGCTGTAGCGCCTGCGCGTGCGCTTGTTTTCCACCATTTGCAGCACGCTTTTCCAGTTGCCTATGATGACGACCTGCGCCCGCGCGCGGGTGACAGCCGTGTATAACAGGTTTCGAGTCATTAACACGGGCGGGCCGTTGAACAAAGGCAAAACAACCAGCGGAAACTCGCTGCCCTGGCTTTTGTGTATGGAGATGCAGTACGCGAGCTCCAGCTCGTCCAGCTGCGAAAACGTGTATTGCGCCAGCCGTTCATCGTCGAATAATACATCCAGCGTTTGTTCGAGCAGATCCATGCGAAGGATGGTTCCCAAATCGCCGTTGTACACGCCTGCGCCCAACTCCGGTGAACCGGCGGCGTTTGGACGTATCCACTCCAGCTTATAGTCGTTGCGAATTTGCATGACTTTGTCGCCTTCGCGGAATGTGTTTTCCTGATATTCACGCTGCGCCTTGTGCGGTGCGGGCGGGTTGAGACGCTGCTGAATGCGGGCATTGAGCGCGTGTACGCCAAGCGAACCCTTTTTCATGGGCGCAAGTACCTGCATATCTTTGTAGGCATCTGACACAGGCACCAGCCCTTCGCCCGCGCAAAGCTTAATCACTTCGTTTAGGGCTTGTTCCGGCGTGGAACAGGGAAGGAATAAAAAATCGGAATCAGCCTCGATGACGGGTGCCTCGCCCAGATTGATGCGGTGCGCGTTTTTTGCTATGCCGCTGCGGTCGGACTGGCGATAGATGTCCGTCAGGCGGACGACGGGAAGCAGTTCACTTTTAATCATATCGTGCAGCACGGTTCCCGCGCCAACCGGCGGAAGCTGATCCGCATCACCTACCATGATAAGCCGCGTCCCATGCGGCAGCGCGCGCAGCAGCGCAAAGAAAAGCGCAAGGTCCACCATGCTCATTTCGTCCACAACAACCATGTCATAATAGAGGGGATTTTCTTCGTTGCGGGCAAACACAGGCTGGCCTTCACCGCCGTATTCCAACAGGCGGTGGATAGTGGCGGCATCAACGCCTGTGGCCTCCGTCATACGCTTCGCGGCGCGGCCCGTGGGAGCGCACAGGGCAAAATCCAGCCCAAGCCGCTCCATAATGCGCAAAATGAATTGTATAATGGTGGTTTTGCCGGTGCCGGGGCCACCGGTGATAACCATGGCGCCTTCTGAAAGCGCGGTTGTTACCGCTACGCGCTGTTCCGGCGCGAGCGCAATGCCTAGCGTGCGCTCAAGCTCGGAAAGTTCGTGATTGACGTCTATGGTTATTGCGCTGGGCGCGGTAGCAAGGGAGAGCAGCCGCCGCGCGCAATCGGCCTCCATGTAATACATAGAGGGCGTGTAAATGGCGGCTATTTCTTCATCCGGCAGGCCCAGCTCGTTTTGTGAAGAGCCGGGGGAGTCGGATATAACGGCATGGTGCAGCAGGCCGCTGCCGAGGAGCGAATCGAGCGCTTCTTCGGCGTATTCCTGCGGCACGCCAAGCATGGCGGCAGCCTCGGTGAGCAAAATATCCTGGGGGAGGTATGTATGCCCTTCCTGCCTCGCCCATATGAGCATGTATAGCACACCCGCGCGCAGCCGCTGGTGGGAATCAGGCTCTATGCCCATGCGCATGGCGATTTTGTCCGCGGTTTTAAAGCCGATGCCTTCTACGTCTTCTATGAGGCGATACGGGTCTTCCTCCACGCGCTGCAAGCAGGTTGGCCCGTAAATTTGATACAGGCGCATGGCCTGCCGCACCGTGATGCCGTAGGCCTGCATGCCCATCATGACATCGCGCAACGCGCGTTGTTCGAAAAATGAGGCGGCGATGGTGGCGGCCTTGGAACGGCCTATGCCGGGCAATTCTTGCAGGCGCTTCGGTTCTTCTTCCAGTATGCGCAGAGAATCCATGCCGAAGTGGGCGATGATGCTTCGCGCAGTGGCAGCGCCCACGCCCTTGATGAGACCGCTAGAAAGATAGCTTTCCAGCGCACTCAATGTGGCGGGCGCTAACGACGCGCAAGTCTCCGCCTTAAACTGACGGCCATAGCTTTTATGCTCTACAAACATACCCGTAAGCGCAACCCGTTCGCCGGGCGCACACAGGGGCATACTGCCGACGACCGTGGTTTCATCGCCGCTTTCGTCGATGAGTTCCAGTACCGTCCAACCGTTTTCATCGTTGCGGAATATGATGCGCGTAATTTCGCCCTGGAGTTGTTCCATATACCTCCGGCAGCGGCAAAGCCCAAAAGAGTGTGTTTGCCGTGCTGTTATTTCATTTATTATACTTTGAAACGATGCGTTTTCCTAGCAAATAAAATCATATTCGCCTTTGCAGCAATTTATCCAATATTTGTGTGGCCTGGCGGCATTTGTATGAGTAAAACACGTAAAAAATGCAAACGATAAGGAACGATCAAATGAAAGTGGACGTGTATATTTTGCGATTAAGTGTTGTACTTCTGATTTGCTGGTTTATATTAAGCGTTACGCGCGCCATAGAGCGCCCGCTTAAAAACATGGAATTGCGGCCCGGACTTGTGGCATGCGCCTCTATCGCGCTGCTTGCGGCAAACGCTTTTTCTTTTTGGGCCATGCCGGAACTTTTCATCAATCCGGCCGCCTTGCTGTTGTGCGTATTTACAGGCATATCGGCGGGTAGAACGATCACCGCGGGCCGCATCATGCAGGCCGCGGCGTGCGCCATGGTAGCGGCGGTCGCTATGTTTTTTATTTCCCGCATGGCGCTTTCCGGCAGGCTTGACTTTTCGGAGCCCGGCCTTCTATTAGCGCTGTGTCCGTTGGCATTTGCGCTGTTTTTCCGCAGCGCGCCCGCCGGCGCTTTGTTCTGCGCAGTTCTCGCGCCGCTTTTCCTTACGCTGTTTGAAGCGGGGTATGATTTGTATGTATACGGGTATGGCACGCTGGAATTATGTTCGCCCGTTTTATTTGATGCCCAGATTGCCGGGGCGACAATTTCGATTGCAGCCGTCATGCTTGCACGGGCGCCACAAAGCCGTAAAGCCGCGCTGCCTTAAATAATTAGGCAGAAAACAGTTTTTGCCTTATTATTAGCAATCCTTTGGAGGGCACAGGCTTTGTTAAGGCATATACAAAGGATGAGGCGCACGTTAAAATAAAGGAAATCGGTGCTTGCCCCAGCTATGCCCACGCAAAGGCAAACCAAGCATCGATTGCTTCCAGAAAGAAGTTTTCTTATTTATCCTCCCTCGTACCGCTCGCTACCGCCATAGCGAGCGGTACCTTTATATAGGGCGATTTCGTTGCCCGGCGAACAGGTACGCTAAGTCAGATTTTATGGAGGCTCCGCCTCCAAACCTCCGCTTAGGGACACATCCCTAAGAACCCATAGCCGGAATGCCAAGGCATTCCGTAGGGGGATATATCCATACTGCACAACAAGCTTGGTTGTAAAAGGCGTCATGCCCACATGTGGGCATGGGAAAGGGATTCCTAAGGGATGTATCCCTTAGGCGGGGCACGGGGCAGCGCCCCATCGTTCCCTGAATCGAACAGATACGCCAAGCGAGGTTTTATGGAGGCTCCGCCTCCAAACCTCCGCTTAGGGACACATCCCTAAGAACCCATAGCCGGAATGCCAAGGCATTCCGTTGGGGGATATATCCATACTGCACACCAAGCTTGGTTTTAA
>JAVBPK010000069.1:0-5599 GCA_031549625.1 Eubacteriales bacterium
TCTACGTGCCCGATCGTTCCGATGTTTACGTGCGGTTTCGTCCGCTCGAACTTTGCCTTTGCCATTACATGTTTCCTCCTCTTTTGTTGTGCAATACAGCGGTTAAAAATTTCCGCTATATGGGTGCCCAACCGCGCGAAAAGCTGCAACGGCATCGGGCAGACAGCGCCATACGTGTGGAGCGGGTGATGGGAATCGAACCCACGTAGCTAGCTTGGGAAGCTAGAACTCTGCCATTGAGTTACACCCGCACATCCGTATAGCGCTTCTATTTTAATGCGCTGGCCCCTTTTTGTCAAGCATTTGCAAACTTTAGCGGCCAGCTTGCAATAGCCAAAAAGAGACGGTTTTCGCTATGATTTTTGCCTCACATTGCTGTATACTGGTAAGGGACAAAAAAGGCACGCGCCCTCGCCCGCCATTCCGTCCTCTGCCCTTGCGCAGGAAGGATTCTCCCATTTACGCGCCCGCCTGCCCCGCAAAACGGCGCCATAAACAGTATAAGGCATATACGAAACGGCGGACAAGCTCCCATAGGCGCATCGCCAACGCCTGCAGTTGCTTCAAAAAATATATCTTTTTTACTAGGGGGTATGAAATGATGGACTCGATGAAAGTACCGGACGTATACCAAACGCGCATGTTGCGCATGGCCCGCATTCGCACGGCCGCCATGCTGTTGTGCATGGTCTTGCTGTTTGTCATCGGTTATTTTGCGCTTTTGATGGGCGGCCAGCTGCAAACCATTCTGAACGACGCGCAACGCACATTCCAATCCTTAAACACGCTTAGCACCCAAATCGAACAGGCGAACATTCCCGCCATGTTTGACAACGTGGAGATGCTTGTGCAAAACGCCCAGCAAACCATGGCGGACGCCACGGGCGGAGTAGATCAGGCAATCAAAAAAATCGATGAAGTCGATATCGATACGCTTAACAAGGCCATCGCGGATTTGGCTGCGGTCGTAGAGCCCATAGCCAAGCTCTTTGGCGGCCGCAGCTAACAAATCCGTTAACGCGTTTTGCCATGCATAACGCAGCCCGCCTTTTGCATACACTATCCGCAAGCGTCGGCCTGCCCCCGAAACGCGCAGCACGTAAACAGCGCAATCCGGGTGGGCTGGCGCTGCTTTTCCCCTTTTCTCGTGTTTGCTTAGTTTCAGAAAAATGCACTTGTTCTTTTGCATATTTTGTATTATAATCAATAATACAAATAATGCTATGGCAAATCATTGCCACCACAGAAACGAGGCGACGCATGCTGCTGCGATTGGATTTTAAAAGCGAAATCCCCATCTATATGCAAATCCGCGACCAAATTGTCATGGGCATCGCGAGCGGTCAGCTGGCCGCAGGCGATAAGCTGCCAACCATGCGTGCCCTTGCGGACGAAATTGGCATCAATATGATGACGGTAAACAAGTCCTATCAGCTTCTGAAGCAGGAAGGCTATATCCACACAGACCGGCGGGGCGGCACGATTATCGCGCCGCGGAGCGGCGCGCGCGCCTCTTTAAGCAATTCTTCGCTTGCGCAGCTGCGGCTTATCCTTTCCGAGGCAAAGCTTTCCGGCATCAGCAAAAGCAAGTTTTTCGAAATTTGCGAAGCTATTTTGAATGAAATGGATGTGAAACAATGACCGCTTTCTTATTCGTTTGCATATTCCCCATTTTACCCGTTTTGTATTTCATGCTGCGCAGTGAGGCCAAGCCGCGCAAAAACATTGTGCTGGGCGTTACTTTGCCCTTTGCCGCGCAAATGCATCCCGACGTACTTATCATCACCGAAAGTTATAAAAAACAACTGGGGCTGCTGGCGCTTATACTTGCGGTTTTGTCCGCCGTATGCTTTTTTGTCCGGCATATGTCCATTGCGCTGACCATCTTACTCTGCTGGACCATGCTCTGCATAGTGCTGCTGCACGTGCCCTACATCCACTATCACCGAAAATTAAAAGCGCTCAAACTGGAACAAGGCTGGTTCAACGAAGCAGCGAGCGAAACCCTTGTGGATCTAACCGCCATATCCACATTGCCGCATAAAAACAAGGCATGGTGGTTTGCGCCCGCTTTTCTGCTATCCGTCGTACCCGTTTATTTCTCTTTGCGGCAGGCCGTGAGCGCCGCTTCCGGTGAATGGCCCATGACCTGGATATATGCCACATTCGCCTTATTGGTACTCTTCTTTTATTTCTTCTACCTTATCATTAACAGGCAACGCGCGGAAGTAGTAAACGAAGATACTGCCATGACCATGGCGCTCACATGCATACGCCGCCGCCAGTGGGCAAATTGCTGGCTAAGCCTCTCCTACCTGACGGCAGTCTATTCCGTATGCATATGGCTCTTTACAAACAACTTTTTCTTTTTGCTTTCTACCTGTATATACACAATCCTGATGATCATCATCGTGCTCTATGCGGAATTCAAAACGCGCAATGCGCAATACAAGCTCACATTCGGTAAATCTACAGCCATTTACACCGATGAAGATGCGCACTGGCTGCTGGGCATGTTCTACTACAATCCGGCGGATTCACATTTTATGATAAACAACCGCGTCGGCATAGGCACAACCGTCAACATGGCCAAGCGTGGCGCGCAAGTACTCATGGCCATTAGCGCCCTTTGCATTTTGCTTTTGCCGCTTTCCGGCGTGTGGCTCATATGCGAAGAATTTACGCCCATGCAGCTTAGCGTGAGCGATACGGCAGTCATAGCCAATCACTTGGCCCGTACATACACCGTCGACCGCGCCGATATACAATCCGTTTCCCTGCTGGAAGAGCTGCCAAACGGCAAGCGGGTGGCGGGCACGGGCATGGATACGCTGCTAAAAGGCAAATTCAATTTTGAGGGCATAGGCGCCTGTAACATATGCCTCAACCCACAGGTTCCGCCCTTCATCCGCATAAACACGCCCGAAGGCGTATACATATTCGGCGCCCCGGATTCCGCGCAAACCCGCGCATACTACCAAATGCTCGCGCAAGAATAAACGCGCCACTCCCCATTTTCTCGTCCCATTTTCCGAATTGTTGCAAAAAAAGCAGCGGATTGCGGCTTTTTTGTGGAGTTTTTTTGCTTAAAATGAAAATCAGCGAAATTAAGCGTATTGATTATTATTTAGAAGTTATTCTGTAATTTTCATCAAATATCAATCAACCAAGCATAATATGCCATAATATCAAATTTCCAGGACTTGCAGCATGTGAAATGCTGCACTATGATAAGAGATGTTAGCACTCATCAAAGTCGAGTGCTAACAACCAAAACGGAAATATACCATTGAAAAGCATAAAGGAGGTACCCCACATATGAAACTCAAGCCTTTGGCAGACCGCGTCGTCATTAAAAGCCTTGAGAGCGAGGACACCACAAAGAGCGGCATCGTGCTGCCCGGCACTGCGAAAGAAAAGCCGCAGATGGCCGAAGTCGTGTCCGTTGGCCCCGGTGGCGTCATAGACGGAAAAGAAGTCACGATGTACGTAAAAGCAGGCGACAAGGTTATTTATTCCAAGTATGCCGGCACGGAAGTAAAACTGGATGGCACGGAATACATCGTCGTCCGGCAAAACGATATTCTGGCAATAGTGGAATAATAGAAGGAGGAAAGTATCATGGCAAAACAGTTAAAATATGGCGAAGAAGCACGCCGCGCACTAGAATCCGGTATGAACCAGCTTGCCGACACCGTTAAAATCACATTGGGGCCAAAAGGCCGCAATGTCGTATTGGATAAAAAATTCGGTTCGCCGCTCATCACAAACGATGGCGTAACCATCGCCAAAGAAATCGAATTAGAAGACCCATTTGAAAATATGGGTGCCCAGCTTGTTAAAGAAGTCGCTACGAAAACAAATGATGTTGCTGGCGACGGCACCACCACCGCCACTTTGCTGGCGCAGGCCATCGTGCGCGAAGGGCTCAAGAACGTAGCCGCCGGCGCAAACCCGATGGTACTCAAGCGCGGCATCGAAGCCGCTGTAGAGGAGGCGGTACGCGGACTGATCGAGGACAGCAAGCCTGTAAACGGCAAGCAGGCCATCGCGCAGATCGCAGCCATTTCCGCCAGCGACACCAAGATCGGCGAGCTTATCTCCGATGCTATGGAAAAGGTCGGCAACGACGGCGTCATCACCGTGGAAGAAAGCAAAACCATGAAGACCGAGCTGAATATCGTAGAAGGCATGCAGTTCGACCGCGGATACGCTTCCGCCTACATGGTCACAGATACCGACAAAATGGAAGCCGTGCTTGATAACCCGTTGATCCTCATCACAGAAAAGAAGATCAGCAATATTCAAGAGCTGCTGCCCGTGCTGGAGCAGGTCGTGCAACAAAGCCGTAAGCTGCTCATCATCGCGGAAGATGTAGAGGGCGAAGCCCTTGCCACATTGATCCTCAATAAACTGCGCGGCACATTCACCTGCGTTGCTGTTAAGGCCCCCGGCTTTGGCGACAGGCGTAAGGCCATGCTGCAGGATATCGCCATACTGACAGGCGGCCAGGTCATCTCCGACGAGCTGGGCATGGATCTCAAAGAGACCACTATCAGCCAGCTGGGCACCGCGCGCCAGGTCAAAGTGGATAAAGAGAACACTACCATCGTTGAGGGCGCTGGCGAACCCTCTGAAATCAAAGCGCGCATCAACTCACTTAAGTCGCAGATCGAAGAAACAACGTCCGACTACGACAAGGAGAAGCTGCAAGAGCGTCTGGCCAAACTGGCCGGCGGCGTAGCCGTCATCGCTGTTGGCGCCGCCACCGAAGTAGAAATGAAAGACCTCAAACTGCGCATCGAAGACGCGCTTAACGCAACGCGTGCCGGTGTAGAAGAAGGCATCGTGCCTGGCGGCGGCGTAGCGCTGCTGAATGTAATCGGCCGCACAAAGGCGCTGGAAACGGATGCCCTGGGCGATTTCAAAACCGGTATCCAAATCGTTGTACGCGCTTTGGAAGAACCCGTGCGCCAGATCGCGCAGAATGCCGGCAAAGAAGGCTCAGTCATCGTTGAAAACATCAAAAACACCCAGAAGCCCGGCTACGGCTACGATGCCGCGAAGGACGAATATGGCATGATGGAAGAAAAGGGCATCATCGACCCGACAAAGGTTGCGCGCAGCGCGCTGCAAAATGCGGCCTCCATCGCCGCCATGGTTCTCACCACGGAAAGCCTCGTGACGGATATTCCCGCTCCCGAACCGCCGATGCCCGCGGGCGGTGGCGGTGGCATGGGCGGCATGTATTGAGCCGCGCACGCTTCTAAAAACCGAGTATTACCCAAGAAGGCTGCCCGCACAGGGCAGCCTTCTTTCGTCAAGGTTTGTAAGGGAAAACGTTCAATCTGTGGGCATTTTGCGGGCGGCGGAATGCCCTGGCGTTTAAAACCTAGCTTGGACTATCTGTTGGATTCAGGGAACGATGGGGCGCTGCCCCATGCCCCGCCTAAGGGATACGGTAGATTGTCAAGTCAAGTGCAACACTTGGCGAAGAAAATGTCAGCGGGAGATAACCAGCCAAGACATTTACGAGGCCTGTTGTTCAAAAGGAAAGCGACATGATCCACGATTTCCTGAGAAACGAGTCTGAAGTCAG
>JAVBPK010000134.1:0-11232 GCA_031549625.1 Eubacteriales bacterium
TATGTTCCGTCGAAAAACTCTGTTTTTCGACGGGGTCACAGCATTTCACCTCTCGCCCTCCGGGCGCGCGGGCGGCAAAATGCCCAAGGTGTGGGCTGCGGACGCACATGTCGTCCTTGCCCACGGATTAAAAGCTTTCTCATATGATGCTCAGTCTGCCACGCCCATACGTGGGCATGACTCTTTTTTAGGCCAAACTTGCCGCGCTGCATGTATATACCCCCAACGGAATGCCTTGGCATTCCGTCGATGGGTTTCCAAAGGGATTGGTCCCTTTGGCGGAGGTTTGGAGGCGGAGCCTCCATGAAGCCTAGCTTAGCCTATCTGTTAGGAGAGGGGCTGAATCCCAGAGACGAGTCCCATGGAACTCGTCTCTGTCCTAAATCATTTTTCCTGTTCATTTAAAGATCATCCGCGTCCTGCGTGGGCATTTCGCCATCCGCCGGTTCGCCTGTATAGCTGCCCAGCGGATCATACTGCGCCTTTTCCCTGTCGTCCGGATAGGCCATTTCAATGTGTTTGCGCATATTGCGCTGTCTATGATTGTTATAACGAATGTCTGCAAAACGTCCCAACTGATTCACCGCCTCTATTTTTTGCTAGTTTGGCAAAAACAGACACGCGGTATACTTCGTTTCGCGCCGCCGGCGCGTTAAATCTCCTTATGCGGCTCCACATGTTCGCACCGGTCCGCGCCTGCGCTATCCCCGCTGCCGCCGCACGCCGTTACTTCCGTGCCAGCGCGCTGGTCAATATTGCCGCCCGCACATATCCCCGGGCCGCCCTTTACACCGCCCGCGCCGCCTGTAGCATGCAGTTCGCCGCGTATAGAAACGCCGCCCTTCGTGCATATGCCGCAGCCACCCACGCCAAAACCGCAATCACCGCCCGCGGCCATGGTTTTTGCGCCTATGATGATGCCCGGCGCCGCGTACTCATATGCATATCGGACGCCTTCTTCGCCTGTTGTAGTGCGCATGCGCAGTATGATGCCCGGCCCCGTCTGCAGGCCGCAGCCACCCGTCAGGCCGGAACTTTCGCCGCCTCGTAGCGAAGCTTCCTCCATGATCACAGCCCCGCCGTATGGCGTGAATACGCCATGGCCGCCTGTAAGCGCGCCGCTGCCGCCCAAAGCCTGCGTCCGCGCCTCAAGCGTGATATTCGCCTTTGAAAATATGCCGCTGCCGCCGTTGTTGCCTATACCGCCTGTGGCAGACGTATTTGCACGAATGGTAACATCGCCTATAGCCCGAATGCCGTCGGCCTTGCTGCTGCCGCCACCGCTGCCTCCCATCACGCGCAGGGAGCCATTCCTCGTGGATACGACGGTGAGGCCATCCAGGGACTCCAGCCCGCAGCGGCCTGTTCCGCCATTGATGCTGACCATGCCCTCCACGCTAAGCACATTGTTGCCAGGCGCTTTAAAGGATACTCCCGGCTTGCCAACCGGTGCCACAATGCGCACATTTTTTAAAAACAAATGCGAATGCATGACAGAAAGGGACAGGAAACTAATTTCCAGCCCACAGCCGTCGATTTGTATGGATTTGTCTTCCGGAAGAGTAAGAACCTGTACCCGCTGTATGGGGCAGCTTTCCACGCGCAGCGTCGCGCCCGTGCTGACGATCGTCCAAAGCTGCTCCACATCGTCCCAGTTATAATAGCGCTTATCCGCGCATGTGACCCCATTGCCGATTGTGTAGGGCGGGTTCGTAAATTGCATGGTACCCCCGTTCTGAAAAAAAGCGCCACCGTTTCAATTTCCGCGGCAACCAGCGGGACATATTTTTGTTAACAGTATAACATTATTTCAAAAACGCTGCAAACGGGCCTCCCCCCAAGCCGAACACCGCCCCGCATTATTCGCCTGTACTATAAACCGGGCCGTTCTGTCCTGTGCCGTTCTGTCCTGTGCCATCTTGCCCCATGCCTTGGCCCGCGCCGGACGCATCGCCTCCGCCCGCTACTGCGCCCGACCGCTGCAATTCGCTCCATATCCATGCGTTCAGCTGCTGCAGAGGCGGCGTATACGCATCCAGCAGCGCTTTATCCTCGGCGTCATACGCGTCTTCCAGCTGGGATTTCGCGGATTTCAGCGATTGCTTTGATTCATTTGCCAGCCATGCGCCATATGCGCTTAATATTTGATCCGCAGTTTGTATGGCCGCTTTTGCCGCCGAAAGCTCCGCGGCAATCAGTTGGCGGTTGGCCTCTATTTGCGCCTCCACGTTTGTAACGTTCATCTCATCGTCCAAATGTACGGAAATGCCAAACACCTCTTGAATCATGGTACTGATGCGGTTCGTATACAGGCCCCAATAACTCGTGCTGCGCATATTCAGGAATTTGCCGTCCAATGTACGGCTTGTCAGCTGATCCATATCCATATTCAGCGCAAGCAGCGCCAACGACGAAATTTGCTTCATGGACAGGTTCGTATCGATGTTTTGCTGCACAGCCGTATATATCTCGGGAATATGTATGATCTGTCCGGTCGATTTCAATTCGTGGAATATGGCCTTGAGCATGCGCTGCTGCCTTTCCACGCGTTCAATATCCGACGAGCCCTTGCGCTGCCTGCAATAATCCAACACCGCCTGCCCGTCCAAATGCTGCACGCCCGGCTGCAGTTCACGGCCATTCATCTTCACTTCCGTATCCACATCATATGTAAGCCCGCCCATGGCATTTACCATTTCCTTCACTACGTTCATATTGAAACCCACGTAGTATTGCACGGGTATGCCGCCCAGAATATAGCTGACCGTTCCCATGGAATAGGCAAATCCCTTCTTTTTCGCGCCGCCGCCTGTGGAAAATGCGCTGTTTACTTTGCCAAATTCACCTGTCGGCCGCCCTTCGTCGTTCGCAATTTTCACATAGCTGTCACGCGGAATCGATATCATGGCCACATCATTCGTTTCGAAATCGATGGTTACCAATATCATGGTATCCGTGCGAAAAGCACCCCAATCCGCCCTTTCCGCACTCTCATCCAGGCCCAGCACCAGAATATTCACGCGGTTTTTCATAAATTCTAAATCCGCCGCCGAAAGCAGCATGGCCTTCGGATCCGGCGTGGGGGACGGTGAGGGCGTGGCGTTTGGAGCCAGCGTCGTAGCAGGCGTCGGCGTGGGCGTAGGCGCCAGCGCCGCTGCCGGTGTCGGCGCTTCAAACAATGCCGCGGGCCGCGCGATGTCATACAGGAACTTGCCAAGCATGGCCGCGGCAATCACAAACAAGCCAAGTATGGAAAACAGCAGAATACGCGATGCTTTGCTTTTTTTTCGCTTGCCTTTGCTTGTTTTGCCGTGCGGGGCGTTCACCTCTATATTTTCTTCCGCATATAATTCCTCCGCGGCCGCTTTAGCTATAAGCGGCTCCGCCGCAGGTTTTGCTATAGGCGGCCTGGACGCGGCTGTTTTTGCCACGGATGATTTCGGTACAGGTGCTCTCGCGACGCTATTTTTTACGGGTGCGGAAGGGGAACCGCCGCCTTGCGCGGACTGCGCCGCGTTGTCCGGCGCGGATACATGATGAACGCGGCGTGGACCGCCGCTGTTATAATCGTTACCTTGCTGCATATGTCATTCCTCCAGCATTAATATACCACACACTATATGAATAAACGATGAATTCCGGCGCATACAAACCAGCCACAACGGCGCGTTAGCCTGCAGCCGATTTTGTATGGCGTTTGCCTAGGATAGAAACCGTTTGAGGCGGGTTCGGATTAGGATAATATGATGCCGGGATTACAAAACAAGGGGTTTATCAGCATAATGCCGCCCGGCAGCGGCGCCTGTATGAGCTTGCCATTTTCCAAAAATTGCACCCGCCGTATGCCGGGACGTATGCCCAATGTGTTTACAAGGCTGAATATATACAGCTTTGCCCGCTGTTCCTGCGTGGATTCGGGTAGCGCGGAAAGCCAACTGGCCACGGCATCGTAAAAGCCCTCTTTGCAGTCTATGATCGCCAGATCGCCCTGTACAAACACCGCCTGTATATCCGAGGGTGCGACTTTAGGCGCGTCGCCAAGCTCCAAACGCCGGATAAGCGCGCGCGCGAGGTGAGCCACATCCCTTACCGTTTCTTGCGGCATGGTTACCGATGTGGCGCGCAGGCCTTTGCCGGACAAGTCCGGATAGTATAGTGTCGTCGTATTCCCCAGCATGCCATAAAAATCGCTGCGCTTAAAAACGACGGCATCCCCGCCGACGGCCACCTGCTCCGCCGCTGGTATATCCTCGCCGTTGATCGAGATAGCCATCCCGCTTAACCGCGGCAAAAAGCCCGTGACCGTGTACAGCATGGACGCGTACGCGAGGGTTTCGTCGAAGTCTTTTTCCTCGCATGTAAGGAATATTTGCAAATACCCGTTTTTATTTTCGGTGGACGGAATGGATGTAATGAGCTTTGCGTTTTGCTCGGAGGGCGAAGCCGGCGCGCCGCTTGCGGATCCGCCCGGCGCCGCGATAGGCTGCGTATCATCCAGTTCCGCGGGCGCTATGAAGGTCGCCCCCTCATAGCGCAGGCTTTGCGGCAGCGCCGAAACCATGCGCGCCGTACCTTCCGGTACATTGCCCATTAAATTGAACAGCTCCCGCAGCATATCGTCGATGGTGGTATTGCGCGTGTATTGTATGGGCTGCACGCTGCACAAGAGCAATTCCTTTTGCGCGTCCGTGTAATAGATCAGCGCGAATCGGTGCTCCGTCGTATTTTCTTCCTGATTTTCTTCACTCCCCGGCGGCGGATATTGCATGTTCAGCACATCCGTGGCGGATGCCACCGCCCGCACTGCGCCCAGCGGTCTGTATGTGTATGCCGGCTGTACCCGATACGAAAAGCCCGGCTGCACGTCCTCAAGATAGATGTCCGTATACTGTACGCCCTGCGCCGCCTGCACCGTGGCCGCAATGGCGGCGCGCAATTTTAGCACGTCGTGCTCGTACAACTCGTATCTGCCGTCGCGCATGTAACTGGCAAGCCCCGAAAAATACACAAGGCAGACATCCCCCGAAATTTCCACCCGGTCCAGGGAAAGCTGATTTGCCACCGGCGACAATTCTTTGTGTTCAGGCCCCGCAAGCAGCGTGCGAATGGCCGCTTCGGCTCGCGTCATGCCGTTTGGCGCCGTAATTTCGCGCTGTTCAGACAGCAGCGTATTTCCGGCAAACAGGAAAAACACGTCTGTGGTAAACGTGAATGTTTCGTCCGATACGAGCGGCGGCGGCGTAGCGCTGTGCGGCGGCATGGTGGGCGCGCTTTCACTTTGGGGCGCGCAGCCTACCAGCAGCGCCGCGCACAAGCACGCCGCAATCACCACTCGCTTATTTTGAGAGATTTTTTTCATGAATCGCCTTCCGTTTCTCCTTGCCGCAGCGCCTGCAGCAGCGAAAGATAATCCAATCTATACAGTCCGCTTTCCGCCTGCATAGAAAGGGGCGCCTGCCGAATTTGTATCGGCTCGCCGTCTGGTTTTTGTACCGTTAAATCGACTACCGCCTGATCGACACGGGAATTGTCCGTTTTGCGCAACGCAAACGACGCATAGCTCACCAGCCGGTATTCCTCGCTCATCTGCCTTTGAAACTGGCTATACGCCACCTGTTCGCCATCGAGCTCGTTTACGGCGAACAACGCATACGCCTTTTCATATTCTTGGCCAACGAGATGATCGAGCGCCAGCGTGGCCATGCGGATGGGGCTGGCTATATAGGTTCCATCGTGGCTAAGCGGTCCCAGCGACTGAGCGCCAACTTCTTCTGATGTGAAGCCCAGCATGAACGGCGGCAGTTTCGCGCCTATTCCGCTGTCGTTTGTATCGATCAGGAGCTGTACGCTTTTGATATTGGATATGGAACAAAGCGTACACACCACGGCATATACCGCCAATTTTTGTGACAGCTGCGCTTCCTCGCGCGTTTCATTCGCCTTTACTTCGCCCAAAAACGCTTTGCTCAATGTGACCGTAACCTGATTTTTTTCATACGAGGCGGAAACAAACAGCGTACGCGCCGGCAAGGCGGAAACAATGCCGCGCGCGTTAACCGGCGCCTGTTCCATGAGCGAAAGGATCAGTTCGATCATGTTTTCATTTGGCCGCACCGCCATATGCTGCGCAAAAGGCACCAGCACAGGCTCGCCCGCCAGCCTGTAGTACAATGTGACATTCTCTTCTCTGTCCAGCCCCAGCGACGGATCCAGCGCGGGCAGATCCACTTCCGCCGCGTCTTCCCGCACGATGTTTGGCATGCAGCCCGCAAGCAACAGCGCACCGGCTAAGAGCGCCGCCAAAACGGCGCGTTTATTTATCATGCGCGCCTCCTTTTTCCGGACTGGAGCTCTCTCCATGCGGATGATTAGGGGCGCTGTGCGCCGCACGCAAGGGTAAACGCACCGTAAATGTTGTTCCCTTGCCCTCCACACTATCCACATGGATATAGCCGTCATGCATCGACACAATACGCTCCACAATGGAAAGGCCCAGCCCTGTGCCACCCGTGTCGCGGCTGCGCGCCTTATCCACGCGGTAGAAGCGCTCAAACAGGCGTGAAATGGATTCTTTGGGTATGCCTATGCCCGTGTCGTGCACGGCAAGCACGGCAAAAGTGCCGTCCACTTTCAGCGTGACCGCCACACTGCCCTTTTCCGTATATTTCAAGGCGTTGTCGATTAAATTGGATACGACCTGCTCTATTCGCAGCTCGTCCGCTTCCACCGTTACGGGTACCACTTTGCTTTCCAGCCGGATCCCCTTTTGTTTGGCCAGCGGCATCAGCCGTTTGATTACGCGCCTCACAAGCGCGGCATAATCCATTTCGGCAATATTTAGCGCCCGCTCGCTGTTTTCCACCTGCACCAGCCCGAGCAAGTCGTTGATGATGTGCGTAAGCCTGTCCACCTCGTGATTGATATCCGCAAAAAACTCCAGCGCTATTTTCGGGTCCGGCTCCTGATACAACATGGATTCCGCCAGAATTTTCATGCTCGACAGCGGCGTCTTTAGTTCGTGCGAGGCGTTTGAAACGAATTCGTTGCGCACCCTGTCATGGTTTTCTAATTTTTCGCTCATGATATTAAACGCTTCGGCCAGCCTGGCCAGCTCGCCCTTGCCATGCACCGGCACGCGTTCGCCATAGCCTTGCGCGCCCACATGGCGCATGGCATTTGTGAGCAGCACCACCGGCCGCGTCAGCCAGCCCGAAACGAACAGGCTAATCAGCCCTACCGCGACCGCAAACACAACGAATATGAGCGCAATGCGCTGGTTGATAACGGCGATGCTGTCCACAACATCCTGAATAGGCGACGCGTAGAGCAATATGCCCAAAAGCTCGCCGCCGTCCATGACCGGCACGGCATAATACGCCGTCCACATAAAAACACCGGTAAACAGCAGCGGATTGTTCGCGGTGTTTACCGGTGAAACTTCATGAAAACCATACGCGGACGACGCGCCGTTTGCGCGTACTTCACATACTTCCCGGTAAGGCAGCTGCCGCCCGTTGTATTCGGAGGCGGTGTCCAGCTGAACGATGGCATCCGGGTCAAGGAAAAGCAAGCGTCCGTTCTTGGGCCGCGCCCAATTTTCCGCGTATTCGAACATGTGCGCGGGCGAAGATCCGCTTTGCAAAACCGCTGCAAAAGCAAGCGAAAACGTCTCCGTTTCCGTCAGCTGCGATTGCGTGCGTTGCGAAACCAAGTGTTCTTCCACAATGGCGGAAACAACGTTTTGCACGGCTACAAAAGCGAATATAATGACAATCAGATAGATGGCGACCATCCGAAACCGGATGGAACCAAAAAATCTACGCATGCCCAAAGTAGTAGCCGACCCCCCACTTTGTCAGGATATGCTGGGGATTGGCCGCGTCGGGCTCTATTTTTTCCCTTAGGCGGCGAATATGCACATCCACCGTGCGGAAATCACCGATGTAGTCATAGCCCCAGATGAGCTCGAGCAGCTCTTCGCGGGTATACACACGGCCTGTGTTGCTCATAAACAGATGGAGCAGGTCAAATTCTTTTACTGTGAGGTTGACGGGCTTGCCATCCGCTTCTACGGAGCGGGTTGTGGAATCCAGCGACAATCCCTCGCTTACCAGCTGGGTTTTTGCCTGCTCGCGCCTGCCCACGGAACGCCGCAGTATGCTCTTTATGCGCGCCTTCACCTCGAGGATATTGAAGGGTTTTGTCATGTAGTCATCCGCTCCATACTCCAGGCCGAGAATTTTGTCCATATCCTCGCCCTTTGCCGTAAGCATGATGATGGGGATGTCCGATGTTTCGCGCACGCGCTGGCATACTTCGATTCCGGATACTTTGGGCAGCATGACGTCCAATAAAATGAGATCGTATGCGCCCCTGCTCAATTTTTCAAGCGCCTCTTCCCCGTCCGCCGCTTCGTCTATTTCGTAGCCTTCTTGTTGCAGGGAAAAACGCAAGCCTTTTAAAATTAACGGTTCATCATCGACCAATAATAATTTTACTGCCAATTTGCCGCACCTCCATTGTCGGAATACTATCCATTTCAGTATACCACATTGGGCAGATTTTGTATGCAAAACTGCTACAAAATTGGCAGAAACGTGAAAAAAAGAGAATTCTCTATACAAGGGCCGGAAACGTTTGTTATACTTATATGTGATTTTAGCATTGGCGGAGTCCGCCCACAATTATTTAAAGAGGTTTGAATTGTCTTGAAAAAACTACTTGGCCTGCTGCTTGCGTTTGCCGTATGCCTTTCCATTTTGCCGGTGGCGCATGCTGAGGCATTTGACGATTCCGGCGTAAAAACAAAATATATCATGCTAATGGAGGCCGGCTCCGGCTGCGCGCTGTACGAAAAAGCCGCCGACGAGCGCGCTTTTCCCGCCAGCACCACCAAAATAATGACTTGCATACTGGCGCTCGAAAAGGGCAATCTCGACGATACAGTCACCGTGCCGAGCGTTACCTCCTCCGGCTCGCAAATGGGCCTGCGCAAGGGCGAGACCCTTTCCTTGCGCAGCTTGATATACGGCATGATGCTTGTTTCCGGCAACGACGCCGCCGAGGCCGTCGCCATCCACGTCGGCGGCAGCAAGCAAAGTTTCGTAGACATGATGAACGAAAAAGCCAAAGAGCTTGGCATGAAAAACACCCATTTCATGGAGCCCAGCGGCCTGCATAAAGAAGAACACTATTCCACCGCGCGGGACATGGCAGTATTAACCCGCTACGCGCTCATGGAATCTCCTAAAAAAGACGATTTTCGCGCCATTGTAAAAAAAGGTTCCTACGAAGTCAAAGATAGCTCCCGCGAATATGCCCCGCTTGAAAACACAAACAAGCTTATCCACACCACGGAAAAAAACCGCGCCAAGGGCGTTATGTTGGAATACCGCAACGCCATTGGCGTAAAAACAGGCGATACAAAATACGCCATGCGCTGCCTTGTCGCCGCCGCGGAAAAAGACGGCATTACGCTCATCAGCGTGCAGCTTTACGATGAAGAAGAAGATTACCGCTTCAAGCTCGCCACACGGCTGTTTGACTGGGGTTTCGAAAACTTCAAGACCCAGGACGCCGCTTCGCTCGGCTTCCCTAGCACGGTGGATATACAAGTAAAGAATTGCAGCTTTGACGATCCTGTGGGTAAAAACGGTGGCCTGCTTGCGCTCGATATCGACCTTAGCGGCAAGGTGCTTTCCCAAAACAAAGAAAAGCTGGACGAGATCGCCGGCAATATCTCCGCCGTCACCACAAAAATTATACCTGTTGGCGGCGATGTCGTCGCTCCGCTTAAAAAGGGCGATCTAGTCGCCACCATCGCCTACTCCTACAACGGCGAAGAGCTCTTTGTAGCCAACGCCTACGCCAGCGCCGATGTCGCCGGAATGAGCGGCGTAGCAAATTCACCGGAGGCACCCAAGCTGGAAGCGCCCATTCGAAATAGCGAAAAGCAGAGCGCCGGGCCGTGGCTGTTCCTTATCCTGGTTTTGGTCTGCATATTATTTGCCGCCGGGCTCATCCTATATATTCGCAACCGCAACCGCAGACGCAAGCGCAGCCGCAGACGCATATATTCATATAGGGGAAGAAGGTAACGCATGCCCAAGGCACAAGGCATCAAAGTGCTGGCGCAAAATAAAAAAGCGCGCCATGTATATTTTATTGAGGACAGCTATGAATGCGGCCTCGTGCTGTTTGGCACCGAGGTAAAATCTATGCGCGCGGGCAAAGTCAATATGAAAGACTGCTATTGCATGGTGAAAAACGGCGAGCTTTTCGTCATCAACATGCACATCAGTCCCTATGAACAAGGCAATATTTTCAATAAAGACCCTTTCCGCGAGCGAAAGCTGTTGGCGCACGGGCGTGAAATAGATAAACTATACGGCTTGCAGCAAGCCGAGGGAATGAGCCTTATTCCGCTTCAGCTGTATCTAAAGGACGGCAAAGTCAAAATCGAAGTGGCCGTGGCAAAGGGCAAAAAGCTTTACGACAAGCGCCACGATATCGCCGACAGGGATAGCAAACGCGAAATGGAACGCAGCTTTAAAGAGATGCGTAAATAATATCCGCAACGATTTTACCAAGGAGAAACAAACCATGAAGACCTTACCCTTCAATAAGCAGCAATTACAGGCGATTGTCGCTCAATACCCAACGCCCTTTCATATTTATGACGAAGCCGCCATGCTGGCAAACCTGAAACGGCTGCAAGCCGCCTTCGCCTGGAATACCGGCTTTCGCGAGTATTTTGCCGTAAAGGCCGAACCAAATCCCGTTCTCATGCAGCTGCTCCTTAAAGAAGGCTGTGGCTTTGACTGTTCCTCGCACACGGAGCTCATGCTTAGCGAGGCTATCGGCGCTTCCGGCGCGGATATCATGTTTTCTTCCAACAATACACCGGCAGATGAATTCGAATACGCGCGCAAATTGAAAGCCACGATCAACCTGGACGATATTACGCATATCGACTTTCTGGCGACGCACGGCGGCATACCCGAAACCATCTGCTGCCGCTACAATCCCGGCGGTGAGTTCCGCCTCGGCAACACCATCATGGGCAATCCCGGCGAGGCCAAATACGGCTTTACGCGCCCGCAAATAACCGACGTCTTTAAAAAGCTGCAACAATATGGGGCAAAAGAATTTGGGCTGCACGCGTTTTTAGCCAGCAACACCACAGACCGCAATTATTACCCCACCCTCGCGCGTACATTGTTTGAAACCGCC
>JAVBPK010000112.1:0-14854 GCA_031549625.1 Eubacteriales bacterium
TATACGGATTTGCCTTCAAGTGGTAAGTCGAAATCGTCAGGCCTATTTTGTGTGCACGGATAAAGCTCTTTTAGGCACTGGTGCGTCGTTCTGCATTTGAAGATAAGGTAAGGGGCCGTAGCTTCTTGGTGCTACGGCCCCTGCCATGTGGCTCCAGCCCTGGATGGAAGGCGAAACAGGCTTTCCTAAGGGTTTACCATCGATGGAACTGCCCCATTGGCAGTTCCCTGTCCTCCCCCTTCTCCATTTTCATCATATAACAAAGGCGGGGCCGTAGCATCAAGAAGCTACGGCCCTGCCACAGACTGTCAAAAAAAGTTCGCAAGGGCAAGTTTTCAATCTGTGGGCAAGGACGACATGTGCGTCCGCAGCCCACACCTTGTGCATTTTGCCGCCCGCGAGCTCGAAGAGCAAGAGATAAAATGCCGTGATCCCGTCGAAAAACAGGGTTTTCGACGGACTAAAGCGCCCGATCGCGTATTCGATCGGGCGCCAATTTAGATTTCGTCAGTTATAAAGCTGCGCGATTAACGATTTTCCCAAGCCGGTTGCGGCCATACAAATACGTTCTTACCGCCGCCCATTTCGCCCGCCAGGGTGAACGGCCCTACGAGGTGCCATTCTCCATCGATAATCTGGCCAAACTGCAGCCCTGCGCCGTAGTTCTGGTTGTACATCATAGCGCCGTCCGGCAGCTTTCCATCTTCAAACTTGATGTATTGATGCTTGTTATACATGTTTGCCCAATCGTCGGGACCCATGTCCGTCTTATCGATCGCGGCGGCAAGCGCTTCGCGGTCAACGGAAGCAGCTTTATCAAGCGCGTCCAGCACGATGCCGAGAGCCAGCCAAGTGTTGCAGGAAGTTTCGGTGGGGCTCTGGCCATCGCCGATTTCCTTCATGCGGGTATAATATTCACCCGCTTCTGGGGAGAGCATGCTCAGAACGTCCGGCACCCAAGCGGAGCTGCTGACAACATATTCAGCTGTGTCGCCGGCAGACGCGAGGAACGTGGAGTCCATATATCCGCCGCCCAGCGCCATGATCGGAACATTACATTTATATTCCTTCATCTGCTTCTGGAACAGCAGCGCTTCATTTAGCTGCAGGGAAGCGAGCACGACGTCTATGTTGCCGTTTTTGATTTTTTGCACGGTACCCGACATATCCGCTACGCCGGCCTGCACAGAGTCTTCAACTGCAATTTTCATGCCCAGCGCATCCGTTATACGGCCGAAGCTTACACGGTTGCCCTTGCCGTAGTCGTCCGCAGAGCCGACGAAAGCGACATTCTGTATGGGCGTGATTTTGCTCAGCGCTTCCAGCCAAGCCTGCTGGGAAGCTTCTTGCGAGAATGTTCCGAGGCAGGGCCTGAACACGTAATTTGCGTCAGTTGCCAGAATGCCGTCCGAAATGGCGTTGACAATGACATAGGGCACATGGTACTTGTTGGCCAATGTTGCGCAGGGGCTCGTAACGCCGCTCTGATAGCTGCCGATAACGGCGATGCAGTTATCCACATTTATCAGTTTCTCAAACTGCACTTGACCGACATCGGGCGTGCTCTCGGAGTCTCCGAATACCAATTCTACTTCGATATTCTGATTTTTGAAGCCGACGCTCTTGTTAAAGTACTCGAGGCAGGCAGTCGCGCCCATCTTCATCAGTTTGCCCTGCGAGGCGACAGCACCGGACAAAGGTGCCAGTACGCCAATTTTGACAACGGTCTTTTCGGTTGCCGGCGCTGCCGGTGCAGCGGGGGCGGTGGAAGCTGCCGGTGCAGCAGGAGCGGCGGAAGCCGCCGGTGCAGCGGTAGCAGCGGGGGCGGGGGCAGCAGGCGCACATCCGATTGCGAGTACACACAGTGCCAGGGCTAATGCAAATGCCAGTGTTTTCTTCATGTTCTTCATAGTCTCCTCTCATATTTTGGGTTTTATGACGCGCAACTTGCAAAATTAAAACTTGTTTGTTTATTTTTTTACGATATTTTTGCGACAAACATGCATTATCGCACAAAATATTGCCACAAATATAACAAAATTGGGAGTGTTGTTTAATAAACGAGGATGTAATCAAAGAGTAGTGTAAGGATAACATACTTATTTATGCTTGTCAACCATTTCAAACACCCATGTTTAAAACAATTTTCCCCGCGATTCTCCGCACAAAAACCGACTTACTTATAAAAAGAACGCACAAATTCCGCCCCGGCGCGCGCGTCGGATACCAATGTATCCAAACTGGCTCCACCGCTCAAGTCTCTCCAAACACACACGTTCAACGCGGCGCGATGGCCAACGGTAACAAATGGCTCCATCGTAATGTATCCCTCGTAGCCCACTTGCTTCAGCGTGCCGAAAACATCCGCCCAAGGCATATGACCCGGGCCGTTGCCAGGCACGCGCCTATCCGACTCTCCAACGTGGAAATGCCCCAGCATGCCATGCTTTGCCGTATAGGCAATGGCATCTGTAATACTGGCCTCTTCGATGTTCATGTGAAATACGTCGATCAGCAGCTTTGCGTTCGGGCTGCCTACCTCTTCCGCAAAGGCGACGCCCTCCGCAGCGGTATTAAAGAGAAACTGCTCATATCGATTCACCACTTCAAAGCAGTAGGTTACTCCCACATCCTCCGCCACCTTTATGATATCCCGCATCGCGCAAATACTTAGATCCTGCACGCGCCTTTTTTCCGCCGCGTCCAGCAATTTGCCGGGCCGTTTCAGCCAGGCGGAATAGTTGACGCCGGACCATCTGTCAGCGCCGGCTTCCGCCGCGGCATGTAGAACATCCTTGCAAAACGCGATGCCGATATTTCGTATGGCGGCATCGTCGGATGAAATATCATTTGTCTCATTTAAGCCGCCGTTGATGCTTAAAAGCATGCCTTTATCGGCAACAGCCTTTTTAAAGTTTTTTCTTTCCTCGCTGGAAAGATTGAGCACCATTGCAGGCAATACTTCCACAACGTCCACGCCGGCGGCCTCTGTGAGCTCCAGTATGCTGAAAATATCCGTTTCTTTGCCGGTTCCAATCCAATATCCCATATGCAGACCAATTTTATTCATAGTAACCTCCATCATATATGTTGTAGCGGCGTGCAAGCATATATGCGCTATCAATACGCTCTGCCGCCAGCGATACGCTTTATCCTCAATGGATATCATTTTATATTTAAGGAACAAACTCTTTGATTTTTGCTCAGAACTGGTAAGGATATACGCTATTTATGTCCGCAGTTCGCCATGATGCGATCAACATTAAACACTTGTGTTTATTATACTCTATGCTTACTGGAAAGGAAAGCACATTTATATCTTTATCATGCCCGGTACCAATCGCGTAACAAACGCGCCTGTTCGGAGCAGCGCAAAGCCTTTTCCGTTCTTTTATCTAAATAAAAAGCGCGCATACCCTGCATCAAAGGCAGATAGCGCGCGGCCACTAAATCCACAGGGCGATTTTGATGTCCTGATCGGTTTCTATTTTTTCGTTCCTTCGAATTTGCGCTTTAATGGGCAGCAAATAGGTGTTCTGTTTTGTGTCAAACCAGATCGCGGTGGCCCATTCGCTCTTGCCTGTCTCGGCCGTTATCTTCAAACGGCCCCAGCCCTCCTCCTCGGATTTCATGCGTTCCCGTATTTCTTTTGTTAATGCCGCTGGAAGCGAGGCAAAATGCCACGCGCATTTTCCTTCCGTCTGCCAGAGCTTCGCGGTAAACTCATATCTTACCAATCCTGTTCTTTTCTCTGCAGCCGCCATACTTTCCTCCCGAAAAAAACATATTCTGATAGGCAGGTTTGGCCAATACGGAGCCTATTTCTTTGCGGAAAACAGCGGCAGCACCGCTTGCACCATATCCGCGTAATTCTGCGCTTGCCAGGCCGCTCTGCCGACAAACAATCCATCCACATCGGGCATTTGGATAATTTCAGTAGCATTTCCCTTATTGACGCTGCCGCCATAGAAGATGGGAATTTCCTGCCCTGCGGTTTCCCCGAATATCGATTGCAACACCCCCCGAATGGTATGGTGCCTCGCACACACATATTCGGGTGCCGCAGGCGTTCCGTTGACGCCGATGGCCCACACAGGCTCATACGCCACCCAAAGCCTTTTTGCGCAGCAGGCCTTGTCAGATTCGTGCAAGCCGATTTTTATTTGCATGGAGAGGATTTCGTCGCTGATACCCACCTCTTTTTGCTGCGCGGTCTCCCCTATGCACAGCAAGGCCGTAAGCCCGTGTTCGCACGCCGCTTTTACCTTCCTGCTTTCATCAAAGTCGCTCTCTCCAAAAACATGGCGCCGCTCTGAATGGCCGATCTCCGCGATGCGCACACCGTTTTCCACTAAAGACAGCGGAGATATTTCTCCGGTAAACTGGCCGCGTTCTTCCCAGCACATATTCTGCGCCCCCAACAGTACCTTAGTGTCTTTGAGTATTTCCCTGGCGCGGTGCAGCACGGTAAAGGAAGGGATAACAAACAGCTGTACATTTTCGTTTGCAAACCGGCCTGTACAATCGGCAAGCTCTGTAAGAAAAGCCACCGCCTCGCTGTCCGTCATGGACATTTTCGTATTTGTACCAAAATATAGTTTTTTTGAATGCATCTTATTTACCTCCAGAAAAAGTAGGGGAGGGCGTACCCGATAACGGCGCGATGGAGCCCCGCGGAATAATATAAGGCGTAATCGAAAAATGATAGATATCCGACCTTTTTTCAAACAATTTGGCGCGGATGATGGTATTGCAGTATTCCGCTATTTTGTCGCCCGGCAGTTTGATGCTGGCCAGCGGCGGGTCGGAGAATTCGTTGAGCGGGTTGTCATCAAAGCCGATAACGCTGACATCGCGGGGAATGTTTTTTCCAAACAACCGCATGGCGCGGTATACGCCATGGGCGACGATATCGCAGAAGGTAATGACAGCGGTAAACGGTACGCGAAAAGCGCCCGCCTCCGCGTCCCACAGCGATGCGATAGCCTTGTAGCCGCTTTCTACCGTGGTATAAACGTCATGGATAGAATCATCGGAAAAACGCACGCCTCTCTCTGCGTAAGCCCGCCGAACCCCGTCGACAAACTGGCTGCTCAGCGGAAATGTCAGCGGTTCGCTCAGCACAAGGATATCCCTGTGCCCGTTATCGAGCAGTGTGCTTGCCGAAATATATCCACCGGCCTCATAATCTACAAATATCGTGCTGTAGGGCATACCCCCCACGCTATCGCTCTTGCCAAATACGATTAAGCGGTCGTTTAAGCCGGAAAGCAGCGCAAGCGTTTCTTTATTGCTGGTTGCAGGCGAATAAAGCACAAAATCCGGCTGCTTGGCCAATATAGAGAGTATAATGCTGCGTTCGTTTTTTTCGTTGAACTGCGGATCCGCCGTCAGCAATGTATAGCCGTATTCGTTCATTTTACCGGAAATATCGTTGATTACATGGGATATGACGGAGTTCACGGTATCGTTTATAATGACCGCAATCATTTTTGTGGATTTACCACGCAAGCCTTTGGCCAGCATATTGGGCGTGTAGCCCATCTCCTGCGCCTTATCCAGAATCATTTGCTTTGTCTCGAGCTTGACCAAGTCACTGTCATTGAGCGCTTTTGACACCGTAGCAAAGGATACGCCAACCTCATCGGCGATCATTTTTATGGTGACATGCCTCTGCCCCAGGTGGAAATTTGATTCCATGCTGTTCCTCTTGATCCTTCTATTTCTTGCGCGTAAATTTCATTTGCATATATAGGTTTGTACCAACATAGCAAAAGCGCAGTCAAATAGCAATAGAAACGCAAAAATAATAACGTTATTATTATGCCGATTTCGGAAATTTCCTGTCTGTATTTTGAAAAATATTTAAATCTTCCCCTGGTTTCATCAGTATTTCTCTGGTTTTGACAAATAAATATCATAAAATAGTATCCAAAACAGCATTGACAGCACCTCAAATGGATGATAACATTCAATAACAACGTTGTGATTTTCATGAGATCACTTTTGCACTCCTCATAAAGCCAATTAAACGACGTACCTCATTCGCAATTATTCTATTTAAAATCAAATAACCCGGCCGACAGAACCAAGCATTACGAAAACCCAGAAAGGATGTATGTATATGGTTAATGAGTGCACCAAGAGCAAAGAACTTTCCAAGAGGTTCAACGCCATCTATCCCGCCGGACACTCCAACAACAAAGATCCCTATGAGGTGGCCGATTATCGCCTCTTTATCCAAAAGGCAAAAGGAAGCCACGTTTGGGATATCGACGGGAACGAATATATTGAGTTTAACAGCGCTTTCGGCCCCACGCTGCTTGGCCATTGCAACGATGAATATGTCGCGGCGCTCAAAGACGCGCTTGAAACTTCCTCCACCCTCGCGGGCAGTAATCTGCTGTTTTCCACGGACGACGTAGAGGTGGGCGAAATCATCACCAAATACGTACCCTGCGCCGAACAAATAAAATTCAACGTCACCGGCAGCGAAGCTGTGCAGATGGCCATTCGTATCGCCCGCGCGTATACCGGCAAAAAAATGATTCTGCGCTTCACGGACAATTACCATGGCTGGTTCGATAATATTTACGGCGGAAAACCGGGCGATCTGAACGCCGGCAGCCTGCCCATCGCGCAGGAGGATCCGGCCAGCGATTATCAAACTCTGGGCAAATTCCCCGACAGCATCAAAGAAAACATCATCGTCCCTTGGAACGATTTCGACACCTTTAAGCAGACGATGGAAAAATACCATGACGATATCGCAATCGTCCATTTTGAGCCAATCGTATGCAATCACCTTGGCTTTTTCCCCAAACCCGGCTTCCTGGAATTGATTCGCGAACTGTGCACAACGTACAACGTGGTCATGAGCATGGACGAGATCATCACCGGCTTCCGCCTTGGGTTCGGCGGCGCGCAGGCTTATTTTGGCGTCACGCCCGATATCTGCACGCTGGCGAAATCCATTGCCGGCGGTTTGCCGGTAGCCTGTGTCGTGGGCAGCCGGAAGGTCATGAGCATTTTGGATGACAGGAAGGTCGCGGCATCCGGCACATTCAACGGCTGGAATCTGGGCATGCGCGCCATACTGGCTTCCATCCGTATTTTAGAAAAGGACAACGGCTCCGCGTACCGGGAAATGTATCGCCTACAGGATAAGCTGATCCAGGGAATCCTGGCAAGCGCCGCAAAATACCATATCAAAATGCGCATCAACGACTGCCCTGGCGCATTCTTCACGCTCTTTGGCGTAGAGGGCGGCCGCCAGCGGGTGTACACTGTGGAAGATACCATCGGGATGGATGTGCCGCTGTTCAAAAGATTCCGCAGAATCTTACAAGAAAAAGAGGGCATCATAACCCTGCCCGCCATGCGCTGGTACATGAACATTTCCCACACCGACGCCGATATAGACTACACCATTGCGGCCATCGACCGCGTAATGGCGACGCTGTAACCCGCATCCGCGGGGCGCGGTATATCGCGGTGTGTCTTTCAAACGGAGAAAGGCGGACAACATGAAAAAGATCATCAATGACCCCAAGGCTGTCCCCTCACAAACGCTTGATGGCTTTGTGCGAGCATTTGGCAGCCATTTCGAACTGGTATCCAGCGTGAAAGGCGTCAAGGTCAAACAACCCAGGGATAAAGTTGCGCTCGTCATTGGCGGCGGCAGCGGCCATGAACCCATGTTTTCCATGTTCGTCGGCGATAATCTGGGCGACGCGGCTGCTTGCGGCAACATCTTCGCCTCCCCCGATCCAAACACCATCATGCAAACCGCGTTGTCTGTCAACAGCGGCAAAGGCGTACTTTTCGTTTATGGCAACTATGCCGGAGACAATTTAAACTTCGACATGGCCGCAGAACTTTTAGAAGATATGGGCGTTCCTAGCCGCACGGTTCGGGTATGGGATGACGTAGCCTCCGCGCCAAAGGCGCTTATCGAGGACAGGCGCGGCATCGCCGGCGACGTATTTGTAATCAAAATAGCGGGCGCCGCAACAGGCGCGGGACTGACGCTTGAAGAATCGTCCCGGATAGCCGCCAAAGCAAGGGATAACACATTCAGCGTCGGCGTGGCTCTTTCCGGCGGGACAATTCCCGGAGAAAAGGCCCCTGCCTTCACATTGCCCGAGGACGAAATTGAATTTGGCATGGGCGTCCATGGCGAGCCGGGTGTGCGCCGCGCACTGCTGCAGCCCGCCGACCAAATCGTGGACAATCTGCTTGATTTGCTGCTATCGGATAGCGGCATCGGTAGCGGCAGCACGGTATGCACCTTAATCAACGGGCTGGGTTCCACATCGCTGGCGGAACTGTTCATCATGAACCGCAGATTAAGCGAGGCCCTGCGCGAAAAGGGCATCCACATCCACGACATGCTGGTGGATTCTTTTATCACCTGCCAGGAAATGGCCGGCGCTTCCATCTCGCTGCTTAAGCTGGACGATGAGCTGCTGCCTTACTACGATGCTCCGTGTTGGAGCCCCTATTTCTGCAAAATGCCAACTGCGTAAAAAGGAGGTGATGGCATGAGCATAGACGCCGTAACCGTCCGCGATATGCTGCTGTTTGTTGCGAAACGGATCATTGGCAGCAAGGAACTGCTGACTCAGGCCGACAGCGCGATTGGCGATGGCGACCACGGCATAGGCATGGCGGGCGGCATGGAAAAAGCGGCCGAGGCGCTGCTGGCGCTCGATCCGCTTTCGAATGCATACGCGGTTTTTTCTGCCGCGGGGCAGGCCATGCTCATGAACATGGGCGGCGCGTCCGGCGTTATATTTGGCAGCCTGTATTTAGGCGGCGCAAAGGGCCATTCCGCCGAAGCGCTGACCCCTGCCGATCTGGCGGATTTCTTTGCGCGGAGCCTGCAAGTAATTCAGGCGCGCGGCGGAGCGAAGGTGGGCGATAAAACCATGATAGACGCTCTGTCGCCAGCGGTGGACGCCATGCAGGCGCATTGCGCCGATGGCCTCGTCCCCATGCTTCTAGCCGCGAAAGAGGCCGCACGCGGGGGCGTGGAACGCACAAAGAATCTGGTCGCGCGTTTTGGCCGGGCAAAATCGCTGGGTGAACGCGCTTTGGGGCATGCCGACGCGGGCGCCACCTCGGTCGCCATCATTTTCGAGGCCATGTATGACTTTTGTCTGGTACGAGCCTCTGCGTAAACATGCCGCTTCACGTCATACAGCCATTCATGATGTTCTTGCGTTGTTCAATAAAACTTTTGCTATAAACAATAAGGAGGTTACCATGAACAAGAGATACCACACCCTTTTTCCCCTTCTTCTGGCCACTGTGCTGCTCTTCACAGCCTGTGCGGGTTCCCCCGGCACGCCCCCCGCAAGCGGAGCAACGCCGCCACCCGCGGCAGCCGGCGACGCGCCGATGGTGGCTATTATTCCCAGCGACATGTCCGACCCCAACCTGGTGTATGTGGCCAGCCGCTTGGAAAACTACTGTAAAGAGCTGGGCTTTGCCCCCACCCTGTTTGACCCGCAAGCCAATGCCCAAACGCAGGCAAACATGATCGGTAACGCTGTGGCGCAGGGCGCTGTCGCCGTAGTCTTCGACCCCATCGACTCCGCTGCGCTGGGCACGGCGATTATGGACGCGAAAAAAGCCGGCGTTCTGGTTGCCACAGTCGTAGGCGACATCGACAAAATGTACCATGATTACCGCGACGTATATGTCGGGCCTGACGATCTGAAAGCCGGAGAAATCGCCGCGCAATGCTTTAAAGACAACTTTCCGCAGGGCGCCGATATCGTCTGCATAGAAGGCGCAGCGGGGCACAGCGCGCAAATTCGCCGCGCCGATGGTTTTGACACCGGCATCACGGGCAGCAGCATCAACATCCTGGACCGCAAATCCTGTATTTCCTGGTCCACCTCCGACGCCATGACGATCGCGGAAGACTTCATCGTCATGCATGGCGACAAAATGTCCGGCATCTTCTGCCATTGGGACAATGGCGCGGTTGGCGTGGTTGAAGCGCTCAAGGCGGCGCAATATCAACCCGGCGATATGTTCATGGTAGCGGTCGATGGCTGTTACAACGGCTTTGACCTTATCCGTGAAGGCTGGATGTATGGTACCGTCATGCAAGATTGCGATACCATCGCAAAAGTCTGCATTGAATCGATCAAGACGCTGCATGAGGGCGGCGCCGTGGAAAAAATCATCAATCCGGATCTCATCCTCGTCACAAAAGATAACGTGGACAGCATTGACCCCGGCTGGTAAGCCATAAAAATGAAGCAGCGGGCCCATCCGTGCGTCTTTTCGCAGGATGGGCCCGAAACCCAAAGCAGAAAGGGGCGAAATGCATGGCCGACAAAGCGGCGGACTTCATTTTGAACATCCGCGATGTTAACAAATCGTTCCCCGGCGTCAAGGCGCTCAACGATGTAAGCATCAGCATCCGGCGCGGTGATGTGCACGGCATCGTGGGCGAAAACGGCGCGGGAAAATCCACGCTTTGAAAATCCTTTCCGGTATATACGAAAAGGATTCCGGCGCCGTGGAATTTGACGGTGAGACCGTAGAGCACACAACGCCGGTAAAGTCTCTGCAAAGGGGCCTGAGCATTATTTATCAGGAATTCAATTTGGTAAACACCATGAGCGTCGGAGAAAACATTTTCCTCGGCCGCTTCAAGCAAATGAAGGGCATGCGCGGCACGCACGCCGAAGCCAGGAAACTGCTCGACAGCATCAATTGCTCCATCGATACGCATGTTCTAGTCGATACGCTGAGCGTTTCGGAAAAACAAATGGTCGAAATCGCCAAGGCTTTATCATTTCAGGCAAAGCTCATCATTATGGATGAACCCAGCAGCAGCCTCACGGCGGAAGAAATGAAGCACTTGCGCGCGATTATCAACGACCTGCGCACAAAAGGGATTACGATCATCTATATCAGCCACAAGCTCGATGAGATATTTGAATATTGCGATACGGTCACCATCATGCGGGACGGTTGCGTTGTGGATACGCAGCCCGCGGATACACTTACGCGCGAAGATATGATTACAAAAATGGTAGGCAGAACCATAGAAAACGAATACCCGGAACGTCCACACTGTGTAGGCGGCCCTCTGCTTGAGGTAAGCGGCCTTAACACACGAAAATTAAAGAATATCTCTTTCACATTGAATCGTGGCGAAATCCTGGGGCTCGTAGGGTTGGTTGGCTCCGGCCGTACCGAAATCGCTCGCGCTATATTCGGCGCGGACAAAGCGCTGAGCGTTAGGCTTCGCCTGGAAGGGAAGCCCATATCCATAAACAATCCAACGGACGCCAAAAAGGCAGGCATTGCCCTGGTACCCGAAGACAGGAAGCAGCAGGGTCTGGTGCTTCCTTTCTCCGTGAAAAGCAACATCTCCATGGCCGCGCTTCGGTCGCTGGCAAAGGGCTTGTTTTTAAATCGAAGCGGCGAAGCGCAGATGGCGCAGCGTGAAGTGGATGCGCTAAGCATCAAAACCCCGGGCGTCAACACCCGCGTGGTCACGCTTTCCGGGGGAAATCAGCAAAAGTGTGTGCTGGGCCGCTGGCTGGAAGTAGATTCCAAAATATTGATTCTCGACGAGCCGACACGCGGCATCGACGTGGGCGCAAAGTACGAGATATACCTGTTGATGAAAAAGATCGTAGAAAATGGTGGTTCGATCATCATGATATCCTCGGAGCTACCGGAGGTGCTGAATATGAGTAATCGCATTCTAACCATCAGTGAAGGGCGCATCACCGGACAGTTTGACCCGATGGAAACAAGCGCCGAAACGATCATGACAAGCGCGCTGGCATAATATAGGTGAGCAAATGAATAAGGAACGCAGTTTAAAAATAGTTCTCCGCTCTGTGCTCAGCAATTATTTTGTGGGCGTTTGCATCCTGCTGCTGGTTGCCATTACCATCATGCGGGAACCGCGCTTTCTGGGCCGGGACAACTTAATCAACATCGTACGCCAGCTTGGCCCGCTGAGTCTGGTATCGCTGGGCATGACATTCGTTATACTGGCCGGTTATCTCGATTTATCCGTAGCTGGGACGATATCGCTCGTAGCGGTCGTCACCGTCTCGATGATAGACACGCTCGGACAGATTGGCGCCATTTTCCTTGGCCTGCTGATAGGAACGGCGGCCGGTGCGCTGATCGGCCTGGTCGTCCTCCTTGTAGGAGCCAATCGCAAATCCGAAGCATTGTTTATTTCGTATGGCATGGGCATGGTGTATGGCGCCCTGGCGCTAATGTACAGCGGCGGCGTAACCCAAAAATTGCCGGCCGGATTAAATGTGCTCGAAGCCATCGGCAAGGGCGGCTGGGGTATCGTTTCGGTTTCCCTGCTGATATTCATCGTGTGCCTGATCCTGTTGCAGCTGCTGCAAAGCAAAACATACATTGGCCGCTCCATCATGCTTGCGGGCGGCAATCCCATAGCTTCCAAGCTATCCGGCATCCCTGTGAACATCACCGTCATATTGATCTATACACTTTCCGGCCTGATGGCAGCGTTTGGCTCGGTGGTCCTGTTTTCACGCGTTACCACGGCCTCCCCTGTTATCGGCAAAACATATGAAACAAACGCTATCACCGCTGTGTTGATTGGCGGAACCAGCTTAAAAGGCGGATACGGGAGCGTGTTGCGCACGGTACTCGGTGTGGTGCTGATCTCGCTGATGTCCAACTGCATGAACCTCCTGGGTATTTCCACATATATGCAGAGCATCGTGCGCGGCGTCGTACTGATCGTTACGATATGGCTGGACAGCAAGAAAACGTTATAAGGGGTGCGAAATGAAAAGCAAAGGGAATATAGCCCGTTTTTTGGCCGCGGTGTATAAGCAAAAGTCGGTTGTCGCGCTTTTGGTTGTGTTTGCCATAATGCCACTTATTAATACCTCCTTCTACACCATGTACAACATGATGGATATGCTGAAATCCGCATCGGTCTATATTACGATTGGCTGCGGCGTAACGATGGTCGTTATCTGCGGCGCGTGTGACCTTTCTGTGGGCGGCATTATGTGTCTGGCGGGCGTTATCACCGTAAAGCTCATGGAGCGGTTTCCGCTTGGCGTCTGCATAGCGTGTGCGCTGGGCATGGGGATTTTGGTCGGCATAATCAACGGCTTCTTTGTGGTACACCAAAAATCCGAGGCATTTGTCATCACCTTGGGCATGGGCCTGCTGCTAAAGGGCTTGGCGCAACAGTTCACCGACGCGCATCCCATCGCCGGAAGCAATCCGGTATTTTTTGAATTTGGTGTGGGCAGCCAAATCCTGGGTATTCCGAACATTACAATCGTCATGCTGCTGGTTTTAGCCGTGATAAGCTGCATATTGCGTTACACGCAGTATGGGCGCAATTGTTACGCCGTAGGCGGCGATTACGATGTCGCGGTATATTCCGGCATCAAAGCGCTGCGCGTTAAATGGGTCGCGTTTGCAATGAGCGGCTTTCTCGCCGCCTTGGGCGGTATATTGCTCACCGCGCGCCTGAACACCGGCGCTTCCACATATGGCGATACCACGGCGCTTTTGGTAAACTGCGGCGCTGTGTTAGGGGGCACCTCATTTGCGGGCGGCATAGGCGGCGCGTGGCAGACGGCATTGGGCCTGCTGTTGTTTACAATATTGGAAAGCGCGCTGGGTATGGCGTCGCTGAACGCGTACGCAAAAGAATTGGTAATTGGCCTGATTATCGCCATTATTATCGGCATAGATTCCTATAGCCGCAAGCGCAGGGCGGAAGCGGTATAAACCGGTTGACAGATACGCGCAAACGCATCAATATAAAGGTATCTACGAACCAAAGGAGAATGATATGCACACAATAGCAATTGGCTGCGACCCAAACGCCGCACAGGCAAAAATGGACGTCATCGCGTTCTTGCGGGAAAAAGGCTACAAAGTAACAGATTTTGGCAGTGAGGACACGATTTATGCCAATGTTGCAATATCGGTAGCGGAAGCGGTAGCCCGCAAAGAGTATGATCGCGGTATTCTGATCTGCGGCACCGGCATAGGCGTTTCCATCGCGGCAAACAAAGTAAAGGGCGCAAGCGCGGCGCTGGTAACCGACGTATATTCCGCTGAAAGGGCGCGAAAGAGCAACGACGCAAACATCGCCTGTTTCGGCGCGTTCACCCTCGGAATCAGGCTCATCGAAAAGTTGGTGGAAGTGTTCCTCACTTCTGAATTCACACCCGGATGCGGTTCACAGCCCAAAGTAGACCGGATCAAGGAATACGAAGCCTGACCCCACGCAAGAAAAGCCCCCTAACGCCCAGAACGGGGCCGTTAGGGGGCTTCTGCTATAAACGCCGCCCGTGTTCGTCAATCCCGAACAGCGCAGCGCATTTTGATGTAAAGGAAAACGGGTTACCGAGAAGACCACTAATTCTGCATTCTTAATTGTCAGCGGCGTGCAGAGGCATGACGAAGTTATTGCATTTTTTCAGGCCATATGGTATGATTGCTTGGCAAAAAGGGCAGCATGCCCATCATAGGGAGAGGTATCGAAGTGGTCATAACGGGGCTGACTCGAAATCAGTTCGCTGAAATTCGAAGCGCAGAGCCCGGAACGCCCGAAAACACTAGGTTTCCCAGAGGCCGGAGCCTCAAAAACAGGAGAGTTTCCTAACACTTTCCTAACACATTGCAGGGTTCCCACGAGCTGCAATGTGAGCCTTTGAAAAGTGCATAAACCTTGCATGGAGAGGTATCGAAGTGGTCATAACGGGGCTGACTCGAAATCGAATGGGCAAAATGGAAGTGAGGCAGCCGCAAACCCTTGTAAATAAAGCGTTTCCCATGCTCGCGGAGTTCGAATAAC
>JAVBPK010000096.1:0-6514 GCA_031549625.1 Eubacteriales bacterium
CTTGGCGCGGGGGGGGTTTGACTGCGGGGGGGGCAAGGGTTTTTTTCCTTTTTTGGAAACGGCCGGCGCCAATAGCCCCCCGGGGGATGGGGGGGGGGGGGCGGAGGCGTGGCCGCCGGCGCCGGTTATAGAAAATTCCACATTGAGCATGCCCTTTTCGGCTATGCCGACGAGCGCGCAGGGGATGTGTACGCCGGGGAAAATATGTTCAACGATAGCGCCGCCTTCATCCAAAACGAGGGCGGGGCGGATGCCGCGCGCCTGTAAAGCCGCCACAATGGCGGGGGTGTCATGGCCGGCCACTTCTTCATCCGCGCCAAAAGAGAAATAGACGTCGTTCGCGGGCACGAAACCATCAGCGAGCAAAGCCTCAGCGGCCTCCAGCATGGCGCAAAGCGTACACTTTGTGTCGAGGGTGCCGCGGCCCCAAAGCTCGCCGTTTTCACGCAGGCCGGAAAAGGGCGGCTTTTGCCAGGCGTCGGCGTTGGCGGGCACGACGTCGTAATGCGCCATCAGCACGGTGGGCTTGTCGTGTTGCTTGCCGGGCAAAAGGTATAAAAGGCCGCCGCTGCCGAAGCGTTCGAGCGTGCAGCGCTCGTGCAGGCGTGGGTATAGCTCGCGCAGCAAAGCGCGAAAGGCGTCAAAAGGGGCAGGGTCGGTGTTTGCCGGGTCATAATGCGAAACGGTGGGCAGCCGCACCATGCGGGCGAGGCTGCATACAGCGCGTTCCCCGTCAATATGCACGGGTACGGGCGCGGGCTTCGGTTGCGGCACAGGGCGGAAAAGCAGTGCCCGGACAAAAAGAAGCAAAAGAAAGGCGCAAACGAGGAGCGGGAGGACTAGGCCCATATTTACAGCGCTCCTTTCTTATAAAGAACGCGCGCCGCGCCGATGGCAATGAGCACACCGACAGGCACAAGCACGCTCACGGAACCGGCGAGCGAGGGAACGAGCAAAAACAGCAACAGCATGATGGAGATAGGCGCGACGGCTATCTTCCAATTTTTGCTGATAAGCACGACGCCCAAAGCGCCAAAGAGGGAAGGAATGATGTTTTGAAAGGCGGGCGCCAGCACGGGAGCCTCAAGCAGCGGGCGTATCTGCGCCAAAAGGAACACGCCGATGGCGATGATGAGCGTGGTTACGATGGAGCTAATGGCGATGGCGATGGTGGAGACCAATTCGCCCTCTTCCGTGCCTGGTTTCGCGTTGGCGGCGTTTAGCGCGTTGATGGCGCAGGGAACTTTCAGCGTGGTCATGTTGCCGGTGACAAAGCCGAGGTAAGAACCGCCTGCGCCGAGCATGGGAACGTAGGTAAACACTTCGATGACGGCAACCGTCCAAAATGTGGGAGCAATGCCGAGCATGCCCTTCAAAAAGCTGTTCATGGACGGCCAGGCGTTGTAATGCAGCGATATGGCCGCGGGAACAAAAAGCAGCATGCCGAGAGCCAGCAGCATCCAGATACGTCCGCTGAAGTGGACGCTCTGCATATAATCACGTTTTTGTGTTTTCATATCGGTCCTCCTAGCGGATGCAATTGGTGATGGGGATGGAAAGCGCCATGGCGGCAAGCATGCTCAGGGGCAAAGCGTAATTTTCCAGCCAGGCTATTTTGTAGCGTTTGTACAGCAAACCGAGCGCGCCCATGATGGCAGCGGAGCACAGCATGACAAGCACAGGAATCCAGCCCGGGAGGCCGGTGCGGATATCGGCGAATATCATGCCGAGAAAGGCGGAAATCATGCCGAGGAACAATGCGGACATGAAAGCGTCGCCCCATTTGCTGTCTTTGGAGGCAACGCGAAGTACGCCGCCCTGAATTTTTTTCAGCAGGAAAGGCGGAAGGGCGATGCTGGGAATGATGCCCAGCGTCATTACCCAAGCGATGGTGGAATATACGCGCGGGTCGGTCACTGTCTGGGTGGAGGAAACGCCCATGGCGGAGGCGGCGACAGTGGCGGCGGGCAGCTCATACGTGAGCGCGCCAACCACGCTGAGCCGCAGCCATGGCAGGGGCAGGCCTAGAAACCTGCTGAGCGTAATAACGCCAAGCAAGATAGCGACGGCGGGCGCAAGGGTAAACAGCGCGCTGGAGGCGGCAACTCGCCGCAGCGCGGTTTTGCTCACGCCAAGGGAGAGAGCGCGCCGCCATGATTTAATAAGGAAGTATACGGATTCCGCGATGACGAAAGCGATTACGGCGAAGGCAATGGCGTAAAGGAACGGGTCGTTTACATCGAAAGCCATGGATGAATGTCCTCCTTGTCGGCCGAAACTGTTTTATGCCGGCCTTTTATAAAAGGCGCAATAGCGCGATATACGCAAATACAGTATAGCACAGTATGGAAAGCCACGATACGTTCACAATTTGGGCGCAGATTTTGCTTTACAAGCATATTGGCAACATGCATAATGTAGAAACGCATGTATGAAGTGCGCGCTTGGCATACGCGAAACGAGCCTGCCAAGGGTGGAAAGGGCAAAAAAGGGCGCAAGAAGCGCCGCGTATGTTGCGGCTAAGCAACCACAAAAAACAGGGGGGCAAAGAGCGGATGATAAAACGTTTGGTGAGTCACGCCAAAGAATATAAAACGCAGGCAATCATATGCATGGTCATGATCGTGTGCGAAGTGGCGCTGGAGGTAACGATCCCCTATTTGATGGCGCAGATTGTGAACGTAGGCATCGAGAAAGGCGATTTGGGCTTTATCGTAAACCGGGGCCTGATGATGATGGGCATGGCGGCGCTTTCGCTTTTGAGTGGCGCGCTGGCGGCGCGTTTCTCATCCACGGCGGGCGCCGGCTTCGCGAAAAATCTGCGCGAGGCGCTGTTTAACAAAGTGCAGGATTTCTCCTTCTCCAACATTGACAAGTTCCGTACGGCGAGTTTGGTTACGCGCCTTACAACAGACGTCACAAACGCACAAAATACGTTTATCATGATGACACGCATGGCGGTGCGTTCGCCGATCATGTTGATTTGCGCCGTGTTTATGGCGATTACGATCAACGCGCGGCTGGCGGTCGTCTTTTTAGTGGCGGCGCCCGTATTGGCATGCTTAATGGCGCTCATTATGTCACTGGCATATCCGCGCTTCCGCAAAATGTTGACGGAATACGAAAACATGAACGGAACGGTGCAGGAAAACCTGATTAGCGTTCGCGTCGTGAAGGCGTTTGTGCGCGACAAGTTCGAGGCGGACAAATTCCAAAAAGCGGCCGATCGCGTGAGGGACGCCATGTTTAGGGCGGAGCGGTTGGCTATATGGGTGATGCCCGCCATGCAGCTCGTGATTTATGCCTGCATCATATCCATCATATGGTTTGGCGGCGGGCAAATCATAGCGGGCAGCATGGAAGTGGGCGATTTGATGAGCTTTATCACCTACACCATGCAAATATTGATGTCGCTGATGATGCTGGGCATGGTGTTCATGATGTTTGTGATATCGCGCGCGTCGTTGCAGCGTATCGATGAAGTGCTGGCCGAGGAGCCCGGAATCAAAGCGCCGGAAGAAGGCGGCATACAAATCGTGCCGGATGGCGGCGTTGTGTTTGCGGATGCGGCGTTCCGCTATCAGGAAGGCAGCGGAGAGGCCACATTGCGGCATGTCAATTTAAGCATACGGCCGGGCGAGACGGTTGGTATAGTGGGGCAGACAGGTTCCGCAAAGACTACGCTTGTGCAGCTGATTCCGCGTTTGTATGACGTGCAGGAGGGCAGCGTGCGGGTAGGCGGGCATGATGTGCGCGCGTATGAGCTAAAGGCGCTGCGCGATTCCGTCGCCATGGTGCTGCAAAAGAATGTGCTTTTTTCCGGTACGATCAAGCAAAACCTGAAATGGGGCAACGAGCATGCGACGGATGCCGAAATAGAAGACGCCTGCCGCATAGCTCAGGCGCATGATTTTATTACGGCGTTTCCAAACGGCTACGAAACCGACCTGGGACAGGGCGGCGTAAATGTTTCGGGCGGGCAAAAGCAGCGGCTTTGCATAGCGCGGGCGCTGTTGAAACGGCCAAAAATCATGATATTGGACGACAGCACGAGCGCTGTGGATACGGCGACGGATAACAAGATCAGAACCGCGCTGAAGAAAGATCTGGCGCACATGACAACAATTATCATCGCCCAGCGGATAGCTTCCGTCAAGGAAGCGGATAAAATCGTGGTGCTGGACGAAGGCGCGATTTCGGCGGTGGGCACGCATGATGAGCTCATGCAATCCAGCCAGATATACAACGAGATTTACACCCTGCAGCAGAGAGGGGGCGAAGAGATTGGAGCGTAACGGGAAATCCTTTAAGAACACGCAAGCGCGTCCAGGCCCCGGCGGCCCGGGCGGCGGCCACGGCATGCGGCCGGGGGCAAAGCCGCAGGACGTAAAAAAGACGTTGCTGCGAATCACGCGCTATCTGGGAAAATACAAACTGCATTTGGTAGCGGTGCTTATTCTGGTGCTGATTAATTCGCTGGCGAATGTGGCGGGCTCGTATTTCCTGAAGCCGGTAATAAACGATTATATTATGCCGTGGATAGGGCAGAAAAGCCCGGATTTCAGCGGGCTCATACGCATGCTCGGCGTCATGGGCGCGGTATATGTCGCGGGGGCGCTGGCCGGTTTTGTGTACCAGCGCATTATGGTTTCCATATCGGTAAACACCCTGAGCAGAATCCGCACAGACCTTTTCACGCATATGCAGAGCTTGCCCGTGCAGTATTTTGATACGCATACGCATGGCGAATTGATGAGCCGGTACACAAACGACGTGGATACCTTGCGCCAGTTTCTTAGCCAAAGCCTGGTGCAGCTGGTTTCGTCGGCTATTATGGTCGTGAGCGTATTTGTGGCCATGCTGATACTCAGCCCCATTCTCACGGGGATAGCGGTGGTCATGCTGGCGCTGATGCTGCTGACGGTAAAGACGCTGGGCAAGCGCAGCGGAGATTATTTCAGAAAACAGCAGGGCGCTCTGGGCGCGGCAAACGGCTATATCGAAGAAATGGTGGAAGGCCAAAAAGTTGTGCAGGTGTTTTCACACGAGGCTGTGGCAAAGGCGGAATTCAAAGCGCTGAACGAAACTTTGTTCAAGTCCGCGCAGGGCGCAAATACGTTTGCCAGCATGCTGATGCCGATCATGATGAATCTGTCTTATGTGCATTACGCGATAACGGCGATGGCCGGCGGCATGATGGTTGTGAGCGGCGCGATGGATATAGGCACGCTGGCCTCTTTCCTGCAATATACGCGTTCGTTTTCCATGCCGATCACGCAGGTGTCGCAGCAGTTTAACATGGTGCTGCAGGCGCTGGCGGGTGCGGAACGCATTTTTACCATGATCGATGAGCGCCCTGAAGAGGACGCGGGCGAAGTGAAGCTGGTCAACATCAAACAAAACGCGAACGGCGAAAGTGAGGAAACGGCGGAGCATACCGGCCTTTGGGCATGGCGCCGCAGGCAGGATGGCAAAGTTACATACACCGCGCTGAAAGGCGACGTTCGCTTTGAAAATGTCACGTTCGGGTATGTGCCGGAAAAAACGGTGTTGAAGAATCTCTCGCTGTATGCCAAGCCGGGGCAAAAGATCGCGTTTGTCGGCTCCACGGGCGCAGGCAAAACCACCATCACAAACCTCATAAACCGCTTTTACGACGTGCAGGAGGGGCGGATCACCTATGACGGCATCGATGTAAAGGAGATTAGCAAAGCGGATTTGCGCCGCTCGCTTTCCATGGTATTGCAGGATACGCATCTGTTCACAGGTACAGTGCGTGAAAACATCCGTTACGGTAGGCTGGACGCCACAGACGAAGAAGTGGTGCGCGCCGCAAAGCTCGCGAACGCGCATTCGTTCATCAAATATCTGCCCGAAGGGTACGATACCATGATTACAGGCGATGGCTCAAACCTCAGCCAGGGGCAACGGCAGCTGCTGGCGATTGCGCGGGCCGCGCTGGCGGATCCGCCCGTGCTCATACTCGACGAAGCGACAAGCTCCATAGACACACGCACGGAAGCCATCATCGAAAAGGGCATGGACCGCCTGATGGAAGGACGCACGGTGTTTGTTATCGCGCACAGGCTAAGCACGGTACGCAATGCGAAGGCAATCATGGTCATAGAAAACGGCGAAATCATCGAACGCGGCGATCACGACGACTTGCTTGAGCAAAAGGGCAGGTACTACCAACTGTATACGGGCGCGTTCGAGCTTTCGTAAGGCGCTCACAGCGCTTCACGTCAATCGCAGCGAAAACCAAAAGGATACAAAAGGGCGCGTGTGCGCCCTTTTCAGACTGTTAAAAAGTGTTATTCGATGGCCTGTCATGCCCACATGTGGGCATGGGAATGGGATTCTCAAGGGATGTATCCCTTAGGCGGGGTATGGGGCGGCGCCCCATCGTTCTCCGAGTCCAACAGATAGTCCAAGCCAGGTGTTATGGAGGCTCTGCCTCCAAACCACCGCCAAAGGGACACAGCCCCTTGGGAAACCCATAGCCGGAATGCAC
>JAVBPK010000126.1:0-24653 GCA_031549625.1 Eubacteriales bacterium
GTCGGCGCCTCGGTAGGCGTGGTTGTTGGGGCTGCGGGGGGTGGGGATACCGCGGGCGGTTGTGTTGCAGAGGGGGCTGGCGCGGGCATGGGCGCGCAGGCGGCCAGCAAAGTCAACGCCAGCAGTGCGGCCAGCAAAGCAAACAGTTTTGTTTTCATGTGTAGCTCCTCCTATAAAATAATACGTAGTCGTGTGAGGGCGGCGGCAGGAAAAGCCGCCTCAGGCGTTGCTGACGCCGCCGCCGGGTGGAAGCAAGGTGATAAGCCGCCCATCGCGGCGAATAAGCCCTTGCTCTTCCAAAGTAGCGAGAGCGCGGTAAAGCGTGGCGCGGCTGATGGAAAGCGCCTGTGCCAGCTGTGTGAGTCCATGCCGCAGGCAGTTGTTTTGCGCGTTGCTTTGCAAGTACAGCAGCATCCGTTCGGCCACAGTCGGCATAATCAGCCCGTCGATGCGCTCGTTCAGGAAATAGATGCGGCCGGTCAGGTAGCGCAGGTAATTTTCGGTAAGGCGGAAATCGGCCTGCATCATCTTACGGAGTGAATCTTCCGGTATCAGCAGCGCGTAACAGTCCTTTGAAGCGGTAATTTTTGTGGGATATACGCGCTGCGCCTGATCCAGGAATATGGAGGCCAAACCGAAAAGGGAGCCGGGCGCAAGTTGGCTCATGCGCATGGGATTTTTGCCGGAAAGCTTTTCTACGATCGCGCTGCCGCGCAGCAATATGCCCAGCATAGGGCTGGCCTGCGTAGGGGAGAAAATCTCCTCGCCCGTATGATAATGCTGTATGCCCAGTCCTTCAAAACGCAAGAGCGGCTGCAGCTCCGCTTCGTTTAGGCCGCGGAAGAAAAATACAGTATGCAATAGCGGAGCGTATCGCTTTATCTGTGCAGGGGTAAGCGCCATAATGCCTCCAATTTGTATCAAATGAAACAATTCAATGCCATTATATACGATAGGCTGATTTTGTCAAGCCGGAATGCCGCAAAGACGCCTCCGCCTGCGTTAATCAGCGTTTACCTAGAGGAGCAAGGGCTGTTAAATGAATTTTCAAATTATTCATATGGTCATTCCGTAAAATTTTGGTATAATTTGATATTGTGCAAAGCAAAGTTTACTCACAAAAGGGAGAGTGTCCATGAAACGCATTTTTGCCTGCCTGCTGGGGCTTCTGATCTTGACAGGCTGTACAAAAGCGCCTGAGGTTGTGCGGCCGCCCGCGGCCACGTTGCCGCCCGCGGCTTCGCCCGCTCCATCGCTCAGCATGGAAATAGAAGAGCTGCCGGCTTTGTCGCCGATAGCGGGGTTGACGCCCACCAATTATATTCCGAGCGGTAACTTTTTCAATGTGCAAGGTTGGTGGGATGCGAAAAGCTTTTGGGCAAGTCAGGGCAATATGCTGTTCAACAACATGCAGGTGAATGGAGCGCGCCAGGGCAATACGGTAGCCGTGCATCTGGTCAGTTGGGAAACGGATCATGTTGCCGTGGGGCAGGTGGCGGTCACGCCAAACGGCGGAGAAACGCATTCCATAGACGTATATACCGCCCTTGGCTCATACGAAAACGCATGCATGGTGCAGTTTGCGGATATCGACGCTAACGGCACGGATGAAATTATACTGTTCATACAGGCGCAGGCCGGTTCCGGTGAAGGCGATTTGCATATATTCACCTACGAAGGCGATGTGGTGCGCGAAATATACACCATGCTCGGCATGAGCGCCGCCGAACAACAGCTGCGCGAGCTATACAAAGAAACGCAGCGGACGGATGCGCGGCCTACCGGCGTAGCGGTGGCGCAAAACGGTTCCGCGCTTGCGCTGTGCGTCACCCTTGCTGCGGAGGAGCGCGCCAACCGGCGTTATTGCGTGCTTGCCTTCCAAAATGGCATATTGGAAATGGCGGAAGAGCCCGTGGAGCTCACGCAGCAAGCCCAAAAGGAATATTTACAGTCCTTAAAAGACGATTTGAAACTTGGCGAATCCGATGCGGCGACAGTCGCTGCAAGCGGTACGCCGGTCAGGGCAGCGGGGAAAAGCGAACCGCAAGCGGAGTTGTTTGTCCACAGCGCTTATGAAAACGCTGCGGATAAGACCCACATTCTAATCGAAGCGCGGTATCCGGACGGCAAGAGGGCATTGCTTCGCTCATTTCAAAGCGGGGGGGCAAGCGGCTACAATTACAGCATCCACGACATGGACGGGGATGCTGCGGAAGAGGTCTTTTTTGTGCTGTCGCGCCAGGAGGGCGCAAAGGAATGCATAGAAATGCACATGATGAAGCTGGATGAAAGTGGCCTGAACGATGTGCTCACCTACTACAGCGTTTTACCGGAAGACCGGACGGCGCTGGCGGGGCAACGAGTGTTCCTTTTGCCAAACGCGGCGGAGCTTCCATACGCAAGCGTGGAAGAATTAAACGCGTCCGTTAATTGGGCGGAGGTGGTGCCGTGGCAAGAAACCTATTGCATAGAGATGGCGCATGGGGACACGGAGCGGAAACCGCAAGCGTATTCACGCATCTGTTGGGAAAAGGGGCAGTGGATGCTGCTGGAACAAGGCTTGCCGCAAACGCCGCCGGAAGAAACGCCACCAGGGGACGAGCCGCAAAGGGACTGGTTTGGCGAAGCGGAAACCGGCGAACAACAAGAAACAACCGCCTGACGAAAAGGCGGTTGTTGCATACATCGATAAAATATGGCGTGGGGGCTGGGCGGACAAAGCGCTTTCAAAACATTCAGTGCGCAAGAATTTCTTCGGCATAGCGCGCTCTCGGCCCGCCGATGTATTTTGGCCGTGTGCGCGCCATAATGAGGACGGCTTCGCCGATGTGGCGGTGCGTGGTATGCAAAGGCACAACGACAGGCCGCAAATGCATGCCGATCAACGTGCCACCGATATCCATACCGGCCACGGCTTTGGCCTGCAGCGTTTCCACCACGACGGCGTCGTCGAATGCCGCCATGGCCTCGGTGGCAAAGGCGCCGCCTGCGTGCAGCCAGGGTTTCACCCAAGCTTCGCATAGCTGGTGGCGCTCCATGGCCGCGCGTTCCAAAACAATCGCGCGGTTCAGGTGTTCGCAGCATTGCACGGCGAGAAATGCGCCTGCTTCGCGTATGGGGGGCAGGATAACGCCCATAACGGCTTTTGCAACATCTTCGTTGGATTGCGTGCCGATCAAATGGCCGCCTATTTCACTTGTGGAGCAGCCGACGACAACAATATCGCCCGGCCGTAGATGTGCGGCGCGCATTAAATCCGAAAGCGCGTCGCGCGTTTGCTTTTGTATGGTTTCTAAATTCATGTTTCAATCCTTTGCCAAAGCGCTTTGCGCGATTGGCGTCTTTGTGGTATTTATGGGCCAAGGCCAAGTATAGTATCGAAAAGCGAGTTAGTCAACGCTTGCCGCGCTTTTCAGGCATATTCGAAAGGCGGAGGGCAAGGCGCGTTCGCCTTTGTCCCAAGCCCAGCAGGCGGGAAGCTCCGGCGTTACGATTTGCATATTATAAACGCGCATATGCCACTCCTTGTGTGTAAAAATATGCTTGGCTTCATAGCGTAAAATCTCACCGGCATGTTGCAGATCCCACTCATACCGCAGCAGATGGAAAGCGTCCGCTTCGTCCAGCCAGCCGGCGGCGTTGGGCAATTCCCACAGCCCGGCAAGCAGGCCGGAACACGCGCGTTTGCGTAAAGCGATAGCGCCGCCGCGGCGCAGCACAAACACCGTATGTTTTTCAATTTCGCGCTTCGCTTTTGCGGGTTTGATGGGGAAGTCGGCCGTCGTCCCTGTTTGTTTGGCGGCGCAAAAGCCCGCGAGCGGGCAGCGGCAGCACAAGGGGGCGGAGTTTGGCAAACAAACGGTAGCGCCAAGCTCCATCAAAGCCTGATTAAATTTGCCGGGGTGATCGGGCGGCAGCATGGCAAGCAGCGCGGAAGCGGCCATGTCGCGCGTGGCGGGTTTGGAAGGGTCAAGCTTGCAGCAACAAAGGCGCGCAAGCACGCGAAGCACATTGCCATCCACGGCGGGGGTGGGTACGCCGTAGGCGATGGAGGCGATGGCGCCCGCGGTATAGGGGCCGATGCCTGGCAAAGCCAATAGGGAGGGGAGGTCGGCGGGCAAACATCCGTTATGCTTGTTGAGCACGAGCTGGGCGGCGCGCTGCAGGTTGCGTGCGCGGCTATAATAGCCAAGGCCCTCCCAAAGTTTAAAGAGCGCTTCTTCATCTACATGCGCCAGCGCCGCGATGTCCGGCAAAGCGGCAATAAAGCGCAGGTAGTATGGGATTGCGGCATGCACGCGCGTTTGCTGCAGCATAATTTCACTGACCCAAATGTGGTAGGCGTCATGCGTGCGCCGCCAGGGCAGGTCGCGCGCGTTTTTATCGTACCATTGTGTCAGGGGAACGGCTATGGGCAAAGAAACGAATCCGTCCATGCTGTTTATAAGGAATGGAACAAAAGGCGGTTGTCTGAAAAGATGGCTTCCATACAGCCGCGGTCCATCAAATAGGAAAGGTATGAACGCAATGTGCTGCCGACGAGCACATATTGGTTGAAGTCCAGCGTCAGACTAAGGTGGTCAAACACGGCTTTCTGTAATTCTTCGATTGTATGGGGACTCATGCAAAGCATAAGCAATAAGGCGACGATTTCCTGCGCTTTGCCGCGGTTGGCCTGCACAAGCGGGCGGATATCGGCCACGGGTTCCGCATGGGCGGGGATAAACAGCGCAGCCTGCATGGTTTCCACCATCTGCAGGGTTTCAAAGTATTTTTCCACGTCGTAAATGAATGTAACATGGTATTTGTTTAATATGTTTTCGCCCGTTACGCAGTCGGCGAGGAATACGATATCGTCCGGCGTGCGTACGCCGATCATGTCTAAATAGTGACCGGGTAAAGCGAACGTGGTAAGCCCGCCGACCGTGTTATTTTCAATGGTGCCGGTCGGCGCGCTTGGCTGTGCCATCAAAAATTTATTGCGCAAAGCTTTAGGCGGAAAGCCGCCATATAAAAGCGAAGGTTCTAAAAACGGGTTGGCCGTAAACATGTTTTCTATATAAGTGGAAAGGATGGCGCAGTTTGTGCGCTGCTGCAAAAAAGCGTTGCCGCCTATATGGTCTGCGTTGGAATGCGTATTGATGATGGTTTTGAGCGTCCACTGGTTGGCTTGCATATGCTGGAGAATCTTGCGTCCGGCCTCTTTGTCGTTGCCGCTGTCGATAAGGGTGGCGGCGCCGTCGTCATCAACATACAATCCGGTCCTTGCGGGGGAGTCGATATAATAGGTGTGGCTGCCCACCTGGTGGATTTCGTACATCTGCAGTCCTCGCTTTCAACTATCATATACAGTATCCGTTGCAGGCCGATTCTTGTCAAGAAAAGGTTTCGCTTTCATATTTTTGCTCTTGCATCTTAACAACATTCTCACATTTGTCGATTTGCAAATTTGTACGTATGCGCTATACTATATTTTAGCACTCACAAAAGGAGAGTGCCAAATTCATGAATGAAAAGGTGGTATATCATGGCTCTGCAACCCTTTCAAGCGGAATCGAAACGTCTCCTGGATTTAATGATTAATTCGATTTACACGCACAAAGAAATATTTTTAAGGGAACTCATCAGCAACGCGAGCGACGCGATAGAAAAGCTGTACTATCGGGAATTGGACAGCGGTACGGCCGGTATGTCCAAAGAAGATTTTGAAATATTTATTTCGCCCATCAAGGCGGAACGCATGCTGCGCATAACCGACAACGGCTGCGGCATGACAAAAGAAGAGCTGGAAAAAAATCTGGGAACCATTGCGGAAAGCGGCACGCTGCGTTTTCGACAGGAACAAGAAAAGCAGGCCGGCGAAACCATTGGTCAGTTTGGCGTTGGGTTTTACGCGGCGTTCATGGTGGCGAAACGCGTAAGCGTGCTAAGCCGCGCGTATGGCAGCGAACAAGCCTATTTGTGGCAAAGCGAGGGCGCGGACGGCTTCGCCATAGCCCCGGCGGAACGCGAAAGCGTGGGAACGGATATCGTGCTGGAACTGAAAGACGATACGGAAGACGAAAAATACAGCGAGTTTTTGGAGCCGTACAGGCTGCAGGCACTGGTGAAAAAGTATTCCGACTATATCCGTTTCCCTATTAAAATGGAAATGGAGCATAGCCGTCCAAAAGAAAAAAAGGAGGGCGAAGAGCAAGAGTACGAAACCGTTTCAGAAGTCGAAACGCTCAATTCCATGGTGCCGCTATGGAAGCGCAGCAAAACGGAACTGACGGATGAAAATTACGCCTCTTTTTACCAGGAAAAGTTTTACGACTATGAAGCGCCGCTGAAGACTGTGCATACGAGCGCCGAAGGCGCGGTCAGTTATAACGCGCTGCTGTTCTTCCCGGCGCGCGCGCCCTACGATTATTATTCAAAGGAGTTTGAAAAGGGCTTGCAGCTGTATTCCAGCGGCGTAATGATTATGGAAAAATGCGCCGATCTGCTGCCGGATTATTTTAGCTTTGTCCGTGGCCTGGTGGATAGTCCGGATCTTTCCTTAAATATCTCCAGGGAACTTTTGCAGCACGACAGGCAACTGAAAGTGATCGCCGCAAATCTTGAAAAGAAGATTAAAAACGAGCTGGCGTCCATGCTGCTCGAAGACCGCGAAAAATACGAAAAGTTTTTCTCAGCCTTCGGCCTGCAACTAAAATACGGCGTGTATAGCGGCTTTGGCCAAAAAAAGGAAGTGCTGCAAGACCTGTTGCTGTTCCATTCCATGGCGCAGGAAAAGCTTGTCACGCTTAAAGAATACGTAAGCGCCATGCCCGAGGCGCAAAAGGCCATTTATTATGCCAGCGGTGAGTCGGTGACGCGCATAGCGGGGCTGCCGCAGTTGGATAAATTGCGCGAGCGTGGGTATGATGTGCTGTTCCTGACGGACGATGTGGATGAGTTTGCGTTGACAATGCTGCAGGAATACGACAGCAAAGCGTTCCAGTCTATCGCGGGCGGAGATTTCGACCTGGGTGATGAAGAAGAGAAAAAGGCAATAGAAGAGCAATCAGCGGCGCATAAAGATTTGCTGGACGCCATGGCGGCGGCGCTCGAGGGCAAGGTAAAGGCCGTGCGTGTTTCCGCGCGCCTGAAGCAGCATGCGGTCTGTCTGGCGGCGGATGGCGCGCTGTCCATAGAAATGGAAAAGGTGCTAAACAATATGCCGGTAAGCGCAAACGGAAAGGTGAAAGCGGAGCGCGTTCTCGAGCTAAACCCGGAGCATGCCGTTTTCGAAAAGCTGACCGGCCTGTTTGAAACGGATAAAGAAAAGCTGGCCGCCTATGCGGAAATCCTGTATGCGCAAGCGCAGCTGCTGGAGGGCATCATGCCGGAAGATCCGGCCAAATATGCCGAATTGGTGCAGCAGCTGCTGTGACGAGGCAAAGCGAAACGTAGCATAAAGGCGCGCGCGAGCAAAGCGGCCGGCGTAGATGGGGCGAGGGGAAAGCATGAAAAAGAAAGACGTATTTGTCGTATTTCTGGGCTACGCGATATGGGGTGTGCAGCCTTTGTATTGGGCATTGCTCGCGCATATGGATTCGTTGTTTGTGATGTGCGGCCGTGTGGTATGGGCTCTGGTGTTTGCGCTTGGCGTATTGGCGCTCACAAAGCGTTTGCCGGAATTAAAGGCATTGTTTAAAGATAAGGCCCGCATGAAATATCTGGCGCCCGCCACGGTTTTCATGGCGGTGGATTGGACGCTATTTATCGTAGCGGTGCAAACGGGGCATGTCATGGATACCAGCCTGGGGTATTATCTCTCCCCGTTCGTCGCGTTCGCGTTCAGCGTGGTCATATTCAAAGAAAAACCAAACAAGCTCATGCTCATTGCGATGGTTTTGGCTATGCTGGGCGTATTGGTCAGCGTGGTGGGCTATGGCAGCGTGCCGGTTATAGCCATCGTGCTTATGTTTGCCACAAACATATACGCCATGTTAAAGCGCTTTGCCAAGGTGGAGCCCGTGGTGAGCATCGCGGCGGAGACGGCGATGATGTTGCCGTTTTCGATGCTGTTTGTGGCCTTTTTCCGTATGGGCGCAAACGGCATGGCAGCGCTTAGGCTCATAGACATTTTCCTTTTGGTGGGTTCCGGCATTTTGACGGCCGTACCCATGATGTTATACGCGGTAGGCGTGCTGAAGCTGCCGTTTTTCATGCTGGGGTTCATGCAATACGTTAGCCCGACGCTCAGCCTGATATGCGCGCTGTTCATGGGCGAAAAGTTTACGCCGGAAAAGGTGCTGATGTTTGCGTTTATCTGGGCGGGCATGGCGCTGTATACATACGCGATCGTAAAGCAAGAACGCAAAAAAGCCGAGCTGCAACAAGCCGAGCTGCGACAAGCTGAACTGCAGCAGGCCGAACAAACATAAAACCACAAAGGCAGGGAAAAAAGATAGCCCTGCCTTTGTTTATCCTGTATTATTCTCTTCTTATGCCAGAGCAACCCAAAAAGGAACGGTACCGCTAGAAACTTGCGTGGCGGTAAAGCTGGCGGGCAAAGAAACAAAGCTGCCGCTCAAATCAAAAAATTGCGCCGCCACGCCTGTGGTGATGGGCAACATGGAAAGGTTGTCGGCGGCGCTCCATAAGTTGGGCATAATGGAGCCATTTAAAAGCAATGCGACAAAATAGCTCCCAACGGTAAGCGATACGGTGCTTGTGGAGGGGAATGCCAAAATGGCCGCGGTCATAAAATGTGTGGAAATATCATCTGTACTCGCGATTAACAGGCCGCTTTCGTCATAAATGCCTAAATAGCACGCTCCGGGCGTTAAAGCGCTGGAGGGGGCGCTTACCGCAAGCAAAACTGTAGAAATGGGCGCGCAATGATGGATGAAGATGCGCGCAATGTGGACGATGCCCGCGGAGACGGCGTGAGGCGTGGTGGCGGACACGGGCTCGAAGTCCCACGCGGCATAGCCAAAATCGACGGGAAGCGGAATATTTGGCTGCCAAAGCGGAACTGGCGGGCAGCCAGAAGCCCGAAAACAGGAATCGGAAAGGAAAGCCATGGCGGGTCACCCCTTTTTCGCAGGCGAACGCATACGAAAGCGTATAATAAATAGTTGCTCAATAACAATATATGCATATGTTGTCATGAGTGTGCGGCAGGCGGGCGGAGGGAGTAACATCCGCATATATGGTGAGAGGCAGCGTTGACGGAGGAAACAGGCCACCTGCTTAAACGGGTATATATACGCGATTCGCAGTTTGTTTTGCGAAAAGCGTAAGAATCTAATTGGATGAATGTAAAATATGGGCTTGCGCAGTTGACAAAAAGAATATGTGCGTGATAAAATACGCTGTTATTGACATGACGCCTTTTGTCTATTATGATATTATAGGATGCTTGTGGAATAGATAGAGCGGAGGCGTGTGTGTTTCAGATAGGCGATAGAGTTTGCTACCCCATGCATGGCGTTGGCGTAGTAGAATCAATAGAAATTCAAGAAGTGCTGGGTGAAAAAACTAAGTACTATATGTTGCGTTTTGTAATGGGTCGCATGACAGCCATGGTGCCGGTGGACGCGGCCGAAAATGTAGGCTTGCGCGCGGTCATCAGCGCGGAAGAATGTTCCAAAGTGCAAGCTTATTTGCAGGAAGAGCATATCGCTGAAAGCGACAATTGGAACCAACGCTACCGCGACAATCTTGAAAAGCTTCGGCAAGGTGAAATATACGGCGTAGCGGATGTCGTAAAAAGCCTCGTTCGGCGCGAAAAAGACAAAGGCCTTTCCGCAGGAGAGCGGAAAATGTTTCTTACAGCCAAACAGGTTTTGCTGGCGGAGCTTACGGCGGCCAGCGGAAAGGAGGCAGACGAATTCGAGCAAATCATCAACTACTAACAAATACATAAAGAGGTGAAATACATTTGGCAAAACGAATACTGCGCGCAATTATAGCGGCGGTAGGTGCAGCGCTATGGTGCGGTATGGTGGTGCTAATCGACAACATCATCATCGCGTTCGGCGCGAATAGCCTCCATATTGTATTGCTGGACTGGGCGCAAGTTTTAATCTATGTTTTGGGCAGTGTACTCTTTGCAATCATATTTTTTATTTTTTCCCCCAAGATCATAGATGCCCTTACGCATATGCTCCGCATTACGGAGGACACACTTATCCGGATGCCCGCGTTAGACATCTTTTTTGTTGTGCTCGGCCTTTTGGCGGGGCTCTTAATCGCGTTCATACTTACATCGTTTCTCAGCATCATACCATTGCCCTGGTTGGTGACCCCGATCAGCGTAGTGTTATATCTGTTATGCGGATACCTTGGCGTAAGCATCACCATCAAGCGTCGGGGCGAGCTGATGCCGTCAAACATGCTGCGGTCCGCGTCAAACAATCCGCGCATCCAGTCCTCCTATGAGCGTCCCAAGATATTAGATACATCCGTCATCATTGACGGGCGCATATTTGATATCTGCCAAACGGGCGTCATGGAGGGCGAGCTGGTCGTGCCTGGGTTTGTCCTCCAGGAGTTGCGGCATATAGCCGACAATGCCGACGCGCTGAAGCGCGGTCGCGGCAGGCGTGGGCTGGATATCCTGCAACGCATGCAAAAAGAATTGCGCATGGTGGTGCGCGTGGAAGAACGCGATTACGACGACATCGCCGAAGTGGATGCAAAGCTGCTGAAGCTGGCGCAAGATTTAAAAGGCGTTGTGGTGACAAACGATTACAACTTAAACAAAGTCGCAGCTGTGCAAGAAGTGCCGGTATTCAACATCAACGAGCTTGCAAACGCCATCAAGCCCGTGGTGCTGCCCGGTGAAGAAATGAAAGTCGCGGTTGTAAAGGAAGGAAAGGAGCAAGGGCAGGGCGTCGGTTATCTCGACGATGGCACAATGATCGTCGTGGAAGGCGGCAAACGCTGCATGAACGAGCAGGTGGAGGCGGTAGTTACGAGCGTGCTGCAAACCGCTGCCGGCAGGATGATATTCGCAAAAGTGAAATAATCGTAAAATATACACAATAACCATTTGACTATTGTGCTGTGTAATGTTATGATATTTAACTGCACGTGAATATAAAATCGGTACAAAACTGCGCTTTATTTAGCGGCCTGTAAGCGCAGGGGCGCAGCTTTGGCATATATTTGGTTTTCACGTAAATATTACCGGGAAAACCAAACAATAGTATACGACAATGATTGACTGGGAATACTCCAACGGAATATGACCATACAAGCAAAACTGTTTGGAGTATAGCAGTTTCGATAAAGATTTTGATGCAAAGGCATCGGTTAGGAGTGGACGCGATGGTGCATGAGGTGAAGATGGGAAAGCGGGCGCGCATGAGTTTCTCGCGGATTAATGAAGTCCTGGAAATGCCTGATCTTATCGAGGTGCAGAAGAATTCTTATGAGCGGTTTATAAAAGAGGATCTCCGCGAGGTACTGAACGATATCTCACCCATTACGGATTATTCCGAAAAACTCGTATTGGAATTTGTGGATTACTATTTAGATAGAAGCAATCCCAAATATACGGTTGAAGAATGCAAGGAAAGAGACGTCAACTATTCGGCGCCTCTTAAAGTTGTTGTGCGCCTCATCAACAAAGAAACGGGCGAAGTCAAACAACAGGAAGTGTTTATGGGCGATTTTCCGCTCATGACGGAGCAGGGTACATTCATCATCAATGGCGCGGAGCGCGTCATCGTCAGCCAACTTGTGCGGTCGCCGGGCGTGTACTACAGCAAGGCCATAGATAAAGTCGGCAAAATGTTGTTTTCCACGCAGGTCATTCCCAATCGCGGCGCATGGCTTGAATACGAAACAGACAGCAACGAAGTGCTGTGGGTTAAGATCGACAGGCAGCGCAAAGTGCACATCACGGCGTTTTTGCGCGCGCTCGGTTACGGCACAAACGCCCAAATCGAGGAGCTGCTTGGCGCGGATGAACGACTGACAGCCACGTTGCAAAAGGACGGAACGGCCTCCGTAGAAGAAGGCCTCATCGAAATCTACAAACGGCAGCGTCCCGGCGAGCCGCCCACAGAAGAAAGCGCGCGCACGCTGCTCAACGCCCTCTTCTTCGATAGAAGATACGACCTTGCCCGCGTGGGCCGCTACAAATTCAACAAAAAGCTTTCACTGGCAAAGCGCATCGTAGGCCACACGCTGGCGCAGAATGCTGTTTCTCCCGTCACAGGCGAAATCATACTCGAAGCAGGCACGGCCATCTCGCGCACGGATGCGCACAACATCCAGAACGCGGGTGTCGAATTTGTATGGCTGCAGGCGCCGGAAGGCAAATCCGTCAAAGTACTGGGCAACAAATTCGTAAATGCAAAACATTTTCTTCCGTTCGATCCCGCCGAAGTGGGCTTGAACGAGGATGTGCATTTGCCCACGCTTCTATCGCTTAGCAAGGAAGTGGCGGACAAAGATATCGAAGCGCAAAAAGCGTTCTACAAAGAACATATCCATGATCTGATCCCGCGCCATATCGTGCCGGATGATATCGTGGCGTCCATCAGCTATCTTATCGGCTTGCCATACGACATCGGCACCATAGACGATATCGACCACTTGGGCAACAGGCGCATCCGCTCCGTGGGCGAATTGCTGCAAAACCAGCTGCGCGTCGGCCTGACAAGGCTCGAACGCGTGGTGCGTGAGCGCATGAGCCTGCAGGATATGGATGTGGCCATGCCTTCCAACCTCATAAACATCCGGCCTGTCACGGCTGCCATCAAAGAATTCTTTGGGTCTTCGCAGTTGTCGCAGTTCATGGATCAAACAAACCCGCTTGCGGAATTGACGCATAAGCGCAGGCTGAGCGCGTTGGGACCTGGCGGCTTAAACAGAGAACGCGCCACATTCGATGTCCGCGACGTTCACTTTTCGCATTATGGCCGTATGTGCCCCATAGAAACGCCGGAAGGCCCGAACATCGGCCTAATCAACTCGCTTTCCACATATGCGCGCATCAACGAATATGGTTTCATTGAAGCGCCATACCGCAAGGTGGACGCGAAAAACCGCATCATAACGGAAGAGATCGAATACCTGACGGCGGACGAAGAGGACAACTACATCGTCGCGCAGGCAAACGAAGTCATAGACGAAAACACAAAGTGGTTCATCAAGAACCGCGTTGTCGCGCGTCTGCTCGACCAAATCATCGAAGTAAAATCCGAAGAGGTCGACTACATGGACGTTTCGCCGAAGCAGCTTGTTTCGGTGGCGACCGCCATGATCCCCTTCCTCGAAAACGACGACGCAAACCGCGCGCTCATGGGTTCCAACATGCAGCGTCAGGCGGTGCCGCTGTTGATGCCGGAGGCGCCTATCGTTGGCACGGGCATGGAATATAAAGCGGCGCACGACTCCGGCGTGGTTATCATCGCGCAGGAATCCGGCGAAATCTCATACGTCTCTGCCCGCAAGATCATCGTGCGCGGCAAGGACGGCAGCGAAAGAAGCCACAAGCTCACAAAATTCCAGCGTTCCAATCAGGGTACCTGCCTCAATCAAAGGCCGATCGTAAAAGTCGGAGACAAAATCGAAGCGGGGCAGGTCATAGCTGACGGCGCGTCCACAGATCAGGGCGAAATCGCGCTGGGGCGAAACATCCTCATCGGCTTCATGACATTCGAGGGCTACAACTACGAAGACGCGGTGCTCATCAGCGAAAAATTGGTGCAGGATGACATATTCACGTCCATCCACATCGAAGAGCATGAGACGGAAGCCCGCGATACAAAATTAGGGCCGGAAGAAATTACGCGCGACATCCCCAACGTTGGTGAAGACGCGCTGGCGAACCTCGATGAAAACGGCATCATCCGCCCGGGTGCGGAAGTGCGTTCGGGGGATATCCTCGTAGGAAAGGTTACACCGAAGGGCGAAACGGAGCTTACGGCGGAAGAACGCCTGCTGCGCGCCATATTCGGCGAAAAAGCGCGCGAAGTGCGCGATACTTCCTTGCGCGTGCCGCATGGTGAAGATGGCATTATCGTGGATGTAAAAGTATTCACGCGCGAAAATAAAGACGAGCTTTCGCCGGGCGTAAACGAGCTGGTGCGCGTATACATCGCGCAAAAACGTAAAATCTCCGTCGGCGATAAAATGGCGGGCCGCCACGGCAATAAGGGCGTTATATCCCGCATACTCCCTGAAGAAGACATGCCGTTCCTGCCGGATGGCACGCCGCTGCAAATCGTGCTGAACCCCTTGGGCGTGCCTTCGCGTATGAACATCGGGCAGGTTCTGGAGCTCCACTTGGGTCTAGCCGCAAAACAGCTGGGCTGGCACATTGCCACGCCGGTTTTCGACGGCGCCACAGAGGACGAAATTCAGGCGCAGCTTGTAAACGCCGGTTTCGATCAGGATGGCAAAACGGTGTTATACGATGGCCGCAGCGGCGAACCATTTGAAAACCGTATATCTGTCGGCTATATGTACTACCTCAAGCTGGCTCACTTGGTCGACGACAAGATACACGCGCGTTCCACAGGCCCATATTCGCTGGTTACGCAGCAGCCGCTTGGCGGCAAGGCCCAGTTTGGCGGCCAGCGTTTCGGCGAGATGGAAGTGTGGGCGCTGGAAGCGTATGGCGCGGCAAACACGTTGCAAGAAATCCTGACAGTCAAATCCGACGATATTGTGGGACGCGTCAAAACATACGAAGCCATAGTAAAGGGTGAAAACGTGCCGCAGCCGGGCGTGCCGGAATCCTTCAAAGTGCTTATAAAAGAGCTGCAATCGCTGGCGTTGGATATCAAAGTCCTGTCCGACACGCGAGAGGTCATCGAAATAGGCGAATCGTTGGATGAAGAAGAACCGGTTGCCGTGCTCGATCTCAACATAGCCGGTACGGAAGACGCGCCGCCGATCGTGCCGTCGGGAGATAAATTCTCCGAATTCGACGAATTCGATGAATTTGACGAAGACTTGGGCGACGACGATGAAGACGACGATGATGACGACATCGGAGACGGCCTGGCTGGCGATGACCTGTTGTTGCCTGCCGATGAGCAGGAAGACGGCGAGGACGAGTAACGCGGCTTGAGGAAGGGAGAGACGAACCTTGTTTGAATTAACGAATTTCGATGCGATACAAATTGGCCTCGCTTCAGCGGATAAGATACGCGAATGGTCTCATGGCGAGGTAAAGAAACCCGAAACGATCAACTACCGCACGCTGAAGCCTGAAAAAGACGGCTTGTTCTGCGAGCGCATATTTGGGCCCACTAAGGACTGGGAATGCCATTGCGGCCGGTATAAGCGTGTGCGCTATAAGGGCGTTATCTGCGATAAATGCGGCGTGGAAGTCACAAAGGCGAAAGTGCGCCGTGAACGCATGGGGCACATCGAGCTGGCGGCGCCGGTTTCCCATATCTGGTATTTCAAAGGCATCCCCTGCCGTATGAAAATGCTGCTGGATATGTCGCCGAGAGCGCTGGAAAAGGTGCTGTATTTTGCGAATTTCGTAGTAACAGACCCGGGCGATACGGCGCTCGTGCACAAGAGCCTGCTCACAGATAAAGAATACCGTGACGCGCAGGCAAAGTATGGCCCCAAAGCGTTTAAGGCGGGCATGGGCGCGGAGGCCATCAAAGAACTGCTCAAGCAGCTCAATCTTGATGCGCTCGACGTCCAGCTTCGCGAAGAGATCAAAAATTCTTCTGGCCAGAAGCGCGCAAACGCCATCAAGCGTTTGGAAGTGGTGGAAGCCTTTTTAAAGTCGGGCAATAAGCCCGAATGGATCATTCTCGATGTGGTTCCCGTCATTCCGCCGGAATTGCGCCCCATGGTGCAGTTGGATGGCGGCCGGTTCGCCACAAGCGATTTAAATGACCTCTACCGCCGGGTAATCAACCGAAACAACCGCTTAAAGCGTTTGCTGGAGCTGAAAGCGCCGGATATCATCGTTCGCAACGAAAAGCGCATGCTGCAGGAAGCGGTAGACGCGCTCATCGATAATGGCCGCCGCGGCAGGCCGGTAACGGGCCCGGGCAACAGGCCGTTAAAGTCACTGTCCGACATGCTGCGAGGCAAGCAAGGGCGTTTCCGCCAAAACCTGCTGGGCAAGCGCGTGGACTATTCCGGCCGTTCCGTTATTGTTGTCGGTCCGGAACTCAAAATGTACCAATGCGGCCTGCCGAAAGAAATGGCGTTGGAGCTGTTTAAGCCTTTCGTCATGAAAAAACTCGTGGAAGAGGCCCACGCGCATAATATCAAAAGCGCAAAGCGCATGGTCGAACGCGTGCGCCCCGAAGTTTGGGGTGTGCTGGAAGGCGTTATCAAAGATCATCCCGTGCTGCTGAATCGCGCGCCGACATTGCACAGATTGGGTATACAGGCATTTGAGCCGGTACTGGTAGAAGGCCGCGCGCTAAAGCTGCATCCGTTGGTTTGCACAGCGTACAATGCGGACTTTGATGGCGATCAGATGGCCGTGCACGTACCGCTGTCTGTGGAAGCGCAGGCGGAGGCCCGTTTCCTGATGCTGGCCAGCAACAACATACTAAAGCCGCAGGACGGCAAGCCGGTGGTCAGCCCGACACAGGACATGGTTATAGGCTGTTATTATCTTACGCTGCAGCGCGATGGCGCAAAAGGCGAAAGCAAGGCGTTCCGCAACGAAAACGAGGCCGTTATGGCCTACCAGACGGGCGCTATTTCCCTGCACGCAAAAGTGAAAGTCCGCTTAAAACGCGCATGGCAGGGGGAAACGCGTGAAAAGGTCGTGGAAACCACGGTTGGCCGCATCATATTCAACAATGCCATCCCGCAAGATCTCGGCTATGTAGACCGCGCGCAGGAAGATAGCATATTCACATTGGAGATCGACAGACTTGTCCGTAAAAAGGACTTGGGCGATATCGTGGATCGTTGCTATAGAAGGCACGGGCCAACAATCACGAGTAATGTGCTGGACAGAATAAAAAAGCTGGGCTTCGAGTACTCCACGCGTGGCGGTATCACGGTGGGCTTCCAGGATATCACCGTGCCGGATGAAAAACCGGCGTTGATTGCGGAAGCGGAAAACGAAGTTGTCAAAATAGATAACCTGTTCCGCAGCGGTTTGTTTTCCGATGCGGAGCGCAAGCAGCGCGTTATCCAAGTATGGGAACATACCACAAATTCCGTAACGGATGCGCTCATGAAATCTCTGGACGAATACAACCCCATCTACATGATGGCAAACTCCGGCGCGCGCGGCAGTACGGCGCAGATTCGTCAGCTGGCGGGCATGCGTGGCCTCATGGCCGACCCGTCCGGTGAAATCATCGAAGTGCCGATTCGCGCAAATTTCCGCGAAGGCTTAACGGTGCTTGAGTTCTTCATTTCTTCGCACGGCGCGCGCAAAGGTCTCGCGGATACTGCGCTTAGAACAGCCGACTCCGGATATCTCACAAGGCGACTGGTAGACGTTTCGCAGGACGTAATCGTGCGCGAGGAAGACTGCTTCGCAAATCGCGGCGAGGCGGTGAAGGGCATGCGGTTCTCCGCCATACGCGAAGGAAACAAAATAATCGAACCGCTGAGCGCGCGTCTGCACGGCAGGGTAGCGGCGGAAAACATTCTCCATCCGGAAACGGGCGAGATCATCATCCCCGTCGACACCATGCTGGACGTAGACCATTGCGAACTGATCGATAAGCTGGGCGTTGAAAGCGTGGCCTGCCGTACAGTGTTCACGTGCCGCAGCGAACAGGGCATATGCGCGAAGTGCTATGGCGCAAACCTGGCCACAGGGAATAAAGTCGACATCGGCGAAGCGGTGGGCATCATTGCGGCGCAGGCCATCGGCGAACCAGGCACGCAGCTGACAATGCGTACATTCCATACAGGCGGTGTAGCGGGCGACGATATCACGCAGGGCCTGCCGCGTGTGGAAGAGCTTTTCGAAGCCAGAAAGCCGAAGGGCCTGGCTGTCATATCCGAAATCTACGGCACGGTCAAGTTGAACGACAGCAAGAAAAAGCGCGAGGCGGTTGTCAGCAATGAAGACGGTGAAAGCGAAACATACCTCATCCCATTCGGTTCCAAGCTGAAAGTGCGGGAAGGCGATGCGGTGGAAGCGGGCGACGAGCTTACGGAAGGTTCCATCAACCCGCACGATATCCTCAAAATCAAGGGCGTGAAGGGCGTGCAAGCCTACATGCTCAAAGAGGTGCAAAGCGTATACCGCCTGCAGGGCGTGGAAATTTCCGACAAGCATATCGAAATCATCATTCGTCAAATGCTGCGGAAAGTCCAAATCGAAGATTCCGGCGATACCGAACTGCTGCCGGGCGAACTGATAGACATATTCCGCTTCGAACGCGAAAACGAGGCTATCATAGCCGCGGGCGGGCAGCCTGCTGTGGCTAAGCGCAAACTGCTGGGCATCACAAAGGCCAGCCTTGCGACGGATAGCTTCCTTTCGGCAGCCTCCTTCCAGGAGACCACGCGCGTTCTGACTGAGGCGGCCATAAAGGGCAAGATCGATCCATTGGTCGGCCTGAAAGAAAACGTCATCATCGGCAAACTGATCCCGGCCGGTATCGGCCTCAAGCGTTACAAAAACGTAGAGGTACGGGAAGGCAACGCGGAAATATAGCAACAACCAGCGTGCCGGTGCCTTGGGCACCGGCACGAATTTCAAGGGCAGATGCAAAGGCGGTTTTGCGCAAGCGAAACGCCATTCTGTGAGGAGGGGCTATGCGGCGGATTATAACAAACCAATCCTGCGAGTTATATCAGACAGAACAGTGCGATCTGTTAAACATGCCGGGCTGCAAAGAATGCTTTCTAAACAACGACCCGTCTGCGGCAAAACAGATCATGGCGGACATGGATGTGTTAAAGAGCCTGATGCCGGAAGGCGGTGTCGCGCCCTTATTCGAAAGTCCGAACTGCCAGTTTTGCCGTGTACAGCCGGCCGGTAAACGAGCCTGTTATGCGTTGCTGGATATGGCGCACGCGGAACCGCGGCGTGAAAAACGAAGCATAATCGGGTTAAAGGTAAAGGCGAAGGTAGGCACCCTGCTGCCACTGCAAATTGCCACATGCGCCGATTGCCGCAAGCGCCTGCGGGTGTTGGATTATGTGCCCACGCTGGTGCCATTGGCCACGGCCATCATGCTGCTGTTGCTGTTCATGTTGCCTGCGCTGAACGATGCGCTGGCGCGTATCCACTTGATTATGCCGTTGGTTATATTTGTGGCAGTGGAGTTGCTCAGCGTATTGGTGGCGCAAATACTCAAGGGAAGGCTTGAGAAAAAATACAGCGAAGTCATGCGGCTGGACCCTTTCGAGATATCAACGGTGGGGGCTATGAAGGCCAAGGGCTGGTTTGTGCTGAGCGGCAGCGATAAAAGGCCCAAGATGCTTTTTTCCAGAAGGCGCATGCGCATGGGCGTAGGCACGGGCGGGCCGGAGGACGCGAACGCAGTGAAGAGTTTGTAAAAACGAGTGCGGTTTTTCATTTTGTAAATCGAAAAAACGCCCATTATATGCAAAAATCCTTTGACAATGCGTTTTTCAGATGATAAAATACGCATGGTGCGCTCCAGCGGACGTTTGATCCTGACGCACCTGCGTGATTTTGTTTTTAAGAGCCCAGGCGCGCGGTTGCAGCACAGGAAAATTACGTAATATCAACGGAAACGGCGGCATTTTGCCAGAAATGAGTAATATGCTAGAGGATATCAACAAAGACGCGATAGTCGGCTCAAAGCAGGTGCTGCGGGCTATGCAGGCGGGTTCCTTAAAAAAAATATACATCGCGGAAAATGTAGAAGCTTTTTTGATGGGCAAGCTCAAAGAAGCGGCGTACGCGAATGGGGTGCCGGTCGAAATGGTGACCAGCATGCTGACATTAGGCGAAGCCTGCAACATAGACGTAGGCGCTGCCTGTGTGGGCATTATTAAATAGAAGATTGCTCCCTCAAGGGGTTGCAGGGAGTTCTCTCATATATAAACCAAGCGGAAATCCGCAGAACATTGGCCGTTGCAGATAAAAGCAAAAGCAAACAGGCTGAGGCCGTACGGCCGCAAAAACGAAAACGATAAGTTTACGAGAATAATTCAGGAGGAAATGGAATGCCAACAATCAATCAATTGGTACGCAAGGGCAGGCAGCAGGTAGAATACAAATCTACGGCTCCTATCTTAAAGCAATGCCCGCAGCGCCGTGGCGTTTGCACAGCCGTTCGTACCATGACGCCTAAAAAACCAAACTCCGCGCTGCGTAAAATCGCGCGTATCCGTTTAACAGACGGCCTTGAGGGCACGGCGTATATTCCGGGCATCGGTCATAATCTACAGGAGCACTCTGTCGTACTGATTAGGGGCGGCCGTGTAAAAGACTTGCCTGGTGTAAGATATCATATCATTCGTGGCGCGCTGGACACAGCGGGTGTCAATGGGCGTATGCAATCTCGCTCACTCTACGGCGCGAAGCGGCCGAAGAAGAAGTAGGGAGGTAAAGTATGCCGAGACGTGGATTTATACCCAAGCGCGAAGTGTTGGTCGATCCTATCTATGGTGACAGCGTGGTAACAAAGCTGATCAACCAGGTCATGTTGGACGGCAAACGAGGCACAGCGCAAAAAGCTTGCTATGGCGCGTTCGATCTTATCAAAGACAAGACGGGCAGAGAACCCTTAGAAGTATTTCAGCAGGCGTTGGAAAACATCATGCCGGTTCTGGAAGTAAAAGCTCGCCGCGTTGGCGGTGCCACCTATCAGGTGCCGATCGAAATACGCCCCGAGCGTCGTCAGACATTGGGCTTGCGTTGGCTGGTTGGGTACGCGCGCAAGCGCGGGGAACGCACCATGATACAGCGCCTTGCGGGCGAAATCATGGATGCCGCAAACCAAACGGGGAACGCCTTCAAAAAGAAGGAAGATACGCATAAAATGGCGGAGGCAAACAAAGCGTTTGCGCATTACCGCTGGTAAAACAAAAAACCAAATTTTATATTGGCTGCGGATACGGCACGCCGTATCCGCAGCCGCTTGTTCGCACAAATAATGGTGCGGTTCCGATGGAAGAAAGGTCACCAATAACAAAATGGCTGCATCTTCTACGGAAAGGAGGGAGAGTATGCCAAGAACAACATCCTTAGAAATGACGCGCAACATCGGTATCATGGCGCATATTGACGCAGGCAAAACCACTACGACCGAGCGCATTTTATTTTACACAGGCAAAATACATAAGGTGGGCGAAACGCATGAAGGCGCCGCGACCATGGATTTCATGGTGCAGGAACAAGAACGCGGCATCACGATCGGTTCGGCTGCCACAACCGCGTTTTGGCGTGAATACCGCATAAACATCATCGATACGCCGGGGCATGTCGACTTCACCGTTGAGGTGGAGCGTTCGTTGCGCGTTCTGGACGGCGCGGTAGCGGTGTTTTGCGCAAAGGGCGGCGTAGAGCCGCAAAGCGAAACGGTTTGGCAGCAGGCCAATAAATACGGTGTACCCCGGTTGGCCTATGTCAACAAAATGGACATCACGGGCGCCGATTTTTATAACGTTGTGCAAATGATGAAAGATCGCCTGGGCGCAAATGCGGTGCCGATCCAATTGCCGATAGGCAGTGAGTCCGAGTTTCGCGGCATTGTCGACTTGGTAAAGATGAAAGCGGAAGTGTATTACGACGATGCGGGCATCGACGTGCGCGAAGAAGAAATACCGGACGAACTCATGGAACTGGCAAAGGAATATCGCGGAAAGCTCGTAGAAGCGGTGGCGGAAGAAGATGACACACTGCTCGAAAAATACATCGGCGGAGAAGAATTCACAAACGAAGAGATCGTCGATTGCCTGCGCAAGGCAGTGCTGGCAAACAACGTAGTGCCGGTATGTTGCGGCACGTCGTACCGCAACAAGGGCGTGCAGCTGCTGCTGGACGCGATCGTTGCGTATTTGCCGTCGCCAATCGATATCCCGCCCGCGGTTGGGCACGAGCCGGGGGAGGAAGAAGAAGTCATTATCAATGCTACGGACGCCGAACCGTTTGCCGGTTTGGTATTTAAAATCGTCACAGACCCATATGTGGGTAAGCTGGCGTTTATGCGCGTATATAGCGGCACGCTGAAAAAGGGCATGGCGGTATACAACGTGTCAAAGAACAAAGAAGACCATATGGGCCGCATTCTTCTCATGCACGCGGATCAACGTACGGACGTTGAAGAAGTATACGCGGGCGACATAGCGGCGATTTGCGGCTTCAAATCGGCAGGCACAGGCGATACGCTTTGTGATAAAAAGCGCCCTGTGTTGCTGGAGGCAATGGAATTCCCGGATCCCGTTATCAAAGTGGCGATAGAGCCAAAGACGAAAGCGGGCCAGGATAAAATGACGTTAGCTCTCGCCAAACTATCCGAAGAAGATCCTACCTTCAAAACATACACCGATCAGGAAACGGGCCAAACGATCATTGCCGGCATGGGTGAATTGCATTTGGAAATCATCGTAGACCGCCTGATTCGTGAATTTCGTGTAGAAGCCTCTGTAGGCAAACCGCAGGTCGCATACAGGGAAACCCTCACAAAGCCCTTCAAAGCCGAGGGCCGCTATGTGCGTCAAACGGGCGGCCATGGCCAATACGGGCATTGTGTCGTGGAGTTTTCACCCTTGGAGCCCGGCGCCGGGTTCGTTTTCGAAAGCAAAATTGTCGGCGGCGTTATCCCCAAAGAATACATTCCGGCGGTGGAAAACGGCATTGCCGAAGCTGCCAGAAGCGGCGCTTTGGGCGGGTACGAAGTGGTGGATTTCAAGGCGACATTGATCGACGGCAGCGTCCACGAAGTCGACAGTTCCGAGATGGCGTTCAAAATCGCCGGCTCTCTGGCGTTTAAAGAGGCCGCGGTCAAGGCTGGGCCGGTTCTGTTGGAGCCGGTCATGAAAGTCGAAGTGATAACGCCGGAAGACTACACAGGCGATGTCATAGGCAACCTGAACGCGAGGCGTGGCCGCGTGGAGGGCATGGAAGCGCGTGGCACAGGGCAGGCCGTGCATGCGATTTGCCCGCTTTCCGAAATGTTTGGCTACGCGACAGACTTGCGTTCCAGGACACAGGGCCGCGCAACATTCACCATGCAGTTCGATCATTACGAAGAGGTGCCGGCGAATGTGGCGCTGAAGGTAACCGGCCGGAGATAAGGACTATATCCGGCAGTACAAAAGAGAAATGTGCAAGCGCACAAAACGAGCAAACAATATAAGCATCAGCTATAGCAGGAGGAAACATGTAATGGCAAAGGCAAAGTTCGAGCGGACGAAACCGCACGTAAACATCGGAACGATCGGGCACGTAGATCATGGTAAAACAACGCTGACAGCTGCGATCACGATGACGTTGAGCCAGTCTGGTAAAGCGGCGGCGATGAAGTACGACGAAATCGACAAGGCGCCGGAAGAAAAGGCGAGAGGGATCACGATCAACACGTCGCACGTGGAATACGAAACGGACAACCGTCACTATGCGCACGTAGACTGCCCGGGGCACGCGGACTATGTAAAGAACATGATAACAGGCGCGGCGCAGATGGACGGCGCGATACTGGTAGTATCGGCGGCGGACGGCCCGATGCCGCAGACGCGTGAGCACATCCTGCTGGCAAGGCAGGTAGGTGTGCCATACATCATCGTATTTATGAATAAAACAGATCAGGTAGACGATCCGGAGCTGTTGGAGCTGGTAGAAATGGAAATCCGCGAGCTGCTGAGCAGCTACGAATTCCCTGGCGACGATATTCCGATCGTAAAAGGATCGGCGCTGCTGGCGCTGGAAGACCTGATGGCGGGCAAAAGCGCAAAAGAGAATCCGAACTGCCAATGCATATTCGACCTGATGGACGCGGTGGATAGCTACATCCCGACACCGGAACGCGCGGCGGATAAGCCGTTCCTGATGCCTGTGGAAGACGTATTCTCCATCACGGGCCGCGGCACGGTGGCGACAGGGCGTGTGGAACGCGGAACAGTCAAAGTGCAGGAAACAGTAGAAATCGTAGGATTGACGGGCGAAACGCGTTCCGTGGTAGTAACGGGCGTGGAAATGTTCCGTAAGTTGCTGGATCAGGCAATGGCAGGAGACAACGTAGGCCTGCTGCTGCGCGGCGTGCAGAGAAACGAAATCGAGCGCGGCCAAGTATTGGCGAAGCCGGGCAGCATCAAGCCGCACACGCATTTCAAAGGCGAAGTGTACGTGCTGGGCAAAGATGAAGGCGGCCGTCATACGCCGTTCTTCCCGGGCTACCGTCCGCAGTTCTACTTCCGTACAACGGACGTTACAGGCTCCATCGAGCTGCCAGAAGGCGTAGAAATGGTTATGCCTGGCGACAACGTGCAGATGACGATCAAGCTGATTACGCCGATCGCCATCGAAGAAGGTTTGCGCTTCGCTATCCGCGAAGGCGGCCGTACAGTCGGCGCGGGCGTCGTTACCGGCATCATCGAATAACGGTAAAAGCGCACACAAGCGAATAAAGGGGTCAATCCGAAAGGTGAACTGAACCCAATAAAGTGGACAAAAAGAAAAAGGCCTCCTATCGTAAGAGAAAAGCGATAGGAGGTTTTCATATGGGAAAGCATTATGGGCAGGCGATACTGCCAACGGTACTTAAAATGCGAGAAGAAGGTTATCT
>JAVBPK010000034.1:0-6697 GCA_031549625.1 Eubacteriales bacterium
CGTATAAGGGCTGCGCTACGGAATTCAACCACTGGGAGCCATTTGGCACGATCGTGGGGCGCTGCGCGGTGGAAGAGCCGACATTTATGGTGAAAATCAGCGCCTATTGCAACGAGCTGGGCATTGATTTTAATTTGTGCGGCGGGGCGATAGCGTGGGCGATGGAGTGTTTTCAGCGCGGCATTCTCACAGAAGCAGAGATGGGCATGCCGCTGCACTGGGGTGACGAGGCCGCGATTTTAGAAATGGTGCGCCGCATGTGCTACAGGGAAGGCTTTGGCAATATTCTCGCCGAGGGCAGCAAGCGTGCCGCGGATATCATCGGGCGCGGTTCAGGCTATTATTCCATGAACGTAAAAGGGCAGGACCTGTATGAATGCATGCGCGGCTCAAACGCGTGGGCGCTGGGCGCGGCGGTATCGACGCGCGGCGGCGGGCATACGACCGGCACTTGCGGCTACGAGCAGGCCATCAATGTGGATAAAGAAAAAGCGTTCAAAGTGCTGGGAATACGCGGCGTGGAAGACCCGCTCAGCTACGACGGCAAGGCAGAAGTAACCTATTTGTTTGAAGTCTTGCACCGCATGAACAACAGCACGGGCATCTGCCACCAGAACACGATTTATAATAAGCTGGACTACATCGACGTTGCGGATATTGCGGAACTGGTATCAGCCGCTTCCGGCGTGGAGCTGACAAAGCAGGATTTAGAAGACATAGCCATGCGCCAGATCAACACGGAAAAGGCGATTAACGCGAGATTTACCGCCTTTACGCGCAAGGACGACTTGCCCACCATGCGAGATCAGACAGAGCCGCTGAAAGGCGGCAAGATGGATGGCTACCGCATGGATATGGCGAAATACAACAGCATGCTGGACAGGTACTACGAGCTGCACGGTTGGGACAAACGCACGGGATACCCGACGCGAGCGACGCTTGAAAAGCTTGGGTTAGGCAACATTGCCGATGAATTAGAAAGCCTGGGTAAACTGGGAGAGGAAGCATAGACATGAAGACGATCGCCGTATTGCTGAGCATCGACACCAAAGAGGCGGAAGCGAGGTTCTTCAAAGCATACATCGAAAGCCACGGCTGCAAGTGCTTGACCATAGATATGTCGACGCGCGGAGAATACGCGTTTCAAGCGGACATCACGCGTGAGGAAGTATTTTGGGCTGGCGGAACAAAGTTGCAAGACATCGCGGGCCAGCCAAAGAACGTGTTTGTTCAGGCCATGATGGACGGCGCGAAAGCGATTATACCAAAGCTATACGCTGAGGGCGCGTTTGATGGCATACTTTCCGCCGGCGGGCTGCAAAATACATTGGCGGCGACGGGGGCCATGCAAACGTTGCCCATAGGGGTGCCGAAGCTGATGGTTTCCACCGTGGCGTGCGGCGGCAGGACATTTGAGCCGTTGGTGGGGATCAAGGATATCACGCTCGTGCCCTCTATTGCGGACATAACCGGCATCAACGCCGTGTCCGAGGCGGTACTGTCAAACGCGGCCGCGGCGATGATCGGTATGGTGGCGCAGGCTAGGCCGCTGTCGGCGGATGGCAAAATGCGCGTTGGCACCACGTTGATGGGCGTAACAAACGATTCCGCCGTGCAGGCCACCGCGATTTTAGAGAGGCAGGGCATAGAGACGATCAGCTTCCATTCCACCGGCGTCGGCGGCAGGTGTTTGGAATACTTAATCGAACAGGGCATCATAAAAGCCGTGATGGATTTATCGGTGCACGAGATCACGGCGGGCGACGTATTTGGCGTCGGTTTTTCCGCGGGGGCGAAAAACAGGCTGCAGGCCGGCATAAAGGCGGGCATACCGATGGTGGTTGCGCCGGGCGCGCTCGATTTTGTGGATATGGCGTTTGACGAATTTCAGGCTGGTGCCATAGGCGATTACAAGCTGCGCAAATACAACTTGCATAATAATAAAATCGCGCATATAAAAGTGTTTGCCGGGGAGGCAAAGCGGGCGGCGGCGCTCATGGTGGAAAGGCTGAATGGAGCGACGGCGCCGGTTACGGTTTTGCTGCCATTGAAAGGTATGCGTTTCGATACGCAGCCGGGCCAAAGCCTGTATGACCCTGAGGTAGACGAGACCATCCTGTCCGTGCTGCGCAGGGGCTTGAAAAAGAGCATCCGGCAAGTCGAAGTGGACGCCAATCTCTGTGATTTGGCGTTTAGCGAGGTGGCGGCGGCGGAAATCAGTAAACTCATCCAGAACGAGAAGTGAGGAGCCCATGTATTTTGAATTGCCTTTTGATAATGAAGTAAATATCAGCGGCGGCGAATACGCCATTGCCACGTATTACGCTTTCGGCATGTTTGGCGAGGACGCGCTGAAAAAGGCCGGTAAATTTGCCGTTGGGCAAAGCATTGGCACATGGGTGCCGTTGCCCGGCATAACGGAAGAGATGGTGCAAAACTACCAGGCCCGTGTGCTTGGTTTATATGCGGCGCCGGGCGACGGCGGGATGGCCGTTTTGCGCGTCGCCTTCCCTATGCGCAATTTTGCGGGCAGTTTTGCCATGATGCTGGCGGCAATGGTTGGCAACGATGTTTCCACAGCGCTTAAAATAAAGCTTGCGGATCTCGATTTCACAGAAGCGGCATTGCGGTTGTACGCGGGGCCAAAACAGAGCGTGGAAGGTTTCCGAAGGATCACTGGCGTGCAGGGCAGGCCGCTGGTGCTGAATATGATAAAGCCCTGTTTGGGGTACTCGCCCGAGCATGGCGCGGCGCTTTTCAAGGCCAGCGCTTTGGGCGGCGTGGATCTCATCAAAGACGACGAGCTGTTTGGCAGCATAGATGTGAGCAGCGCGGCGGCCCGCGTGCGCGCGTATGGCAAGGCCGCCAAAGAGGCCGCGCAATACACCGGCAAAGAGACGGTGTATATCCCAAATGTAACCGATAAACCCTCATGCATGCGCGAACATTGCAAGGCGGTTCTGGAGGAGGGAGCGAAGGCGGCTATGGTAAACTTTGCAACCACGGGAATAGACGCGTTGATGGAACTGACAGCGGAATTTGGTGAACGGCTCTGCTTTTTAGCGCACTACGCGGGGGCGGGCATGCTGGATTCCCCGGAATTGGGCATTACGGGCCGCGTGCTCCTTGGCTCGTTGGCCCGCCTGGCGGGCGCGGATTCGGTCATGACCATGTGCCCGGCCGGCAGCCCCGCATTGGTGCTGGATGGCATGCAGACCGTACAAAAACAAAGATTGCCGCTAAAAGGTATTCGTCCCATTATGACGGCGCTGGGTGGCGGCATAACGCCCATGTCCATGGCCGGATTGTACAACGCGTTTGGTAAAGATACCATACTTGGCGCGGGTGGCGCGGTGCAGGGGCATCCCATGGGCGCGACGGCAGGCGCGGCGGCGGTTATGAAAGCGCTGGAGGCGGCGGTGGCGGGCGTAGGATTGGCGGACGCCGCGAATGAGTCGCCGGAGTTGGCGGCCGCGTTGCTGGCATGGGACGCATAAAAAGCAACAGCAAAGAGACCCGCGGGGCGGGCAGAACGGAGGGCTGTTGACGTGAGCGGCGGAGACATCGCGCTTATACAGGAACTGGCTTGCCTGCCAAGCCGAAAAAACCATGTGACGCTTTGGGCGGGCATGGTGCATGCGCGAGAAATCCAGGTAGTGCAAAAGCAATTTGCAAGCGCTTCCGCGCTGCGCGCGGAAGCTGCCGTATATGCGCTGCTCGCAAACTCAGCCGTGCGGATTCCCGCCGTGCTTGCCGTTACGGATACGGCGCTGCTGACTGAATTTGTGGCAGGCAAAACCCTGTTGCAAGTGCTGGAGGAAGGCGAAGCTCAACCAATGGATTTTACTCCATGGCATGCGCTTGCGCGATGGTTGGCCGCGTTTTATACCGAAACAGGCTTGATTCTGGGCGATCCGAATCTGAGAAACTTTATATGGGGCGACGACGGGGCCGTATACGGGCTGGATTTTGAAACATGCACGGCCGGCGCCGTGCTTGCCGATGTTGCGATGCTGCTGGCGCATTGCCTGACGTACACGCCGCCGCAGACCCCCATGAAGCAGCGGGTTGCGCGCCTGCTTTTGCGGGAGCTGGCTCCGGTATGTTCTGCTGCGGAGGAAGCGGTCGAGCAGGAAGTGCAACGGCAGATTGAACACTTATGGCAGCGCCGCCGGCAGCGAAGCATGCGCAAAAGGTAAAAGGGTTATGCATTTGCTGCGCGGAGGCAACCGCTTTCCTCGTTGTGCGCGTTATACTGATCCGATGGCAACCGGAACCCCATTACAAGCGCAAGCTGTCAAGCCGGCCTGCAAAGAAACCATTTCGGGCCTGAACGCATTGAAACAGATTATGTATTCCGCCGTAAGTGTAATTTCGCTAAGACTTGTGATGATGGCGGACGCTTCACCCAGCGTTACCAATGCTTGCAGATCGGCAGGGTTGAAGTTTGGCGGAAGCACAATGCTTGCGATTACAGGAACGAACACATTCCCGGAAATCGTGACAGGCGTTGCGTTGGCGTCAACCGCGCTGATCAAAACCGGTATATCTATGGTCGTCGTAATGACGGATGGCCCCCCGGGCGCAGTAGGCGGGGTAATTACGAAGTTGAAAGTATTATAGATAAATGCTGTGGCCGACGCAATGCTTTGAACCGTAAACGGCGCCGTATAAGTGCCCGGCGGCGTTACGATAATGGAAAAAAGCTGCGCCGTATTGGTAACCGAATATGTTTGTGTTGAGAAGAGAGTTCTCACCTGTATGCAGATTGTTCTGGTTGGCAACACAGGCTCTGGCGGGCCCGGTGGACATACCGGCCCCGGTGGACATACCGACCCCTGAGATCCGGGCACACAGCATAATCCGGATTGTTGTTGCATCCCGCAACCATTGCAGCAGAGATTACCGTATGGGCAGTTGTTCATGCATCACACCTCCGATTGCATCATATGCTCTAATGCGATGGATAATTCCGAAGAACACCAATTTTCTACGCGATGATGGAGCATGACAGAGGTGTGTTTTGATCAGTTTTACTACCCCAACTTGGCCCATCGACACAAGTGAATTGCGGACGCTGCGGCAGGGAGAACGTTTTATTTGCCTCTATAGCGGTGGAAAAGACAGCAGCCTGGCGCTGCTTAAAGCCATGGAAGTGGGGCGCTCCGTCGCATTGGTGCAATGTGTCACGTCTCAGTCTCGTCACTCCTATTATCATCGCCAACCAATCGAGATCGCGCATAAGCAAGCATCAGCACTTGGGATTCCGCTGTGTGTAAGCCAAGCAACCCCTTGGGAGCAGCCGGCGCAAATGATCGCGCTCTATCGGGCTTTTGCCCGGCAAGGGGTGGAAAGCGTCGTTTTCGGCGATTTGCGCCTCGAGCGGAACGCGCGCTGGCAGGCAGCTCTTTGCGAGCAGGCCGGTCTAACGCCGCGCATGCCCCTATGGCAGCTCGAGCCGGCATTTGAGTTGCAGGAAATGCAGCATCGAAAGATGCGCAGCGTCATTACATGGGTTAACCCACAGAAACTTCCGCCGTACTGGATTGGTAAGCTCTATGATGGCGACGCCTACCGGGCTTTTCAGAAGGCGGGAATCGACCCGTTGGGAGAAAACGGAGAATTTCACACGACCTTCATCGGCTGTGATCTGTTCAGCCGTTCCATAGATTTGGATAGGATACAATTGCAGCCGCAGTCGCTGAAGATTTGAAAGCGGAAAAAATAACGCCCGCAAAGTAGCGAGCGCATTTGAATGCAGGGCATGGCCTTATACCTAATTGCTGCATTTTAGATATAGGATTATAGCACGTATGAGCTAAGGATTTTATTGAATTTTATAATATCGAAGCTGCCTTTTATCTCGAATTTTACTTTGCCCACTGCACTAAAATAAAGCTCTAATTCGCAGTCTCTATCGAGAACTCCTGACGTTTCAACAGAATAAGTCTGAACTTTACTATAGGGCATTGAAGTGAAATCAGTCTTTTTGCCAGTTAATCCCTGCACATTAATCGCGATTATGCGCTTATTTGTAAAAGCAAGTGAATCCCGAATACCTTTAAAAGCCGCGATTATTTCTTCACCGTCTATTAGCATTGGATTGACGGTCGAGCGAACGCTCTCTACTGAAATGGGTGAGAGTTTTACAAAACCCTGATTAAAATCTATCATGAAGCCACCTCCTTTTTATTAACATAATATTACAATAATCCATATATAAATTCAACACTAGGGCACTAAGCCGAGCACGAACAAACGTGCAAAGTGTACATTTATGCTTTGAAAAGCTGAAAAAGGAGTTATGCATCTACTTGAAAAGGGCATTTTAGAAAACGCCCGAAGAAGCACCAAAAACCCTCTCAGAGAACGAGTTTATAGATAAATTGCCAGCACCAAATGGCGCCCGCGTGTCACGCATTTAAGCCGAATATGCTTTTGGCAATCCGGGATCAAGCGCATACCTGGCGTAAACATTTTCGCCTCTATTCATCTTTTTTATCGTCTGAACCTTTAAATGCACGAATTTGCATAAGAAAAATAAAAAGTATTACGACAGATAACGGGATGTAAATATAACGCGGAATTTCGATAAACATGTCTGCACAGACGAGTATCGCCCATATGATTATTCCAAAGTATGCGTTGTTTTTTAGCCACTTCTTCATGTAACGCCATCTCCTATTCCTGTTTTTAT
>JAVBPK010000127.1:0-11918 GCA_031549625.1 Eubacteriales bacterium
AATATGCCGCCGTAGCAACGCCTTTAAAGAAAATCTCTCCGCATAAATTGCGCAGCACATATGGCACGATACTGTATCAGGAAACGGGAGATATTTACCTGGTGGCGGATGTACTTGGCCACAAAGACGTGAATACCACGCGCAAGCATTATGCGGCATTATCCGAAGACCGCCGGCGCATGGCAGCTCGTGTGGTAAAATTGCGTGAAAATGCAGACCTTCCTTCACCATACAAGGATGAAGCCGCAGCCGCCAAAGAAATGTCCGACACAGCCGGACGCAAACGGGATGAATGAAAATCGCGCATTATTTTACGCGCCGCTTCCGAACGCCGTGCATGGCGTTCGCGGAAATTTGCGCGATGTAACTTGCCTTTAATTTTTCTTCCCATTCCGCCAGTAATGCCGCATCTGGCTCGAATTTCGTCAATCCTCCTTCTTCTCTTTCGGCTTCCTCTTCTCCTTCATAATAAGCGTTTAAGTAATCGTCGGCATCTTCCATGACGACGTCCGCAACCGGAATTTCTAAATATTCTTCTTCCAGCGTATCCGCGTCCAGACATTTGCAGCAATTGTCACAAACCTTTTCAGGATTTAAATCACAACGTTGACATTCGCCGCATTCGCTGCATGTTTTTTGCTCATACAGTACGCATGCTTTCATGGCATATGCTCCCCTTCATTCGCGTTTGTTTGTGTTTCTTATTCTATACCATTTGCGCAAATTTGTGCAGCTATATTCTATTTTTCTTCTTTCGAACAAACGTTTGAAATAATGATTTTTTGTGATACAATATATGGTAGAACAATTGGGGAGGTCGGCTATGAAGAAATTGCAAGATCCTAAAAAAAGTATTTATGATTTTATCGTTCAATTTTACGAAAAACACCACTTCCCCCCCACTGTCCGCGAAATTGGCGCGGCCGTTGGGCTTGCCTCCACCTCTACCGTTCACACTCATCTTGCAAAGCTGGAAAAAGAAGGGCTCATCCAACGCAATCCATCCAAACAGCGCTCCATCGTTCTTACCCCATCCGAAAAGTTCACTGCCGCCTATGGCGTAACTGTTCCTATGGTTGGCAACGTTGCGGCGGGCATACCCATACTCGCCGTTGAAAACATCGAGGACGAGTTTACTATGCCTTTCCAACTTCTGCATGGCGCGCAAAAAGGTGAGGTATTCTTATTGAAAGTGGAAGGCGCCAGCATGATCGATACCGGCATGCTGCATGGTGACTATTTAGTCGTACATAACGGCTTACAGGTCAACAATGGGGATATCGTTGTGGCGCGCATACAGGGCGAACGGGCCACTGTCAAACGCTTTTACAAGGAAAAAGACCGAGTCCGTCTCCAACCGGAAAACGCTACCATGCAACCCATCTACGCGGCGCTCAGCGACGTGGAAGTTGTCGGTAAAGTCGTTGGTCTTATGCGTAATTTTAAATAAAGATAAGGCTATACGATGGCGCTATTTTGCAAGGCATCCCAAGCGAGCATAGCCGCCAGTTTGCCATGCGCATATGTTAGCGCCCCTTGTATGTACGCGATGTACGGCTCGCGTATTGGCGCATCTGCGCTCAATTCGATGGATGCCCCTTCTATGAAAGTGCCTGCCGCCATGATAACCTTTGATGTGTAACCGGGCATATCCCATGGTTCCGGCACCACAAAACTATCGACCGGCGCGGCGCGTTGTATGCTCTGCACAAAGGCGATAAGTTCCGCTTCTGTTTGGAATTGGAGTGCTTGTATGATATCAGCGCGTTTTCTATCGCTGCGCGGCAAGGTTTTCATACCCGCGTTTTCGAATATGCGTGCAAAGAGCACCGCCGTTTTCAAGCTTTGCGCCGTGGTGTGCGGCGCAAGGAACAAGCCTTGGTAAAAAGGAAGATACCCGCCCGCGTAAGAACCCACTTCGCGCCCAATGCCAGGCACGGTCAATCGCTGTTCTATCCGTTCTATGCATGCCGCTGTCCCCGCGATGTATCCCCCTGTGGGCGCAAGCCCGCCGCCTGGGTTTTTGATTAGCGAGCCGACGACTACGTCCGCGCCGACCATACTGGGCTCCGCTTCTTCCGTAAACTCACCATAACAATTGTCCACAACGATGATACAATCTTTATATTGGGCGCGAATGGCAGAAAATACGGCTTGTAATGCCTCGCAAGTAAACGCTTCACGCCAGGCATACCCTCTGGATCGTTGTACATATACAACGCGGATGCTTTTCTCCTTTTGCAAACAATCGAGTATCGCAGGGGTATTTATATTGCCGTTTTCATGCAAAGGCAACTCCTTATACTGTATGCCAAAAGCGCACAACGAGCCCGGTAAACAGTCCTTGATGCCGATTGCCTGTTCTAATGTGTCGTATGGTTTGCCCGTGATGGAAAGCATGGTATCGCCGGGCGATAAAAGCCCGGCCAATGCTAAAAAAAGCGCGTGTGTGCCGTTTACTATTTGGGGGCGTACGATCGCTTCTTCCGTCGCGAATACGCGCGCGAATACACGTTCCAATGCATCTCGGCCGATATCCGCGTACCCATACCCTGTGGTAGGCGCAAAATGGCGCTGCGCTACATTTTCGGCTTGAAAAGCGGCCAGCACACGATTTTGATTGATTATTTCAATGGAATCGATGCCATGAAAGACTTCATGCAATTCCTGCTCCGCCCGCATGACGATCGCATGGGCCGCCTTGGAAATCACTAGGCTATCTTGCGCCATACTTATTCGCCAGCTTCGCTTGCGAGTTCCGCTTGCGTGGGTTCTAACGGGATGTGATGCGGCATAGTCACCGAAGAAATGCCATGCTTGTAAAGCATCATTTGTTTGCCATCTTCCGCGATAATCACCAATACGAAATTATCGAATGCGCGCACCATGGCGTTTTTGAGTTGATATCCGTTGGTAAGGTGAACAGTGCAGGGGATTTTTTGTTTACGCAACTGGTTCAGTATGCGGTCCTGCGGATTCTCCTTCGCTGCCATATTTGGTATCTCCTTCCCCATCGTTTGTAAAAAAATATGTCTCTATCTTTTCTACTATAGATTCGCGCTCACATGGCGGAGTAATATCAAACCATGCAATGTTTGCGTCGCGCTTGAACCAGGTCCATTGGCGCTTTGCAAAACGGCGTGTTTCTCTTTTAATGTCTTCAATTGCGCTGTTCTTATCCGTCTCTTGATGATAATAGCGCAGCAACTGCTTGTACCCCAAGCCATTCAACGCAGGAAGCGACCTACTATACTCCGCATTATACAGCTTTTCGACCTCTTCTAGCAAGCCATTTTCTAGCATGCCGTCCACACGTTGCTCGATGCGCGCATACAGCGTCTGCCGATCCATGGTTAAGCCGGCTATTTTTGCCCTATAGCGCGTTTCGGCTTGTTTGGTATTCACAAAGTCCATTTCGTAGGCGGAAAGCGCCTTTCCAGATAATTTTAGCACTTCCAACGCGCGCAAAACGCGTTTTGTATCGTTTGGATGCAAGCGGGCGGCGGTGACCGGGTCTGCGGCGGAAAGGTTTTTATGTAAAATGCCTGGGGTTTCTTCTTCCAAGGCTATTAATTCTTTTCTTAATGTATCATTCCCTGCTATATTTGTAAAATGCAAAGGATGAGTCAGCGCGTTGATGTATAAACCGGATCCGCCAACAACAATCGCTCTTTTTCCGCGCGCGTGAATATCGGCGATACAGGCAAAAGCCGCCTCCTGATATTTTGCAACGCTAAATGTGGCATCGGAAATATCCGCCACATCGATCATATGATGCGCGATGCCTTCGCGTTCCTTCATACTCGGTTTTGCGGAGCCGATATCCAGGCCACGGTATATTTGGATGGAATCCGCTGATATGATATCCGCATTCATCCGCTTTGCCAGCTGTATGGATATATCCGTCTTTCCTACGGCCGTCGGCCCCACCAAAAGATAGATTTCTTCTTTTTGCAATCGCATACTCCTCCGCCCCGATGATTCCCTGTTCCATGAAAGACTATACCGCTTTTGCGGCCTATACAATGCGTTTAAACATTTTCTCAAGCTCTTTTTTCGTCAAACGAAACAGCACAGGACGCCCATGCGGGCAGGTCAAAGGTATCCCATCCTGTATAAAATAGGCAAGCAACTCTTTTATTTCGTCTTCTGTGATGGGATCTCCGCCTTTGATCGCGTGTTTGCAGGAAGCTTGTATGATCGCTTCCTTGCGCAACGTAGCTGTTTTGTTGCTGCCCAGACGCAAAATGGTCTCGATACCCTCGCGCAGTATTCGGCCGACCGGCGCGCCGGCAAGCACAGAAGGCACAGAATGTACGCGCACGGTTAAATGGGAGGAAGCCTCTATACCAAATCCCATTTGCGCAAGCATGTTGTCGCATTCTGCAAATTCCGCAAATTCTGAAGGCGTCAGCTGTAAAAGTTCCGGTATCAGCAACAACTGCGAAGCCACTTGTTCTTCGGCGGACATGAACCGCTCGTATAGCCTTCGTTCATGCGCCGCATGTTGATCGACAAAAAAGAGCTGCTCGCCTTGTTGTACGATCCAAAATGTGTGATACGCCTGACCGATTATGGAAATGGGAGCATCACCAAAGCTGCTTTGTTCCCCTGCCAACTCTTTTAAGGTTTCAGCTGGCGGCATTTCATGCGGCTGCTCTATGCTTTGCCCTTCAGGCGCTTTTTCCAGTGGACTATCTATTTTCTGCTGATACTTTTGTGATTCTGCATACGCATCCCGCCCCGCTTTTACTGCCCCGCCATCATATGGCTTATTTGCAATTTCCGCCGGCATGTGCGCAATATGGTATAGCGGTATGTCGTATACGCTTTCTTTCACTTTAAAATTTCCTGCCGGTTTCCTGTCCGCGACAGGCGCAGGCATCATATAGTTCTTTGGCGACGAAGCTGGTTTGCCGCTGTTTAAAGAAAACATGCCGCTATTTTCCTGTAATTGCTTGGCATTTTGGCTATTTTGATAAGTACTTTGCGCAAAGGAAACCGCTTGCCTTTGCGCGGACAGCGGGAGTTCAACCGATGGGATGCCAACATGCCCAAGCGCGCGCTTGCAGGCGTCGCTCAGGGCTGTCTGCACCCTGCCTTCTTGCGCAAAACGCACTTCCAGCTTTGCCGGATGTACATTGACATCGACTTCCCTGCTGCTTATAGCCAAATGCAACACACAAAACGGGTAGCGTCCGCTCATCAGGCGGACATCATATGCCCGCTGCAATGTGTTTGACAGCATGAAGGATCGGATGCAACGCCTATTCAGGAAAAAATGCTGACTCCTTTTGTTTGGCCGCGCAATTTCGGCCGTACCTATGAAGCCGGATATGCGTATAAACCCGTTATCAAAATCAACTTCACGAATATGCGGCAATACTTCTTCGCCATATACGCAATACAACGCGTTCTTTAACTGCCCGTCACCCGCGCTTTTATACACCGTTTTTTCGTTGTTGACAAATTCGAAAGTGATGTCTGGCCTTGCCAGTATCATGTTTGCTATGACATCCCCGATGTTGGCCGCTTCTGTACGCGTGCTTTTTAAAAATTTTCGTCTGGCCGGTACATTGTAGAATAAGTTTTCGACTACTATTGTGGTGCCCGGGCGCATGGCCACCGGCTGTCGCGCCTTGCATTCCCCGCCTTCTATGCGAAGCAATACGCCTGTTTCTGCTTCCGCTACCGCCGTTTGCAGCTCCACCTGCGAGACGGCGGCAATCGAGCTTAACGCCTCGCCGCGAAAACCCAGTGTTTCGATATGCGTCAGATCGTCTTCTGTGGAGATTTTACTCGTTGCATGGCGTTCAAAAGCTGTCAGGGCCTCTTCCGCGGGGATGCCGATGCCGTCATCTGCAATGGAAATCGTATCGACTCCGCCATTTTTGATTTTTATGGTTATATGCTTCGCCTGCGCGTCGATGGCATTTTCAAGCAATTCTTTTACAACCGACACAGGACGTTCTACCACTTCGCCGGCCGCAATCTGATTTGCGATATGCGGTTCTAAAATTTTTATCGGCATGATTTTTCATTCTCGCTTTGCTGGATACGTTTGGCACGTTGATGCAGCTCATTTAGTGTATTTAGCGCTTCCAGAGGCGTAAGCGCGTCCACATCGATTTTGGCCAATTCTATGTATAAATCCCTTTTTTGCCCATCGGCCAACAGAGAAAGCTGCCGGGATTCTTCCGGGGATAGTTTGCCAGCTAATCCTGCCGCGGCGGAGCTGTTGATATCCGCCTGCTCCAACGCCCTTAGCAATTGTTTTGCACGCTGCAAAACGGTATCCGGCAGGCCCGCAAGGCGCGCCACCTGAACGCCAAAGCTTTTATCCGCCCCTCCACGCATGATTTTGCGTAGGAACAATATGTCTTCCCCTATTTCTTTAACGGCAATGCGGTAATTTTTTACGCCCGCCAGCCGCCCTTCCAATTCAGTCAATTCGTGATAATGGGTAGCGAACAAAGTTTTTGCGCCGCATAAGCCGGGATCCGCTATATGCTCTATAACTGCCCACGCGATGCTCAGGCCGTCAAATGTGCTTGTCCCGCGCCCTATCTCGTCCAGTAACAGTAAACTCTGCGGTGTGGCGCCGTGGAGAATATTTGCCATTTCATTCATTTCCACCATGAATGTACTTTGCCCGGAGGCTAAATCGTCGGATGCGCCCACGCGCGTGAATATACGGTCCGTGATTGTGATATTCGCCTCATCAGACGGTACAAAGCTGCCTATATGTGCCATAAGCGTAATTAAAGCAACCTGCCGCATATAGGTGGACTTGCCCGCCATATTGGGGCCTGTCAATATGATAAGCCTATCTTCGTTTGGATCCAGCAGCGCGTCGTTTGGGATGAACGCGTTCTTATTCGCGTATTCCACGACCGGGTGCCGGCCGTTTTTGATTTGAATGATGCCATCCGTGTTGATGCTTGGCTGGCAATACGCGTTTTCCGCTGCAACTTTCCCAAGCGATTGGTATGCATCCAATTCCGCGATATTTGCGGCGCAATCCTGCAGCCTGCTGATAGCGCCAAACAAAGTTTCCCGTATATCCTGAAACAACCTGGTTTCCAGTGCGATTAGCTGATCTTGCGCGCCTAATATGGTTTCTTCGAGTTCTTTTAGCGCGGGCGTCGTGTATCTTTCGGCGTTCGCCAGTGTTTGGCGGCGCTGAAAATAGTAAGGGACAAGGTTCTGATATGATTTTGTGACCTCAATATAGTAACCAAAAACCTTGTTGTAGTTGATGCGCAGATTCTTTATGCCCGTGTTTTCCCTTTCGGCAGCTTCTAAATCGAGCAGCCATTGCCTGCCGTTTTGCGCAGCGTCCTGCAGCCGGTCTACTTCCTGGTTATACCCGGCGCGGATGATATGGCCCTCTTTGATGCTGAGCGGCGGATCGTCGACTATGGCGCGGTTTAAAAGATCCAATACATCTTCCAGAGGATCTATTCGTTCTGCGATGCCCTTCAATGTTGCAGAAGCAAACATGCTAGCAATGGCCATAATGGCGGGCACACAGCGCAGGGATGTACGCAACGCCACGCAATCACGCGCGTGTATGGTACCGTACACGATCTTGCTGCAAAGCCGCTCGATATCGTATACGGATGAAAGCGCTTCGCAAAGCTGATCGCGGCCTCGCATATCAAGATGGATGGCAGCTACCGCGTTTTGCCTGCGCTCTATTTCTTTTTTACTTTGTAACGGCTGCTCTATAAAAGCGCGCAACATACGCCCGCCCATAGCGGTTTGTGTTTTATCCAAAAGATATAGCAATGTATTTTTCTTGCTGCCTTCATAATGCAGGGGCTTAGTTAGTTCCAAATTTCGCCGTGTCGCCATATCGAGCAGCATATAATTCGTGCGGCATACCGTTCGTATGGCGCGGATATGCGCAAGGGCGTTTTTTTGCGTTTCCTCGAGGTAGGACATGAGCGCGCCCGCGGCGCAAATGCCATAACGCATATCGGAACAGCCGAATCCGTTCAATGACGACACCTGGAAATGGCGCAAGAGGCGCGCGGATGCCGATTTTTCTTCATACGCCCAGCCGGAGTAATTTTGAATATAATATGCGGACGACAAGCGCTTAATCAGCGACGCATGCAAGAACAGCGCATCGTTTCCCAAAATCTCCGTTGGCTGGATACGGGCCAACTCGTCCTGCAATTCTGTTAACATATCTTTGCCGTGTAATTCGCCAATATGAAAGCTGCCAGTGGAAACATCCGCGTATGCAAAGCCAAGGTGCTCTTCTTCAATAAACAGTGCTAAAATAAAATTGTTTCTGCGCTCTTCCAGCATGGATTCTTCGATGACCGTGCCCGGCGTGATGACGCGCACAACATCGCGCTCCACAAGTCCCTTGGATAAAGCAGGGTCTGTCAATTGTTCGCAAAGCGCGACCTTAAACCCCTTTTGAATCAGTTTTTGTATATATCCGTCGACTGAATGATAGGGTACGCCGCACATGGGCGCGCGCTCTTCCAGGCCACAATCACGCCCGGTGAGAACAATTTCCAGCTCACGCGAGGCAGTAAGTGCGTCCTCAAAGAACATTTCATAGAAATCACCTAACCGAAAAAAGAGCAAAGAATCCGCATACTTCTCTTTTAACGACAGATACTGCTGCATAAGCGGTGTCAACGTACCGGACATGCACACTCCCCTTTTCTATCCCCTATCCCAATGGCTGGATTGTTCCCTCTATTCAGGCTGTTGTATGTTTGCGCATTTGTTGCCCAATGATGCGGTAAATATATGCGTTTCCTTAATGCTTGCAACCCGAGCAACCAGAACAGGAACCTTGGCAGCCTTCCGACGATTCTTGCGTTTGCAGCCCGATGCAGGCCCCTATTTCCTGATTGACCATGTTCATAAGCGCTGAAAAGGCATTTTGCGCTTCCATTACGGCCATAAACAGCGGATTTTCAACTAGTTGCGCCTGCAGCAGCTCGATGTCATGCGATAACGCCGCTATCTGAAGCTTGTCCGCCTCATCTTCAGCCAGTAGATCGACCAGCTCATTCTGCTTGGCTTTAAATTCGGCTAGCGCTTCTGTGACGATCTCGTCGCTCTCTACCGCGTTTTGCGCAACAGACATGCGTATAAATTCTTCAGACTGGCTCAATGCCAATCCCAATTCCCTAGCTTTTTCTAATACCATTTTTATTCTCCTTTTCGATTTGCTTTCCTATTAAGGAATTATGATGTACATCTGTTACGCGAATCATGCGATATTTGCCTATGTCCTCCTGCCCGCCAGGAAAGTACACCATTTTGAAACAACTCAATTTCCCATATACCGTGGGTTCTGTGCCGCGTGCATCATAGCCTTCTACCAGCACTTCGCCCTCTGTATTGATGTGATGAAGATTTGTTTCCTTTGTTTTTTGTTCTTGCAGCGCGTTCAGGCGAAGCAGGCGTTCCTTTTTTAGCTCCTGCGCGATTTGGCCGCCCATTTTTGCCGCCTGTGTGCCTGTGCGCGGCGAATACATGAATGTGAACGCGGCCGCAAACCACGCCTCTTCGATCAAGGAAAGTGTGTCCTGAAAATCCGCTTCTGTTTCCCCTGGAAACCCGACGATGATGTCCGTTGTAAGCTCAATGCCAGGCACATTGTTCCGCAGTTTTTGCACGAGGTTCATATAATGTTCGCGCGTATACCGCCTGTTCATTTCGGTTAGTATGCGATTGGAGCCGGATTGCGCGGGCAGATGGATATGCCTGCAAACGTGCTTTGCCTGCGCCATAGCCGCTATTAAATTATCGGAAAGGTCTTTGGGGTGCGACGTCATAAACCGAATACGCCGGATACCCTCTACGCAGTCCAATTCACACAGCAGTTTTGAAAAATCATAGTTCTCCTGCTCATCGTGATAGGAATTCACATTTTGGCCCAGCAGCAATATTTCACTGTAGCCTTCTTCGGCGAGGCGCCGCGCTTCCGTTATAATATTCTTTGCGCTTCTGGAGCGTTCGCGCCCACGCACAAATGGCACGATGCAATATGTACAAAAATTGTCGCAGCCGTACATGATGTTAATACTGGCGGATACGCCAGCAATGCGTTTTGCAGGAATCCCTTCTACCACACCGCCATCGCCGCTATTTACATACAGCGGCCTCTCACCGTTTAACACATCCTGCAGGAATGACGGCAATTCATGGATGCAATCCGTACCAAATACGAGATTTACAAACGGATACCGTTTATACAGGCGCTCGGCAACTTCTTTTTGCTGCATCATGCAGCCGCATACCGCTATGATGAGCCCTGGATCCTGGTCTTTACGTTTTTTCAGCGCTCCGATATTGCCAAACACACGCTTTTCAGCATGCTCACGCACGCAGCAGGTATTAAACAGTATAAAATCGGCTTCGTTCATATCCGACGCTTCTTTATAACCGCAGCTTTCCAGCACGCCGGCAATTTTTTCGCTGTCGTGCGCATTCATTTGGCAACCATACGAAATAATATGATACCGTAAATTTCTGCTTTCTATTTCGCTTTTAAGCGCATTGGTTATATCTATGTGCGCCACTGCTGTTGGCATTTCCTGGCGGGTTTCCAATCGTTCTTTCATTCCATTCTTTTGTTTCTCGTCTACGGATAAAACTTCGGTTTCAGGGCGGTAAAGTCGCAAACGAGCTTTATAAACCGCTGTTCTTTTCGTAACTCTTTCCATTATAACGGCTATTGCATATGCTTGCAAGCCACACAAAAGCTAGGTAAACCGGCCTCTCTGATGTTTTGCGCACAGGAAATTCACTGTTGACATTTTAGAAGGCATGTTGTATATTATTAAACGTCGCCAAGCGCAAATACCTTACTTATTCGCGTCGGGGTGTAGCGCAGTCCGGTAGCGCACGTGCTTTGGGAGCATGGGGCCGGGGGTTCAAATCCCTTCACCCCGACCAAATGGGCGCCGGCATCTTGTATCCCGCGCCTTTAACGGCCCCTTGGTCAAGCGGTTAAGACACCGCCCTTTCACGGCGGTAACAGGAGTTCGAGTCTCCTAGGGGTCACCATTTTCTTGTGTGCGATTGGGCCTTTAGCTCAGTTGGTCAGAGCAGTCGGCTCATAACCGATCGGTCCGGGGTTCGAGTCCCTGAAGGCCCACCAAACGGCCCGGTAGTTCAGTTGGTTAGAATGCCAGCCTGTCACGCTGGAGGTCAGGGGTTCGAGCCCCCTCCGGGTCGCCATTCCTGCCTCGGTAGCTCAGCTGGTAGAGCAAGGGACTGAAAATCCCTGTGTCGGTGGTTCAAGTCCACTCTGAGGCACCAGTAGACCATAGCGCTGGTGTCGCTCAATTGGCAGAGCAGCTGATTTGTAATCAGCAGGTTGCGGGTTCGAGTCCCATCACCAGCTCCATTGAAAACTTCATACTTTACGTGGATGGGTTCCCGAGCGGCCAAAGGGAGCAGACTGTAAATCTGCCGTCACAGACTTCGGTGGTTCGAATCCACCCCCATCCACCATCATTTTTGCGGGAATGGCGGAATTGGCAGACGCGCACGGTTCAGGTCCGTGTGAAAGCAATTTCATGCAGGTTCAAGTCCTGTTTCCCGCACCACGTCGGAGCAAAGTTCGCTTTGCTCCGTTTTCATTTCTACAGAAATGAAAACTGCGCCCGCTTCCTTGCTCCTCCTTTTCCGCAAAAAGGCACGCCTGCTCGTCGGCTACCGGCTTGTAAACGCGCCGGCTTACGCCTCCTCGCGCTACCACCTTTTTGCGGGGGCGGAGGCGAACGCCGCCTGTGGCGGAAAAAGAGAGCCGGAAGCCCAGTGAGCAAGGAAGGGGCGTGAGCTGCAGCGAGCGGGCCGACCATTCGAACTGAGGGCGGGTTAACTACCAAAGTTCGGTTTGATCCTCCTTTTCCGCAAAAAGGCACGCCAGCTCG
>JAVBPK010000008.1:0-16840 GCA_031549625.1 Eubacteriales bacterium
CTTGGCACGGAGTGTGGATTTGAGCACTTCTTCAAGCGCGTCCATCTTCATGCCGTTTTCGTCAAGCGGAACGGATTTGTATGCGGGCATGCATGGGTTAAAGGCCGCAAGCGCACCCAAAAAAGTTGGGTTTTCGACAATAATGACATCGCCGGGGTTAATAAACATCTTGCATACGATATCCAGCCCCTGTTGCCCGCCTTGAGTCAAAAACAGGTTTTCAAGCCCGCATTGGATGCCGGCGCGCGCCATGCGTTTACAAATTTTTTCGCGGAGGGAGGGGAGGCCTTCGGTTGCTGCGTATTGCAGCGCCTGCTTGCCATCCTCCTTCATAACCCGTTCTGCAACCTTGGCGAGAGCCTCCTGCGGGAAGATATCCGGGTCGGGAAATCCGCCGCCAAAAGAAATAACAGCAGGATCTGCCGCATGCTTCAAAAGCTCGCGGATGGCGGAAGGTTTAACAAGAGACATACGATCAGCAAATTGGCAGCTCATAAAAAACACCTCACATTATTCATCATTTAAAGCGGTTGATAAAAGGCAAATACAGTTATATTGGTGTGACTGCTTCCGTAAAACAAGACAATAAATCCGAATTGGTTCTACCAGATGAGTATAAAGGAAAGCCATACTTTCTGTCAATATTTTTTTAAGCGTTGTGAGATTTTTTAAAAGTATGCTACCACTCGATATCCGCGATGCCCTGCATCAGGTGGTTTTGCATGGAAAGATAAGCGCCGAACGGGTCGCGCTTTAGAAATGCTTTGGAAATCTCTTCATGATATTGTACGCTTTGCTGCTTTGCCTTTTCAAACCAATGGCCGGCGCTTGCGAGAGCGCTGCCGTAATAAGAAGATTCTTGAATGTATGGGACAAGCCGTTCGATGGTGATGTTATGCGTGGCGATTGCCACGGCTGCGTGAAATTGTTGGTCTGCGAACACAAATTCCGGAACGGTTTGGGTTTTTTGAATTTCGACGCATCCCCAATGTACAATTCGCTCTATTTCTTTGTCCGTAGCGCGTTCAACAGCCAGCTTGGCGATCTGCGGTTCGATGATTAACCGCATTTCGTACCAGTTCTTCATCAGATTCTTATCGCTTTCTCTTGCTTCAAAGGATAGTTGATCTGCCTGCGGGCGCCCCATGACATAATTGCCGGAACCGCGCCTGGATACGAGCAAGCCCTCAGCGACAAGCGTTTTAATCGCTTCGCGAAGCGTATTGCGGCTGGTGCACAACTTCAAGGCCAGGTCGCGTTCATTGGCCAGCTTATCACCCTTTTTGAGTTCATGTGTGATGAAAATCATGTCGCGGATTTGATTCGCCACTCTGGCTGACGCCGAGACAAATTCGTCTTTAAACATGCGTACCCCTGTCGCTGCAGCTCTACTATTGGTAGGCTATGCATTATTGTGTCTCGCACGGCATTGTGAAATGAGACCACATTATAATATATTAACGCGATAAAGCCTCGCCTTCAAGTAGCAAAAAACATTCAGCGACAAAGAAAAAAAATCTGAAAGCCCCATAACAGAAACGGGGGCTTTCAGATTACGGAACGCCTTGGCATTCCGCAAAGAATGTTTCCATACCGCGTAAACAAAGAGCCATGCCCACATGTGGGCGGAGGAATTACATATACGTGAGGATGTACATCAGAATAAACAAAGCGGAAAGGATATACATGAGTACAGGGACGTCCTTACCCTTGCCGCGGATCAGTTTTATCAGCGTGTAGAATACGAAACCAAAGCCAATGCCATCAGATATGGAGTATGCAAACGGCATCATGACGATCGTAAGGAAGCAGGGCAGAGCAACTTCAAAATCTCCCCAAGGGATATCGCCGGCGCTTTTGAGCATAAGCACGCCAACGATGATAAGCGCCGGTGCAGTGGCTGCCGAAGGAACCATAAGCGCGATGGGGCCGAAAAAGAAAGCGGAGAGTATGAAAAACAAGCCTACAAAAACAGAAGTGAGGCCCGTGCGGCCGCCTTCGCTGATGCCGGTGGAGCTTTCCACATAGGTTGTAACGGTGGAAGTGCCGAGCACAGCGCCGGTGCAAGTGGCGATAGCGTCCGCGATCAAAGCCTTGTCGCCATTGGGCAGGTTGCCATCTTTGTCCAGCATGCCGGCATTGCTGGCAGTACCAACCAATGTGCCGACCGTGTCAAACATATCGCAGATAACCAGCGTGATAAGCGCGGTAACGATGGGAAGCAGCCCAAGGGCGCCGAGGCCGGAAAAGCCTTCGGTCAGCGCTTTGCCGAATACGGGCGCAAGCGAACCGAAACCGGTCAGTTCGAAAGAAGCGGGCAATGTGGTGACCATGCCGCCGGTCGCATTGTTTTTAAAAAAGAACCCAAGCACGGTGGTAATGATAATGCCGATGAATATGGAACCCTTCACTTTGTAAACCATGAGCGCGCCTGTAACAAGCAAGCCAAGTATGGCGACAAAAGCGGGGCCGGTCATGATATTGCCCATGTCCAGAAGGCCATTGGCGGAAACGACGATGCCCGTGTTAATGAGACCGATGAGAGCGATAAACAAACCGATGCCCGCGCTGATGGCTTTTTTAAGCGGCGCGGGGATAGAGGCGATAATGAGGCCGCGAAGCGGGGAAATGGTGATGACAAGAAAGATGATACCGGAGATGAGAACCAACGCCAGGGATGTTTGCCAGGGGATGCCCATGCCCATGCAGAGCGTGTATGTGAAAAAAGCGTTTAGGCCCATACCGGGGGCTTGCGCAAAGGGTACATTGGCGAGCAGCGCGGTTAATATGGTACCGATTGCCGCGGAAAGGCAGGTGGCGACCATAACAGCGTGAAAGTCCATGCCGGTGGCGGCCAACATATTGGGATTAACAAAAATAATGTATGCCATGGCAAAAAAGGTAGTAAGGCCTGCGATGAACTCGGTACGAATGGTGGTGTTGTGCGCTTTAAGCTTAAAAAACTTTTCCACTCGAATAAACCTCCTTTACTAATATGTATATATTATATCATTCAAGGGGATCATTCGGCAATATGCAGTTTTGAAGGTTGATATTCCACAAAAAACAGAAAAATGTAGGAGGAAAATACGAATGATACATATAATAAACGATAAAATGTTCCGATATGTTGCGCTTTCTTTGTGCGTTTGAATGTGATATACTGCCTACAAGCGTAAGGGGGTAGAGCAATGCCGAAATTTGATAAATGGGACGTTCGCTTTGTGGAGTTGAGCAAATCTATTGCAAACTGGTCCAGCTGCTTTCAGCAGGGCAGAAAAGTAGGCGCGGTGATCGTGAAAAACAAGCGAATCATAACGACCGGCTACAATGGAGCGCCCTCGGGCCTGCGAAGCTGCGCGGAACGAGGCGAATGTTTGCGCCGCAAGCTGGACATACCGTCCGGCACGCGCCAAGAGTTGTGTTATGCCATTCATGCCGAACAAAATGCCATTATCCAGGCAGCGAAGTTGGGTATTTCCATCGATGGAGCCACTTTATATTGCACGCACCAGCCCTGTGTAATCTGCGCAAAAATGATTATTAACGCGGGCATATCTCGTGTCGTGTACGTAGAAGGGTATCCAGACGAATTCTCTTTGGATATTTTCAACCAGGCCGATGTTGTTTTGGAACGCTATGTACCCGAAGAAAAAAAGCCGGATTCACCGGCATAAAAATACAAATTGCGTTCATAGAACGGGGTGTGGGGCAGAGCCCCACTCCACAGACTGAGGTTCGTAAGGGAACGCTTTCTATCCGTGGGCAAGGATGTCATGTGCGTCCGCAGCCTACACCAATCCCCATTCATATCACATTAATCCCGTATGCATTCAGCCATTTCAAAGAATCCAATCACCGGAACGTGTTTGCAAACGTGGGTATGCTGCCGCCAGTTTGGCTGGCGGTTTCATACGTTTCACCGTTTACCTGTATGTTCACGGTGCTGAGCATGCCAAATTGCTGCGCGGTCAGCTGGATAACGTCCAGCGCGATTGCCTCCAATATGGGATCATCGGCCAGCGCGGAAAACTCGGAAGAGAAATTGATATTCGCGGCATCATCGATGATGCTGGCGGAAAGTACCTGTGTGCCGGCGGGCAGACATTCACGCAGGGCGTCGTCAACCGGGCCGGCCGCAAGCTCCTGCATGGCAAGGGCAAGGTCAGGTTCGCGGGTAAGCGAGCGGGTTACGGGCACATATAGGCTGGCGGACTGGTTTGGAAAGTATAGGGTTAAAGCGTGTGTCGCGTCATCTTTGGAGGCGGTGACGGGCATGGGTTCCATATTCAGCGGCAGCGTGCGCATGGCGCTGTCTACGCGGGTGCCATGGGATAGTTTGCGCACAGTATTGCCGTCAAATTTCAGTTTCACCTGATCGATGGTGGGGAATTCCGTCAATGTGTTTACAACCGCGCAAATCAGCGCCTGCTCCGCGCTGGCGCTTTCCAGTTTGGGCAGGTCGATGATGTTTAAGGTTGCTACAGCATCGTCGGATATGCGCAGCACGAATGTTACGCCTTGAGGAATGACATTTTTCAGCCCCATTGCGCTGGCAGCTATGCGATTTTCTTCCGTGTCGACAAGTTGGTTGAGCGCGGCTTTGCCTATGCCTTCTTCCCAGGGCATCAGCTTCATAACAGGCACCATGAGCCCGTCATCGGTTTGAAAATAAAGTGTGGTACGGCGCAGGCCCGCTGTCGCTGTGTCGTCCGTATGTTCCGCAATCGTTTCTTTTGGCGCGGGTTTCAGCACGCTTTCCAGCATGGCGCATCCGCAAAGGATGGGGAGCAGCATGCAAAGCAGAAGGAGCAGCGCCGCACATTTCGTATATGTAATATGCTTAGAAAATGACATAAAATTCCCCCCGATACGCTTTTTTATCATATTTATTCGCGTATGAGGGGAAGTATGTGCTTTCTGTCGAACGGCAGATATTCTTTATTTTAACGGAAATATATGGGGAAGTTTCGCAAATGAGACAGCGTTCGTAGTTGGCGTCACCGTCACAACTGTATCATCTGCCCATGGTAAACTTCTTTTTGCTTGAGCGCCATGGCGATGAGGTGGGCGTCTATCTCCAATAGAGAAAGCGCGGGAGAGGGCCGGTATTCCTCCAGCACCTCAAACGTAAGCGGGCCAAGCGTGTTATGATGTATCTGCAAGGCAGCATAGGGGCATGCGTTAAGCCCCAGTTCAAAATGAAGGCGCTTACGCGTACCATCCAAATTGTGGCTATATCCGATAAAGGAATGGCCGGTTTGGTCGTTATAAAGACGGTAAACGCCCTTTTGCGGCTCTAGCTTGCCCAAAAATCTATCTCCTACTTCGCTGGAACACCTTTGCCCAGGTCGCGGATACGGCCGATATAGCTGACGATTTCGGTGTCTGCTTTCCATGCGTCCAGTTTGGCCTGGAAGGCCTCCTGTTTGGCTGTTTGCTGCATGGCGGAGTAGGCGTTGTCTTTCACTTCAGCCCACGTAGACGTTTTGCTTTCGAGTTTGCTTACCAGCTTAATGATATGGAAACCATACGAGCCGCCAACGGGCTTGGTAATATCGCCAATATTTTGGAGTTCCAAAGCGGCTGCCTTGAATTCGGGGATAAAGCTGGTGCTCTCGCCCAGCAAGTAACCCAAGGACATGTTCGGTTCTGTTTTCATGCCGGGGTCGGTGCCGTATTCGGCCATGAGCGCGTCAAAATCTTCGCCTTTTTGCAGGCGTTCGTACAGGGAATTGGAAGTAGCCTCGTCGGCTACTAAAATGTGCTTAACCCGCACAAAGCCTTGGGGCACAAAATACGGCATGGGGCCGCTTTGGCTTTCGTAGGCGGTTTGCGCGGCCTCAAACTGGGCGGGGTTAGCCGTATAAGCCGCTTTTTGGCGCTGAACCTCCGCATCAAACGCCTTTTGGGCGTCCGCTTCGGTTAACGAAATATTGGCCGTTATCACAGCGAAAAGCTTTTCATACAAAAGGTTGCGGCGGGCCTCGCTCGATATTTGCGCCTTAAAGCTTTCGGTGGTGTATCCCTGTGAGGAAAGGTCTTCATCCAATAGTTCTTGTGCGCGCTTGTCTACGTCGGCAGCGCCCTGGGTGGTAGCTTTCGCCTTGTTCATGGCAAGCTGTAAGGCATAGGCTTCTTCGGCCTGTTGTTGAAATGCTGCTTCTTCTTCGGCGGTAATCTGGACGCCGTTCAGGGCGGCTTGCTGCTCGATAACAGCGCTATCTACCAGCAAATCAAACACAAGCTCCTGCAGCATGCTTAAATTTTCAGCATTTGTGAAGTCAACGCCCTGCTGGGAGTAGTATTGATAATTTGCGCTGAATACGGGGACATAATCACTGCGAAAAAGCTGGGTGTCGCCTATGGTGCATATAACGATGGGCGGCTCGGCTTTGGGTGCAGGGGTGCATCCGCAAAGGAGCGCAACGATGCCAAGAGAAACGCAAAGTACTGCGGCAAAGACTCGCTTCATGAAAAGACCTCATTTCCTGGAACTATAGTATAGATGCTTACTTATTGTACTCGAAGCCTTGATTGGAGTCAAACGGCCCGTCGACGCGCCCGCATAAAAAGAAAATTGAATTTTATATATACGTGACGAGAAGCTTTCCCTATGGTCAATGCGTGATGTATAATAAAACCAATAAGCATGCATGCATGGGAAAGGGGTTTCTTATGAAAGAACGTACAGCCCACATTCTGACTTTAAAAGTAAACAACGAGTTTGGGGTGCTCACCAGAATAACAGCCCAAATTCGCCGCGAAGGGTGGAACATCAAAAGCCTTGCGGTGGCGGAGAGTATGGATCCGTTGATCTCCCGCATCACGTTGGCGCTAGAATGTTTCGATTCAACGCTGCCAACCGTATTGCACCGGCTCTCAAGGCTGAACTGCGTTATATCTGTTACGGCGTTTGAAGCTGAAACACATGTTTGCAGGGAACTTGCGGTCATACGGGTGGCGTCATCCGGCGAAAACATAGACGCGCTGGCAAAACGGTTTGGTGCAGATATCCTAAAGAAAACCGATGAAACAGTGCTGGAATTGGCGGGCACGCCGCAGGAGCTCGATGCGTTTATATTGGCGCTCGAAGAGGAACAGGGTGAGGTTACGGCGGCAAGGACAGGTCCCATTGTGCTGGAAGTATAATTCCCCCGGAAAGGCAAACACTGCTTACAACGCGAGTACACATACAGAGACTTCAGGAAAGGAATATAATATGAGCAAGCAAACTGAAAGCAAAGACTTGTTATTTCTCGTCATTAATCCGGGTTCGACTTCCACAAAATTGGGTGTATTTAAAAACGAAGAGATGGTTCTCGAGGATGTGGTACGCCACAATAAAAATGAAATAGATAAATATGCGAACATTGCGGATCAAAAAGACATGCGTACCGAGCTTATCATGCAAATGATAGAAAAAAGCGGGCTGGATCTTTCTACATTCGACGCTATTATTGGCCGCGGCGGCCTGGTAGAGCCGATCGACAGTGGGGTATACCGTGTAAATGAGCGCATGCTGTACGATCTCACGCACTCTACCGCGGCGGCGCACGCGTCATCCTTGGGCGGCATCATTGCGGCGGAAATTGCCCAAAAATTTGACAAACCCGCTTTCGTGGTCGATCCGATCGTTGTAGACGAAATGGATCCATACGCAAAATTATCTGGAATGCCGGGCATAGAGCGGCGCAGCGTGTTTCACGCGCTCAATCAAAAGGCGGTGGCGCGGCGTTGCGCGGCGGATATGGGCAAAAAGTACGAAGACTGCCGTTTTGTGGTGGCGCATATGGGCGGAGGCATCACGATTGGCGCACACAGATATGGACGTGTCATTGACGTAAACGACGGTTTGGCGGGCGAAGGCCCCTTCAGCCCCGAGAGAACAGGCGCCATACCGGCGGAACCGCTCATCAGGATGTGCTTTTCAGGCGCATATGAAGAAAAGGAGCTGCTCGACAAGGTGTCTCGCCGTGGCGGTATGAGCGCGTATTTGGGTACGCATGACCTGCGCGCCTGCGAGCGCCTCATCAAAGAAGGCGACGATTACGCGGCGCTTGTGCTTGAATCCATGGCATATCAGGTCTCAAAAGAAATCGGCGCCATGGTGGCGGTATTGGAAGGGCGAGTGGATGGCATCATACTCACAGGCGGGCTCGCGTATAGCGTTCGATTTACAGGCGCCATCAAAAACCGCGTCAGTCTTATCGCGCCGGTGCTGGTATATCCGGGCGAGGACGAACTAAAGGCGTTGGCGGAAGGCGCGCTGCGCGTATTGCGCGGCATTGAGAAGGCAAAGGAGTACGATGGCTGAAAAAGCTCCCGTTGATCGGGCGATGTCGGGTTTGCAAGGCATATACGTCAGCAAGATATTGGATGCGTTCCATCTATACATTGCGTTATGCCTGAGCCAGGAATTAGTAAATAATGTAGTTGTAGGCGGCGCGCTATGTTTGCTGGGACAGGTGCTGGTGGTATTCATCAGGCTGCTCAGCAAGCGCAATAGCGCGCTTTTGCCTCGTAATATTCAAGGGCTGGGCATCATCATCTTCCTTGCCACCAGCTTGCTCAGCGCTGTTTTACTGCTCGTCGTGTATCCTACGATGGCGCAAAGCGGGCAATTTTTACTGCTGCTATATTGTGTGATCGTACTGACATTAAAGCAGGGTATAACGGCGGTGTTGGCGGGCTGGTTGCAAGTAAAGATGGTTTGGCGCGTCATGGCGTTGCTCGTGGCGCATATGGCGTTTGGCATTGCCCTGGCGGTATTGCTGGCGCCCTGGCTGGATGCGGCTGCCTTCCACGATGTCATAACCATGCTGGCTGCGACATCACTCGCAACGGCTGCATACCAAATATTTGCAATTGTGCCGCGTGAGCAGCGGCCGCAAAACGCCAAAGCGGCCAATGTCGATCAGCTTTTCAAGATTTCGGCATACCGAGTATACAACCGCATGGTCTCCAACTCCTTTTCCGCGCTGAATTTGGCGTTGCTGGCGTATATTTGCTACATGCAGTTTGAGCCGCAGCACACGATGTTGGAGCGATTCTGGAATCTGGTCATATGGCTGCTGTTGGTGGGGAGTATCACATGGTTTGTGTTCCAGTTCCTGAAAAAAAGCATAACAAAATACGATAAGCCGTCGGTCTTTATTGTGGGCGCGCTTATGATCGTGCTGGCAATCATCGGCACCTATCGGAGTTGGTTCGCCGGTATCTGGATGATTTTGGGCTACATGCTTTGGGGTGTTGGGCTGGCGTGCATGTTCTCCATCATAATCAGCCTTGGAGCGGATATGCAGGCCGTGTTGGAATTGGATATGCCGGAAGAAGAAACAGCGGGTTACCGCTTCAACACATTTGCTCTGGTAGAGCTTAGTTTAACGCTTTCCACATTCTTGCTGCTGCTGATGCTGACGGGCATAACATTCGTGGCGGAAGGCAAACTGGGCGCGCTGATCGATATAGCGGTGGTGCGGGTATCCATGCGGAGTCTGCTGTTTATTCCGCCGGTGCTGGTGCTGAGCTCCATGCTGTACGCGTTGATGCAGCCGCTGAACAAAGACTACGCCAAAAAGTTGGCGCATTACAGGGCGCAGCAGCGCTTGGGAAATGTGAATCCCGCGCTGGCTACCCGCCTGCAATTCATGCTCGTGCAAGAAACGCGGCGCATCGCGCCAAGGGTGATCTGCACATTCCTGCGTCCGCTTGTGCCTTGCCGTGTGGTGGGGAAGGAGCGGGTCGATGTGGAAAACGGGCCGGTCATATTTGTATGCAATCATTTGGAAGTGTATGGGCCAATCATAACAAAACTGTATTTGCCGTTTTATTTCCGTTCATGGATCATTGCGGATATATTGGATAAAGACACGGTGGCGCGCCAGCTGGAAGGTGGCGTAAATGAAGTGTTCAAATGGGTGCCGAAAAAAGTGCGCGCGAAAATGCCGGGCTGGATCGCGCCTATTGCCCTGTACGTGCTGAATGCGCTGGATCCTATTCCGGTATACAGGGGCAATATGCGCGAAGTGCTTAAAACGATCAAACTGACCGTCGAAGCCATGGAATACGAAGATAACATCTTGCTTTTTCCGGAAAACCCGGAAAGCGATGAGGGACGGTACAAGATTACGGGCATTTCAGATTTCTTTTCCGGCTTTGCATCGATCGCGTCGGAATACTATAAAAAGACCAAACAGTGCACGACTTTCTATCCCATGTATGCGGATAAAATACAAAAAACACTAACGATAGGGGAAGGCGTGCGATACAATCCGGAAAACGAACGCAATACGGAAAAAGAGCGCATCGTAAATACGCTGCATGATTGGATGAGCGAACAGGCGGAGCGTGCCGCCGCGCAAAGCTAAACTTTTTTTGCGGGAGTTGGGCAACGCAGGTAAGCTGTGTGGTGTGCGGAAGAAGAATAGGGCAGCAACTGCATAAACGCGGACATGCCGCCGGTATCGCCCGCATCGCGGCGATGGGAATACAGCCGCCTGGCGTCTTCAAATGTGCAAACCATCATCAAAGAAATGTTTTCCGCGGGGATACCCGCCTCCAGGAACTGGGCGGCGCTGGCCATGACAAGGTCGAGCTGCGCTTTTTGCGGTATCTTGCCGGGCGCGACCAGAGGCACGCCGGGGAAAGCGTCGGCAAACTGGTCGGCGAGAGACGCGTCCACCTCAAAACAATTTTGGCAAATGCAAGGCCCAACGCCCGCAAGCAGCGACTCCGGCTTGGCATGAAACTGTTCCATCATCATCCGCGCGGCATGCAGCCCTATTTTACCCAATGTGCCTTTCCAGCCCGCGTGCGCCAGCCCGATAGAGTGCCCGGCGGTATCCAGTAAAAAAAGTGGTACGCAATCGGCATGACCGGTTACAAGAGTAATTGCAGGCGTTTGCGTAATAAGGCCATCGCAGGGGGGAAGAGGGGGCGACAAATACCCGCAACCGCGATGGGCGGCATCAACAGCAAGCACTTGTATGCCGTGCTCGTAATTGTCCATCACCATGCTGTCATAGGAGATATCTGCGGCCTCGGCAAGGCGGTGATAGTTTTCCAACACATTTTCCTGCGGATCGTTTGGACGCGTAAAGCTGAGGTTTAAAGAAGCGCAAGAGCCGCGGCTGACGCCGCCGGTTCGTGCGCTAAATCCATGTCGAACGATATTGGTTTGGGCAAAGGCGGGGAAGGAGAAAATTCCTACACCGTCATAAGTTTGGGCATATCGATAGCCGCGCGGCATGCGCGCGTAAGCGTCTTGAAAACGGCTCATTATTTATCGCGAAGCAGCAGCTCAAGCTCCTGCATAAATGTGTTGATATCTTTAAACTGGCGATAAACGGAAGCGAAACGGACATATGCGACATCATCCAGATCCTTTAGGCGAAGCATAACGAGTTCGCCTATGCTGGAAGTGGGTATTTCCTGGTCAAGGGAATTGAACACTTCGCGAACGACATCTTCCACCAGTTTATCCATCGTAGGGCTGGAGATGGGGCGTTTTTGGCAAGCGCGCCGAACGCCGTCCAAAATTTTCTGGCTGTCAAAGGGTTCGCGGCGCCCATCCTTTTTGACGACCATGATGGGCAGCTCTTCGATTTTTTCGTAAGTCGTGAAACGCTTGCCGCAACCGATGCATTCGCGGCGGCGGCGAATAGAAGATCCGTCATCTGTGGGTCTGCTGTCGATAACTTTGCTTTCAAGGCAAGCACAATAGCGGCATTTCATAGCAATGACCTCTAAATAGTTATATAATAATCTCAGTATACCATATATTACACAGAGGTACCAGCGCCATTTATCAGCATTTTTTTGCGGTAACTTCCACGAGTATAACATCATCGCCGATTTTATTGATGCAGTGGTAGGGAATGACCAATTCCTCATCATTGCGCAATATACCAAACATTCTTGCCGGTCCAGGCACAATGATGGCCATCAAACGCGGCGGGCACTCGGACACATCCAGTTCGATATCACAAGCATGCCCAAGATTCACGCCATCACATACGTTGATAACGTCCTTACAGCGCAAATCTTTAAACGAACAAACGCAGGTACAGGCATCCGACATGGCAACATCCTCCCGTAGAAGTGTATGCCGCATGTTGCGCGGGAAAGAACACAGCACGCAACAAAACCATTCCGTTAATCTTGTTAGCCGGTAAAGCTGAAGCAAAGCCATTTTGGTGAAAAACAAAACACCCGGATAAAATCCGGGTGTATCATGCTGTGTGAAAATGTGTTATGCGCAAATATGACGATGGCTATATGGCGCAGGGAGGGCAACAAGCCCGATATACCCATGTATTGCTTTTGTCAAATGATTAATACTTGCGCTTCCTAGCGGCTTCGGCTTTTTTCTTACGTTTTACACTGGGTTTTTCGTAGTGTTCGCGTCTGCGTACCTCGGCAAGAACGCCGGAGCGGGCGCATTTACGCTTAAACCGTTTAAGAGCACTCTCAAGAGATTCATTCTCTCCAACACGGATTTCCATCGTTTCATCCCTCCCCTCTGATAGAACATTACACATGCCATTCATCATGCGTTGCATGCGCAACAGCAAAACACAGAGACATTATACTTGAAGAATACTTACCAAGTCAACCTAAATATATCTACGCCCAAAGCACGGAATTTGCATATTGCGGGGAGAGATTTTGAAATTATTAGCAAAAGTTAAAAAAACAGGTATCTATTGCGCTTTGCGCAGCAGCAGCACATTGTCCGGCAATATCCGCGTAATAACCAGCTTCAGGTAACGCAAATCGTGGTACAAATCCAATATTTCACCGCTATTCACCAATTTTACGCATGGCCGCATGGCATTTTCGTTGTTCAGTACAACAGCGATCTGTCCGTCCGAAAGCTCAACAAAGCTTCCGACAGGATACAGTTCGAGTTTTTTCAAAAACGCTTTTACGATATCGTAATCAAAAGCGGTGCCAATGTTGCCCATGATGTATTCCAGCGCGTCCTGTGGGGGCATGGGCAGGCGGTACGGGCGGTTGGAAGTAAGCGCGTCATACACGTCGGCCACGGAGATGATTCGGCTCATAAGCGGAATATCTTCACCCTGGAAACCAAACGGATACCCGGAGCCGTCCATTTTTTCATGATGGCACAATACGCCCTGCCAAAGCACATCATTGCCGATGTTGCATTTTGTAAGATATTGATACCCTTCGGAAGAATGGCGTTTGATAACGGCAAATTCACTGTCCGTAAGTTTTGCGGGCTTTTGAATGATGTCGATCGGGATAGCGGTCTTGCCGATATCGTGCAAGAGCGCGCAGCGGCCAATCAAGGTGAGCTGCTCTTTATCAAAGCCGAGGTTGTTGGCGATGGCAATGGTAAGAACAGCGACGCTCAAAGAGTGGTGATAGGTATATTCATCAAAGCTTTTTAGGTCCGTTATATTGACAAGGGCCTGTTGGTCGGTGGAAAGCGTGTCAACAAGATGCTCGACGACGAGGTCAAGGTGCTTTACGATTTGCACGGCATTGCTGATATGCGTGCTTTCTTCGCCCAATTTTACGATGGAAAAGAAATTGTCCAGGCTGCTTATAGCATCCTCGCGCATTTCTTCGGTCAATAGGGGTTTGGCTTTGGGCACAAAGAAAGAAAGGGATTCTTCATTGTTGTTGACATAGGCTTCCAAGACACCCTGGTCGCCAAGCCGTTTAATCAAATGATTTGTAAGGACGGTGTTTTCTATGAGCACAGGCATGACGCTGTCATCCTGAGAATATATATTCTTTGCTAGAACCATACCTTCTTTTAATTGCGAAATAGGATACAATCGCACGTTCACACTCTCCTGTCAGCTTACAGCTTATCACCATAATGATAATACAGGTTTTGCCAAATATAACAATGTCATATGATTTTATATTATAGCACAAATATATGCGCGATTGCATAGAAATATGTATATACAGACATATATGCATCATACAAGGCTAGATATTGTGGGTAATAAATATAAAAAAATAAATGTTTAATCACAATGTTTTATATTTATAAATTATATATGATATGTGCATATATCACGAATCATAGAAGCTTGAATAATTTTAAATAAAAAGGTATATTAAGGCAAAGGCGCGTAAAAGAAGAAGGGCAAGGAAGGGTATAAAAGAGCATGGATGTTGGATTATTATACGATGCCTCATACCATAAGGCGGTTATCGCGGGGTATCCGGTCATCAGCGAAGGCGGACAAAGGCAATTTTATATTGTAATTGCCGGGCAGGTCGATGCGTATAGCAGGGCCGCCGTTCGTGTCGCGTCTTTTGCGGCGGGAGGTGCATTCGGTCTCCACGCGTTCTTTTGTGGGGAAGACGATACCACATACATCGCGGCAAAAGACAGCGTTTTGTTCGTAGTGCCGGAAAGGCGCTTCGAAGAATTGGCAAGCGCGCATCCGCGTGTTCTATACGGATTACTTGAAGACGCATACGCAAAGCTGGGCGTCCCGACGCAAGATAGCAAGCAGTTGCTGGTTATAAACGAAAAGGCAGGCCAGCTGGCGGTTGTTGCGGGCGAGCTAGGCAAAATAGAAACGGAACAACCGGCTGAACCCATGGAAACGGTGCTCCTGCTTGGGAAAGCCGCGGCGGATATCGGCGCCTTCAAAGAAGAGACATTCAAAGTTGTGGACACAACAGATGCACAACCGCCGGTGGAGAAGAGCAGCGTTTTGCCGCTGCGCGAACCAAATACGGGCAACGCACTGCCGTCCATATTCCCCAAAGGGCATAAAAGCTATCCCGGGGTAATCAGGCCGGAATATAAAAAATTTCTGTTTGCCAAAGAAATCGTTTGCCCAAACTGCGGCAAGACTTTCAAAAGCCAGAAAGTGTTTATGTCCAAGCTAGTCACGGCTAAGCCGATGCGATTCGATTTGCGTCAATACTACGAGGGCTTCCAGATGGAGTGGTACGAAGTGGTAACTTGTCCGTCCTGCTATTTCAGCGCGCTTATCAATCTGTTTACTGAGCCAAAGAATCTGTCGCGATCCGTTATTCGCGGCGATCTCATCAATACTTCCAACGAAATGGCATTGGATTTCGAAGCGGAACGAGATATCGATTTCGTGTTGGCCAGCCATTATCTGGCGCTGTCCTGCTCGCGGGCGTTCATGAACTATCGCCAGATAAACGCCAAGCTTTGGAGCAATATCAGCTGGATGTACGAAGACGTGGAAGATACGGAAATGGCGGCGTTTGCGGCCCGTAAAGCGGCGGAGGCAAACGAGATCATGTATCTTGAAAGCTCGCTGAATCCAGCGCAGGAACAAATGGTATCGCTGGCCGTGGCAGGCATGTTATACAGGGCGGGGGAAGCCCAGCAGGCCCGCAAATGGTTGTTCCAAGTGAAGAACAACATGATGGGAAAACGGCTGTACGTGGATTTGGCGGACGATCTCATGGATATCCTGCGCAGCGAAATGGCCACAAATCAAATAGGATAAGCGCAGAGCAAACACAACATGCAAACAAAAGAACCATCTTTGCGGTGGTTCTTTTATCGTAACTGTAAGCGACTGTTTTATGCTCTGCCTTCAAGCAGCCGCAAGACGGCGGCCTTGTCCGGCACGCTGTGTATGCCGCCAAACTGCTCGGTAGAAAGGCTTGCGGCCGCGCACGCAAATGTGGCGATATGCCGGAGCTCCGCGTCCGTTAAAGCATCTGGCGCTTTTTGGGAGGCAAGCAGTCTGCTCATGGCGGCGCCGCCAAATATATCGCCTGCACCGGTGGTGTCGACCACATGTAATCCTTCGTTGAAGTTTTGCACATATCCTTCCGCCAGCGCGTTTTTATAATAACAGCCGTCCTTGCCGCGGGTGATAAACACAAGCGAAACGCCATAGTCGGCCAATATGCGCTGCGCGCCGTCCTCTAGTCCGCCGCCAAACAAAAATTGTACTTCTTCATCGCTGATCTTTACCACATCCGCCTGAGAAAGGCCCCATAGCATTTCTTCTTTTGCCCGTGCAAGGTCGTCCCAGAGCGGCGGTCGGAGGTTGGGATCAAAGGAGATAAGCTTACCGCATTCCCGCGCGTAGGCAAGGGCGGCGCGGGTGGTGGCGCGGGCAGGGTTATGTGTGAGCGACAGTGTGCCAAAATGCAGCACGGAAGCCTCGTCTAAGAGTGCAAGCGGCAATGCCTCGAACGCAATTTGCGTATCGGCCCCGGGCTTGCGTGAAAAGGCAAAGGAGCGGTCGCCGTTTTGATCCAATGTCACAAAAGCAAGCGTTGTGAAGAATGAGTCCAACGCTAAGACGCCGCGCGTGTCGATGCCGGCGGTTTGTAAAGTAGATATAAGAAGGTGCCCAAAGGTATCATTGCCAACGGCGGAAAACATGGCGCTTTGTATGCCGTATTTTTGAAGCGCAGCAAGAAAATTGGCTGGTGCTCCGCCGGGATGGGCGGCCATGGTAGGGTAGCCATGCGCGTCGGTATCCGCACATGTGAAATCGATCAGCAATTCGCCTAAAGCCACAACTTCTATCATGATGATCCCCTTCAAAACATATATTTGGTTCGATCTTATAAAGAAAAGGCACAGAACCGATAAGAAAAAAGCGAAACGGATAAAGATTTGCCTATGCCAACCGATATCATTATAAGAGAAACGCTCAGCAGGTGCAAGCGTCGTATCTTACGCAGTAATAGGGCAAAATACAATAAGCGGAATATTGACATATGGTTTTTGTTTGTGCCATAATACAGTCGTTAGTGCAAAACCATAGCAGGGTAGCGGCACTCAAAACATCAAGGGAAAGGGCCCAGCTTTTTTCGAAATGTTTCGCAAGTAGCGCGCATT